>JBCKKA010000014.1:0-31293 GCA_038904515.1 Acidimicrobiia bacterium | reverse complement strand
CGAACTTGGTCGCGAAGTAGAAAAATTCTTACGCGAACAAAGTGGTGAGTAGATAGAAAACACGCGTTGCGCGGGGGCAAAGTTGGTTGCTATTCCAAAAAGTCGCGCGCTACTGCTTCCCAAAGTTGTTCCGACAACGCGAGCGACTCCACATCAACCCGCTCGTCGTTACCGTGGAACATTTTAGCGTAATCTTCAAATCGCAATCTCCGACTGAACAAACCAAAGCCGTAACCCACCGAACCGGCACGTCGGAAGTAGCGATTGTCGGTAGCGGCCACCATAAGAAACGGAATTAGTGCTGAACCCTCAACCAACCGGCCCGACACCCGTTCAAGTGAGTCCCACAGGGGAGTGTCGATTGGCGATTCACTTGACGGGTCATCACGAGCTGTAATCTCGACTCGGTCGCTAAGGTCGCCGATGGCTTCGTCGAGCATCGCTCGCACATCTTCGCCGGTCTGGCCGGGGAGCGTGCGAATATCAATTTCGAGTTCGACGAGGTCGGGAACCACATTGGTCTTAGTGCCGCCGTGAGCAACATTGGGCGAAAAGGTGGTGTGAGTACAGGCGTGAATCATGCGGGCCATACCAATCGGCATTTCCGCCAAGGCGGTGGGAATCATGTCGGGGTCGACCAACGCGGCCGCAATCTCGGGCGGATAGCCCATGCCCTCGACGTAGCGCCGCCACACATCGTGGATACTGGCGGCGGGGTCGTACTGCGCGATTCGACGCACTACTTCGGCCGCGGTAACTAACGCGTTGTCGGTGCGGTGGGGTTGCGAACCGTGACCGGGAGTTCCTTTGATACGGATCTTCGACCAGTAGGTTCCCTTTTCCGCAACCATTACCGGTAAACGCACTCCGCTCGATGACGACATTTGGAAACCGCCCGACTCGGTGAGGACATAATCGGCTTTAACTTCGTCGAGTTTTTTCTCGGTGAGATATTCGGCGCCCCAGACTCCCGATGCCTCTTCGTCGGCCACCGCTAAAAAGATGAGGGTGCCGCGCGGGCGAAACCCCGACTCCGCCAACTGACGAAAAGCAACTGCTTGGGTAGCGGTGAGGTTAAGCATGTCGACTGCACCGCGACCCCAAACGAAACCGTCGACCAACTCACCCGAAAATGGATCGCGGCTCCAACCGTCGGGATTAACCGGCACTACATCGGTATGCCCCATGAGCATGAGGGTGGGTGCCGTAGGATCGGTGCCTTCGATGCGGGCGACCAGACTGGTTCGGCCCGGTTGGGGTTCGTAGCGTTCGAGATCGAGGCCAGTGGAGCCGAGGTAATCCGCCAACAGATCGGCGCTGCGCACTTCGCCACCCGATTCAACCCGACCGTCGTTGACGCACGCGTTGCGAATTAGTTGTCCTAATAAATCAACACACTCGCTGGTGAGATCATCACTACCCACGCTCATTAGGGTATCGCCTCGCAGCGGGGGACCCGCGTCGGTTTAACCGGGCGCGACTCGATAAATGAGGCGGCTTTCGTCATCGCGCCACCGCTCGGTCTCACCCACCAACACCATATGTTCAAGATGAGCAAAGGTTTCGCTCTCCGCCATTACTCCCCAATGCTTAGCGGGGAAAATCTCGTGGGAAAGCTCAACCACCGTGGCCGGACCAATGGCGGCCGAGGCGGCGAGCAGCAATTGCATGCGTTCCTCGTGATGCTCCTTGATCGCGGCCACTCGGCCCGGCACATCGCCAAACGGGTGCCCGTGAGCCGGCAAACCGAGCCGCACTCCGTCGAGCGCGGCTACGAGGTCGAGAGTTTGTAAGTACGACTGCAGCGCATCGGCGCCGTTGCCCACGCCCGCGATATGGGGAGTGATCGACGGCAGTACATGGTCGCCCGAAAGCAGCACTCCGTTCTCGGGATCATAAAGACAAAGATGGTCGATGGTGTGGCCCGGCGTGTGAATCGAAACCCACTCGCGGTCACCCAACTGCAACCGCTCACCGTGTACTACCCGCTGACTCGGATTGGGCGGACGGAATACTCGCCGCAGCGCCTGCAACATCAATCGGCGTCGCAACGGTGGCATCTTGTGCTTCGTGCCCCCCCAAGGAGTTTCGCCGCCCCACGGCACCGAATTTTTCTGATCCTCAATCGTCGGGTTCGCGCGCAACCGGTCGTCGGCGTAGTCATCGGCGTGGTCAGCAATGGTCGGGATCTCTTCCGCGCCTAAGTCGAGTGAAACCGCGGCCGCGGCCGCCAGTCGTTCGGTTTCGATCGCTTCTTCCTCACTCGAAAGATGATTGCGACGCGAAGTTTCTTCCAGCGACCAAGTCGTGAACGCGCGGTGGGTAATCAAGTTGGCACCCGCCTCGTGCTTGATGCGACCGGCCCCGCCAAAATGATCGGGATGGGAGTGGGTAACTACCACCGTATGAATATCTTTAAGTTTGAAACCAGCCACTTTTAGTCGAGTCTTGAGTGCGCGCCACGATGATGGACCGGGCAAACCGGGGTCGACCACGGCCAGACCATTGCGGTCGATGATTCCGTAAGTATTTACATGACCGAGGCCCGGCATCCAGATCGGTAACTGCATGCGAATGACATTGGGCGCCACTTCAATAACATCCTCTGAGGCCGCCTCTTGTTCTTGCTTGGGCGGACGAGGTTTTGTCGGGGTTGGCCTCAGCGCTGGGTTCGAGTCACTGGGCTCCCGCTTGGGGGCGCTCACAGATGAACCCTACCCGAATGCGTGGTTACGAATAGGCGAACGGCGCCAGCAACGGCCACGGGCGGAGTTCTTCCAGCACCGCGCCCGCGCCCAAACAGGCAAGGTCGTCGTGCCGCCGAGCAACCACTTGGAGGCCAACCGGCAGGTCGTCAATAAAACCGGCGGGGATACTCGCGGCGGGCTGACCGGTTTGATTAAACAACGCGGTAAACGGTGCCGACAGATTAAATAATGTCGTCGTCTCGCCGTTGAGTTCGCCCATCAACTCTCCCTCGGCCAACAGTGCGGGTTTGGGTGTGGTGGGAGTAATCAAGATATCGATTTTAGAAAACAGTGCGCTCACTGCATCAAGCACTCCCTGACGTTGGCGTATCGACTTGGCGATTATTTCGGGGCGCAAGTTAATGAACGACTCGTACTGCAAACGCGCCACTGTGCTGAGTTCGCCAAGATGGTCTTTCACGTCGTCAGCGTGCCACGCCATGTCGTCGAGAGTGGCGAGTATCCCCCACGAACTTCCGGGCTTCGGAAAATCGACCTCTACTTCGACGCGTTCCATTTTTAGTTCATCGATGAGCACTGCGGACCACGCTTCGATTTGTTCAGCCATCGCGGATTCGGCCGCCGCGAAACCAAAAGAAGAAACAAACGCCACTCGCCGACCGCGTAAACGATCGGCCGCCGCGCCCGACACCACTTCGTGTTCATAATTCTCAATTAGTGTCGGTAGCGAAGTTGGGTCACCGTCGGTCGGACCGGCGACAGCATCGATGTAGCGGGCGGCGTCGCGTACCGTGCGCGCCATCGGGCCCCGCACGGGAATCAGCGAGCCGGGGAACGGTCCGGGGTCGCGCCCGACTCGACCAAAGGTTGATTTGAGACCGAAAAGGCCGCTGTAAGCCGCGGGAATACGGATCGAGCCGCCCCCGTCACCACCGGTGGCGATCGGGAACAGGCCGGCCGCCACCGCGGCGGCCGAGCCACCCGAAGACCCGCCGGGAGTGCGCTCAAGGTTCCAAGGGTTACGGGTAATGCCGTGGAGCGGAGTGTTGGTGAAACTGACTGTGCCGAATTCGGCCGCCGTAGTTAGCCCGGTGACAACCGCGCCCGCGGCTCGCAGGCGCGCCACTTCGGAATCGTCGGTCTCGGCTATTCGATCGCGATAGACCATCGACGCCTCCGTGTCGGGCCAACCCGCGACCGAAACCAGTTCCTTAACTCCGATCGGAACTCCCGCCAGCGGGCCGGGGTCTTCGCCTGCGGCCACCCGCGCATCAATGTGGTCGGCTTGCGCACGCGCCGCGTCGATGTCGAGAAAGCAAACTGAATTCAGCGCGGGGTCGAGGCGTTCGATGCGCTCAAGATGAACATCGAGAACGGTGCGGGCCGAAAGTTTTTGCTCACGTACTCCGTCGGCGATTTCAGTGGCGCTGAGCTCCCAGATTTCGCTCACTGATCTGACCGCGAAACCGGATCAACAAAAACTTCCTCGCGCGCGGTCAACTCTTCGACCGCCCGCTTGGCCATTTCAGAAAACGCGTCATCAATACCCGCTTCTAGCACTTCCATATCGGGCCATAAATCGCGATCACCCAGCAACCCGAAGTGCAATTCACCACAGTACGAAAGAATAGCCACACCTAAATTGAGATTACGCGTAAGCGGAACCATCGGGTAAGCCTCGAGCAATCGCGCCCCCATGCAGTAGAGCGGGGTTTGCGGTCCGGGCACATTGGTGCACACCAAGTTCACGAACGGCTGGTGGTGAATTAATCGAGCGGCCAAACCGAGGACGGTGGGCGCGGCGTACTGGGTGAGATCGAGCAGGACGGCCGCGCCGACGGCTTGCTCGCGTTCTTTGAGGTCACAAGTGACGGCCTGCACCCCAACGAGCCGCGTCACCGAATCGGGCTCACCCACTGCTAGCGGAATAAACATTGCTGAGATTCGGTTTCCGAGGGCCATGTGTTCGCTCTCGTCGCGCACCGAGACGGGGCAAAACACCTTGAGTACGAGATCGGGATGGAGCTCGCCCCGCTCTTCGAGCAACCGACCGAGTCCGCCGCCCACGCCCGCGAGGATGACATCGTTGACCGTGCCGCCAAACGCGCGCCGCACCAACTTCACATCGGAAAGTGAGACGCGCGCCAAGCCAAAACGACGCGACCGCCCCACTACTTTTTCGTTGAGCGAAGTGTGCGGGGCGATGATGCCGCCGGTAGCGAGCGAGGTCAATGAGCGCACCAAGTCGTTGATCTGATTCACCGCTTGTTGAGGAATCTCGACCGCGCGCCGAAGCGAGCGGATTGCTTCACGCGGACTGGTGAGATTGCTTTGCACCGAATCGAGGAATAGGCGAGCGGGGGTCGGTGCTCGCCGCGGCTTCCATTTTGGTGCTTCCATCATTGTGGTCTCGGGTGAAAAGTCCATGAGCACGGTAGCTACATCTACCCCCGAAACTCCATCGACCAGCGCGTGGTGAGTTTTTTGAATGAGCGCGACATGACCGTCTTCTAAGCCCTCAACGAACCAAAGTTCCCATAGTGGACGACTGCGGTCGAGTACCTGCGACTGGATTCGCTCAAATAACGCGAGCAGTTGTGAGCGCGAACCGGGAGCCGGCAGCGCGGTGAGTCGAACGTGGTAACCAATATCGAACCGCTCGTCGTCGACCCAAATCGGCTCGCCCGCGTCGAGTAGAACATTTTGCACAATCTTGCGGAAGCGAGGAATCAAATGCAACCGAGATTCGACCAGTTCGACGACCTCGTTGATACGAAAACGGCCGTCGGCGCCCATCAAACCGTGACCGTCGAATACGCTCAAGGCGCCCACATGCATAGGCGTTTCGAGGCGTTCTAAGCGCAGAAAACTGGCGTCCAGCGAGGATAAGCGGTCGTATTGCTCCACGACCAGTAACGATAGGCGGTTCCCGCCCCGAGCGAAAGGGAGGCGGGGGGCGGGCTAGGCGCGGAGCGAGCTAGACGGGGGGCGGGCTAGACCAACCGGGGTCGGCGGGCACCCACCATCAGCAATCCCCCCACTACCAGCGCAGCCAGTGCGGTAGCGAGTAACGGCCCCGCGGCCGCGCCGGTGCGGGGGAGGCTCGGCGCCGCCGCGGGGACGATCTCGGTCGGAGTTGAAGGCGGAACGATTTCGGGCGGCGCGGTAGGGATCGCGGGCGGCGCAAAGCGATAGCAAACTTCGACTGCGGCCGACGCCGAAGTGGTGATGCGGGCCTGCACATTGCCGCCGCCGCCGGTGAAAGTCTCACCGATCACCGTGGCCATGCCGAACGCCACCGAACCCGCACCCGAAAATTCTTCCAGCACACTCACTTCGGTACTCGCGAATGGCGCCGCGGCTACATCCCATGCAGTCGGAGTTTGACTCACCGAACTCGCGCCGGAAAAATCCATCGTTCCGTCGAACGCGCTGAGAGTTTGCGACGGAACCCGCGCTACTGAACCGACAATCGTGTTCGACGCACCGAGCGTCGGCGGCGCAGTGAAGATGGCTTGGTAATTCATGGTGGCGGCAAATACCACCGGAGTCTGGGCGGTATTCTCGAACGCCGCGTGGGTGTCAAGGTGGATGATTCGGCTCGGTACCGTCACCTCGAGCAGGGTGCCCAGACTCGAATCGAACTTCGCGATCGTGAGATCGGAGTCGATCTCGGTGGGCTGCAGTGGAATCGCCGCGGCAACGCACGCAGTGACTGCGGCCGTCGGATCGGAGTCGGCCGTCATCTGGGCACCGGCCGAACTGGCGGTCAGGGCAAATCCCGCACCGATAAATAACATCAGCCCCACAACCATTACTAACAACGGCGGGCAGGAAAAGCGAGAAAAAGTAACGGGCGGATTAAGGCGTTGGCGCATGGATTCATTCCCCTCGTAGATGATCACGGGCACCCGTTGGATGGCTAAACGGGCACTCGGTCTACGACTCCCGACTGGACATCGCGTTACTGCATCGGGTTACTCTCAAGCGATGTCTTCGCTAACTCCCACCACCGTGTGGACCATCGACGCGCCACTAGTGCGCGCGCTCGACGAATACCTCGGACCACCCATCGACAGTTATCTCAACGGCACCCAAACTTGGCTGACCCCAATCGACCGCGCCGACGGGGCCGACGACCTCGTGCTCGAATGGCGCCTCCATCCCGTCGCCCAATTCGCGTTGCCCGCCGGTTGTCGCCACGACGAGTTGTGGGAAGCGGTGATCGTGCGACTTGACGACCCCGATGGTGATCTCAGTTTGGGCGCCGAAACCCGCCGACTCGATTCACTCTGGGACGGGTTGGAATGCTTCCCCGCCTACGGCGAAGAAATCGAGCCCACCGCGCTCAGCAAAATTGCCACCGACATGCTTACCCTCTCGCCGCAAGCCCTCGGCCTCGTCGATCACCATCGCATCGGTAGCAACTGGGAAAATTCGCAAGGGCGCGAGTCGCTCACCCGCATGCTGCTCGACGAGTTGAGTCGCGTTCCTAACCCGACCGTCTGACCAAGGAGTTAGCTAGTGCCCGACCGCGACCAACTCGCTGCCGAAATATTTCTCACCTCGCATCTCACCGGAACCTTCACCCTCCGCTCGGGCGCAGTTAGCCACGAGTACTTCGACAAGTATCTTTTCGAGAGCGACCCTGCGCTACTGCGATCGATCGGTGAAGCGCTCGCCCCGCTAGTCCCTACGGGTACTGAGTTTCTCGCCGGCCTTGAGCTCGGCGGGGTGCCTCTCGCGGTGATGCTGGGGCAGGTCATGGGCGTGCCGGTGGTGTTCGTGCGCAAAGCGGCCAAGGAGTACGGCACCCGTAAGTTGGCCGAGGGCCAAGACTTCGCCGGTCGGCGCATCACCGTGGTCGAAGATGTCGTCACTTCGGGTGGACAAGTGGTAACCAGTTGCGGCGACCTGCGCGACTGCGGGGCAATCGTCGAACACGCGCTGTGCGTAATCGATCGCGAAGCCGGCGGGCCCGAAGCACTCGCGGCGATTGATGTCGAACTGCATCCGCTCTACCGGATGAGCGAACTTAGTTAACCAGTCGCGTTTTCGGGGTCGTCACGCCACGGTGGGATGCGGGGCAAATCAAAATCAACTGGCCGCCGCTCGCCGTCGATAGCGGCAAACGCCGTCTCGACCCAGCGGGCACCACCGGCCAGCGGCCAGGGCAACGCGTCGCGAGCGAAGAAACCCACCGCGGCCGTTTCGAGCGGGTGACCCTTAAGTTCGCCACCGATCATCTGACAGTTAAACAACAGTGAGTACATCGGCAGGCGCGCGAAACCCAACCGCAAACCGTCGAACACCGCAATAAGCGATTCGACCACCACTTCAATTCCAGTTTCTTCAAAGACTTCCTTGATTGCGATTTCGGCCGGCGAGTAGCCCACATCAGCCCAACCCACTGGGTAGAGCCACACGCCCGAGTCGGCTCGCTGGGTCAACAAAATCTCTTTATTCTCGTTACCTACCACCGCGGCCACCGCCACTTTGGGCGTTACGTAACCTTCCACTCCGCTACCTACCGAGGCCAGCCACTCCTCGTAGAGACCATCGGACTCGGCCTCTTCAATAGCCGCGGCCCGGATGTCACCCGCCACTTTGAGTATCTCGTCGAAACGCTCTTTTTCGTAAAGGCTCTGGGTGAAGCCCATACCGGTGCGAGCCACGGCCGAGAGGGTCTCGGCCCAGCGCAATAGATCCGAGGCCGAAACCGCGTGCGGAGTTTCGCTCACGAACTGATTCCGACTCGACGCAGGGCAACGGCTGGCTCCAACACCAAGCCGGTGATGAACGGACCGAACTCAGCGAACCGGACCGACACTTCATCGAAGCGCATCTCGGCCACGATGGCTTTGAGCTCACCCGGATCGTCGGCGAACAACGTCACGCCCCACTCCCAGTCGTCGAGCCCGGTCGAACCGGTAATCAATTGAGTCACGCGTCCCGCGTAGCGCCGGCCGACCGCGGCGTGGCCCATCATAAAATTTTTACGCTCGGCGAAGGAAAGGGCGTACCAATTGTCGGTGCCAGTACGCCGCTTCGACATCGGATAAAACGAAATCGCTTTGCGGTCAGGAAGCTGCGGATGGATGCGCTGTTCGCGATAATGCTCAATCCGCTCGTTCCAAGCCTCCAGCCGAGTTTCGATCTCGGTGGCATCGGTGATCGACTCTTCGGTGCGCAGCCGGTCGCGCTCGTCGTCGGCCGTCATGGCGTATTCCGATGCTTCGGTGAGAGAAAAGTACGACCAAGTCGGAATCAACGGTGAGCGGTTGAGCGCGTGCTGCAACACTTGCAGCCGAGCTAGATCGGGGCCAATCGCCATTATCCCCAGAGCGGCTTTATGGCCCAGCACCGCAAAGGTGCACACTTGGTGAGGAGCCTGCTCGGTAAACGAGTTGAGCGCGGCCAGAATGCTCTCAGCGGCGGCCAGATCGCCCGCATCGGGGTCGACATCATAAAACAGGTGCAACACACCCCAGCCGCTACTGGCCTCTACGGTTTCCACGAAGTCAAGGCTAGGCGAGGAGCGCGGCTTCTGTTCTTACGCAGCGAAACGCCCAGCCGAGGGGCCGGGCGCTTCGTCACACTATTTAGGAGCCGTACGGCCCCACCAGTTAGCAAACCGGCTAGAAGTCCATACCGCCCATGCCGCCCATGTCGCCGCCCGGCATACCGCCAGCCATCGCGCCCTTGTCTTCCAACTTGTCGGCCACTACGACTTCCGTCGTAAGGAAGAGTGCCGCTATCGAAGCTGCGTTCTGCAGCGCCGAACGAGTCACCTTGGCCGCATCAATGACACCGGCCTTAACCAGGTCTTCGTACTCACCCGTAGCGGCGTTGAGGCCGTGGGAACCCTTGAGTGCGCGAACCTTCTCGACTACAACTCCGCCTTCGAGGCCGGCGTTGAGCGAGATCTGTTTCAACGGTTCTTCGAGCGACCGAGCCAAGATCTTGGCTCCGGTTGCTTCGTCGCCCTCAAGCGTCTTGAGCATGACCATAACTTTTTCTTGGGCACGAAGTAGAGCGACGCCACCACCGGCGACTACTCCTTCTTCGACCGCAGCCTTAGTGGTCTGCACGGCATCTTCAATGCGGTGCTTCTTCTCTTTGAGTTCCACTTCGGTTGCTGCCCCCACCTTGATGATGGCAACCCCACCCGACAACTTGGCCAGACGCTCTTGGAGCTTCTCGCGGTCGTAGTCAGAGTCGGTGTTCTCAATCTCCTGACGGATCTGAGCAATGCGGCCGGCCACATCTTGCTTCGAGCCGGCCCCTTCGACCACGGTGGTCTCGTCCTTGGTGATAACCACCTTGCGGGCGGTACCGAGCAAGTCGAGGCCAATGGTCTCCAGCTTGAGACCCACTTCTTCGGAGACAACCTGACCACCACAAAGGACGGCGATGTCTTGGAGCATGGCCTTGCGGCGCTCGCCGAAGCCCGGAGCCTTGATGGCTACTGACTTAAACGTGCCCCGAATCTTGTTGACGACCAGAGTGGCCAACGCTTCCCCTTCAACATCTTCGGAGATGATGACGAGCGGCTTTCCGGCCTGCATCACTTTTTCCAAGATGGGGAGCATGTCCTTGACGGCCGAGATCTTCGAGCTGACGAGCAGCACGTAGGCGTCGTCGAGCACGCACTCCATACGCTCGGGGTCAGTTACGAAGTAGGGCGAGATGTAACCCTTGTCGAACCGCATACCTTCAACGAGGTCGAGTTCCATACCGAAGGTCTGACTTTCTTCGACGGTGATAACGCCGTCGGTGCCGACCTTCTGCAGAGCCTCGGCAATCATCGAACCGATTTCAATATCCGCGGCCGAGATCGCCGCGACGTTGGCAATCTGCGCGGGGTCGGTGTCGACTTTAATGGCGCTCTTCTCGATCGAATCAACCGCAGTAATCACTGCCGCTTCGATACCTCTTTTAAGCACCATCGGATTCGCGCCGGCCGCGACATTGCGCAGACCTTCACGGACCATGGCCCACGCGAGCACGGTGGCGGTAGTAGTTCCGTCACCGGCAACATCGTCGGTCTTCTTGGCGACTTCCTTGACCAACTCGGCCCCAATTTTTTCGTAGGGGTCTTCTAGGTCAATCTCTTTGGCAATCGAAACCCCGTCGTTGGTGATGGTAGGGGCGCCCCATTTCTTTTCGAGAACCACGTTGCGACCCTTGGGTCCCAGCGTTATCCGCACGGCATCGGCGAGCTTGTTCATACCGATCTCGAGGGATCGGCGAGCGTTTTCTCCGTAGGCGATCTGCTTGGCCATGATGTGTTGCTCTCCTCTTGGTTGAGTTAATTCTTCCGCTCCATTCCCTTAGCCGGCTTGGCTGGGGTCGGAGCCGTTAGCACTCGAAGGTCCCGAGTGCTAGACCATTTTGGCACTCTCGGCCCGAGAGTGCAAATGGACCAACTCGGGGCGTACATTGGCGGTATGGCCGAAATGCACGATGCGACCGAGGAATACCTCGAAACGATTTTGGAAATTGAAGAAGAAGGAGTGGTACCCATTCGCGCCCGGTTAGTAGAACGCCTCGGACTCTCGGCCGCCACCGTCTCCGAACAAGTCAACCGTCTAATCGGTCAAGGCTACGCCGATCTCCTTGACGACCGGTCATTGCGGCTCACCGACTCCGGTCGCGCCATCGCCACTTCGATCGTGCGCCGCCACCGGCTGGCCGAAAGATTGCTCACCGACATCATCGGGTTGGAGTGGGAAAAAGTTCACCGCGAAGCCGATCGCTGGGAGCACGCCATCTCGGCTGAAGTAGAAGAGAAGTTGGTCATACTTCTCGGCGACCCTGCCACTTGTCCGCACGGCAACCCGATTCCTGGTTCACATCACCACGCCGACACCACCGGCGCGGTCGCGTTGGCCGCCGCCGCGCCTGGTCAAATTCGCATTATCCGCGTAAGCGAAAAAATTGAACTCGACGACGCGGCCATGCATATTCTTTCCGAAGCGAGACTAATACCTGGTCACGAATCGGCGATATTACGAACCGATAAAAACGGAGTGGTCGTTCTAAACGATGACCGCGAACACTTAGTTCCGTTAGCCGTGGCCCAACTAACTTTTGTCGCGCCGGTTTAAACTGACTCGACTACAGGCCCCCCGGTTGAGTTAGCCGCCCGCCACCGCGGGAATAATGCTCACCGTTTGACCCGCGTGCAACGGAGTATCCAGTCCCGAAAGAAAACGGATATCTTCCTCGGCCACGAACACATTGACAAACCTCCGCAGACTGCCGGAATCATCGAACAATCGATCGTTGAAGTCGGGGTACAACCCGACGACCGCGGTAAGGGCTTCGGCCACTGAACTCGCTTCCACTTCGATCGTGGCCGCCCCGCCAGTGATGGTGCGCAACTGGGTCGGGATCCTTACCGTTATTGCTGCAGTGGTGTTAGCAGCCATCTCAAACTCCGATCGTTATATTGGATTCAGACTGGGTCTCAGGAAATGCCCGAGTGAAGTCGGCAAGGGTCGGGGCAATGACTGCGGTTGGCCCGGTGCTCGATTGACCAGTTGATGCGGTTGCTCCCGCCAGCGCATCGAGGGTCTTGAGCCCATGACCGGTTACGTAGAGCACTACTCGCTCGTCGGCTCGCACTACTCCCGTTTCGGCCAAGCGTTTGAGCGCGGCCACGGTAACGCCCGCGGCGGTCTCTCCGAAGATGCCCTCGGTGCGAGCCAGTAAGTGGATGCCGGCGACGATCTCTTCGTCACTAACTCCCGCCACTCCGCCGCCGGTATCGCGTACTGCGTCGAGCGCGTAATAACCGTCAGCCGGATTACCAATCGCCAACGACTTGGCGATGGTTGTGGGCTTGACCGGTTGAATGACATCGGCGCCAGTAGCGAACGCGGTCGCGACCGGCGAGCATCCGGCGGCTTGCGCTCCCGACACTCGCACCGTTGGTTCTTCATCGAGCAGTCCGACCGAATACAGGTCGTTAAACCCCGCTCGTATTTTGGTGAGTAACGAACCGCTCGCTACGGGCACCACCACATGGTCGGGCGTCTCCCAACCCAATTGTTCGGCAGTCTCGTACGCCAATGTCTTGGATCCTTCGGCGTAGAACGGCCGCAGGTTCACGTTGACGAACCCCCACGGTTGTTCGGCCGCGATCTCGATACACAAACGATTCACATCGTCGTAGTTACCATCGACCGCAACCACCTTGGCGCCGTAGACCGCGGTGGCGGCGATCTTGGCAAACTCGAGATCGGCAGGTACGAATACGTAACTGTCCAAGCCCGCGCGCGCCGCGGCCGCGGCGACGGCATTGGCTAAATTGCCGGTTGATGCGCAAGCCAAAGTTTTGATACCAAACTCCCGCGCCTTGGCCAGCGCCACCGCTACCACGCGGTCCTTAAATGAGTTGGTGGGGTTGCGAGTGTCGTCTTTAATCCAGAGTTCGCCCAATCCCAAAACCGCGGCGAGTCGATCAGCTCGCACCAACGGGGTATAACCCACTTGCGCGCTGACATCACTCGGCGGATCGACCGGCAATAAATCGTGATAGCGCCAGATCGATGGTGGGCCGGCCGCTATGGATTCACGCGACACCGCGGCCCTCTGAGCCTCGGTGTCGTAGGCCACTCCCAGCGGCCCGAAGCAGTACTCACAGGTATAAATCGGCGAAACCGGATAAGTCTGACCGCACTCTCGACATATCAATGTCGTTACCTGAGCCATTGAGCTCTCCCTTCACGCGGACGCCGAGATCAACCCGGGGTACGACCGCAACATCACTATTCGGTGAAGACGAGCCAAATCGGCGCGTCCTCCTGCTCGACGCGCTCACAAAACGCTTCGAACGGAGGACCGTTCTCAGCAACTCATCGTTCAGGCATTGGCACCTGGTTCTCTTTGCCCTAATGGGCTCGGAGTACTGGTTGCCGCGGCTTCTACGGGCCTGTCCCTCAGCCGCTCTCGATGAGCGCGTTATTAGAAGAGATAATAACCGCGGCGGCAGACCTCCGCAAGTCTTTTATCAAAATCGGCCTAAGGGGCGTATTGTCCCTAAGGGGCGTATTACCCCAGTCATGTCTGGGTAATGTCCAGGTAATGTCTAGGTAATGTCTGCCGCCCGATCATCGGCCCATCCGCTTGATCCTCATCTGCTCAATGATTTGCGACGCGAGCTGGGCCTATCCATAACTGTCTGCTTGCCGGCGCGCAACGAGGAAGCCACCGTCGGACAAATCGTGGCGTCGGTACGCCGCAATCTCATGGAAAAAACTGACCTCATCAGTGAAGTCGTAGTGATGGACGACGACTCCACCGACGGCACCGCCGAAACGGCGCAGTGGGAAGGAGCCAAAGTATTCAGCGTGGCCGAAGTACTTCCAGCGCTGCCCCTCGGAACCGGTAAGGGCAACGCCCTCTGGCTTTCTCTGGCCGCAACCCAAGGCGACATTATTTGTTGGATCGACGCCGATGTGCGTAACTTTCAGCCGCAATTCGTAACCAGCTTGATCGAACCTTTGCTGCGCGACCCACTAATACAGTTGGTCAAGGGTTACTACCGCCGCCCGTTACACGGCGACCCCAGCGGCGGCGGACGGGTTACTGAATTATTGGCTCGACCAGTAATTTCGGCCCTCTTTCCCAAGTTAACCGGAATCGTGCAACCGCTTTCGGGCGAATACGCGGGACGGCGGAGCCAACTCGAAACGATTCCGTTTGTCGAGAGTTGGGGGGTTGAACTCGGTTTGCTCATCGACATCGTGGCTCAATCGGGTATCGGTGCCATCGCGCAAGCCGACCTCGGGGTACGAGAGCATCGCAACCGCACTCTGGCCGACCTCGGCCCGCAAGCTATGGAGGTATTGGTTACCGCGTTGCGACGAGCAGGAATTCCCGCGGATCGCATCGGCACTCAGTTGGCCCGCTTCACCGACGACTACGACCCCGTGTTAATAAGCCTTGAAACCGGTGAGCGCCCGCCCATGGCCAGTATTCCGGCGTACCAAGAGATTCGGGCCCGCGCCACAACCAAATAAGCAATACCCTCAGAACCTACCGACCAAGGAGGTTCGTACCGTGCCCCGTCTCCGCCAAGTTCCGCGCGCCGATGCCGATCCGTTGGTAGTCACGCTCTACGACTTTATGTTTGGACCCGACCGGTGCCCAGTCGAAACCCCCGGAACCGCCACTGGCGCGCCCGGTGATTGGTGGACGGTATTCGCGCTAGTCCCCGATGTGTTTTCCCACGCGGTCGGCGGGTTCGCGCTCTACCAAAGCCCCACCCGCTTACTCGACCCCCAGCTACGCGAACTCGGCCAGACGCGCGTGGGTTGGGCCCGCAGTAGCCAGTTTGTTTTTTCGCAACACTGCAAGTCGTGTCGCACCGCGGGAATTAGCGAAGAAAAAATTGCCGCTATTCCGAGTTGGACAATCGCCGACTGCTTCTCACCCATCGAACGCGCGGTGCTGGCCTACACCGACGCGTTGGTTTACGACGGCGGTCGCGTTGGTGATGGCGTCTTTGCCGTTCTTCAAGAGCATCTATCCGATGAAGAAATTCTTGAGCTCACCTACATCACCGCGCTCTACGACATGCACGGAGTGATGTCGCGGGCGCTGCGGACCGAGTTCGACGATCGCCCCGAACCTATTGTTGAGATCCCCGCACCTGGTCCCGACCAAAGTTTCCGGGTTTAGTAGACGGGTTTAGTAGACGGGTTACCCAAGAGTCGTCGCGACCGCTTCGGCTAATGCCTCCGCATCACGAAAAGAATCGCCATCAATGCCGACATGGTCAGTCAACGCCAGTGCGGTCACCCCCCGCGCCACCAACTCAATGCGCGCCGACGCAGTTATTTGGCCAGAAATAACCACCGACCGCGCCACTCGATATTCGGCGGCCAACTCCAACACTCCCGCCACCGCCTTGCCGGCAAAAGTCGAATCGTCGGTGCACCCTTCGCCCGTTACTACTAAGTCGGCCCGGGCAATCACTTCTTCTAGACCAGTAACCGCCGCTACCACCGAGAAACCCGGTTCGAGTTGAGCGCCAATAGCGGCCAAGCCACCGGCCAAGCCACCGGCCGCGCCCGCGCGCGGTAATACCGTCACATCGACACCGGTTCGACGCGCGTATTCGTCGGCAATAGTCACCAGCCGACGCGAAAGTAATTCAATCTGAGCGGGAGTGGCGCCTTTTTGCGGACCAAACTCTCGCGCCGCGTCTAAAAAATAAGTCGAGACATCGCAGGCTACCGATACCTCAACCGCGCCTAACGACCACGCCAACGCTTCAACTGCCGCCAAGCCACCATCGGTACTAGCCGATCCCCCCACTCCTACTAAAACTTTGCGCGCGCCCGCTCGACAAGCGGCGGCGATGAGTTCTCCAGTACCGCGTGTCGACGCACGCAACGCGTCGCGCTCGGTACTGAGCGTCAATCCGCTGGCCTGCGCCATCTCCACTACCGCGGTGCCATCCGGCAGCACTCCGTATTGGGCATCGACCGGATCACCGAGAGGGCCCGTGACCCGTACCGTGCGCCGAGAGCCTCCGACGGTAGCCAATACTGCGTCGAGGGTGCCTTCGCCTCCGTCGGCCACCGGAAACTCGATTACTTCTTCAATACCCGCGGTGCGTAAGCCCCGAGCAAGCGCCGCGGCCGCCGCGGCCGCCGAAAGAGAATGGCGAAATTTATCCGGACACACCACGGCCAAGGTCATCCGAATAGATTGGCCTAAGCGGCCGAGAAGTGCTCGGAAGCGCTAGCCCATGGAGGCCAAAGTTGCCAGTGCTCGAGCGGGTTCCGTTACTGGAAAAGAACATCAATGACTACGCCGCCGTTGTCGGTACCGATGTCATTGAAGAAATTCAGGCCTTAGCCGAGCCGTTGCAAGGGGCGCGCGTTCTCCACCTAAACGCCACCGCTTACGGAGGTGGCGTAGCGGAGTTGCTCGCCACTCACGTACCCCTGCTTCGCAGCGTGGGCGTCAACGCCGAATGGCATGTAATGCAAGGTAGCGACGAATTTTTTGCCATCACCAAACAAGTACATAACGGATTACAGGGTGCCGACATTTCCTGGACCGCCGCGATGCAACGGGTTTATCTAGAACGAGTGCTCGACAACTCGCTCGCGTTTAAAGACTCTTGGGATTTTGTCGTGGTCCACGATCCTCAGCCCGCGGCAATTTTAAGTTTCTTGCATGGTTCTCGCTTGGGTGCCGACTCCACTAAATGGATTTGGCGCTGCCACATCGACTTAACCAAAGCCAACGCTAAAGTGTGGAATTTTTTTCGGCCGTTCATTGAACAGTACGACGCGTCGGTATGGACGATGCCCGAATTCGTTCCTGAATCTCTATCCACCGACAACATCCTGTACGCGCCCCCCTGCATCGACCCACTCTCGGTTAAGAACCTCGACCTTGCCCTTCCGTTCTGCAAAGAAATTTTACGCCAATACGGAATTGACCCAGACCGTCCAATCGTTTGCCAAGTGAGTCGCTTCGACCCGTGGAAAGATCCCATCGGAGTAACAGACGCCTACCGAATAGTGCGAGAAAAAATTCCTGACGCGCAACTAGTAATGGCCGGCTCAATGGCCACCGACGACCCCGAAAGTTTTCAAGTGTGGGAAGAAATCGAGAACGCGCGCGCGGGCGACCACGACATCCATCTACTTTCTAACTTGCATCAGGTAGGCGCAGTGCAGATAAACGCGTTCCAGCGCATGGCCAGCGTGATGGTACAAAAATCGATCCGTGAAGGTTTTGGTTTAACGGTCAGTGAAGCACTTTGGAAAGGCCGCCCAGTAGTAGGCGGTCGTGCCGGTGGAATCAAGTTACAAATTCGCGAAGGCTACGACGGTTATCTCGTAGATTCGGTGGAAGCCTGCGCCGACCGAATTATCGATCTTCTTGCCGATCCCGCGGGTGCCGAGTTGATGGGTACCCAAGGACGCGAGCATGTGCGCAATAACTTTCTGTCAACCCGCGAACTGCGAGATTGGTTAAGGCTCTTCGGTCAACTGCAATCCGGTGAACCCGTTTCGACCCCCGATAAATCCTACGGCTTCCCACCGACCGGAGCGCCGGAGTGACAGTAATTATTTCGAACCGCGGCCCTTACCAGTTCGAGAAAACAGCTGACGGTTTTATCGCCCACGGAGGCGCGGGAGGAATTGCTTCATCGCTCGGGCCACTGCTCACTTCGGGAGCCGCGGGCAACAGTGCCACTTGGATTGCGGCCGCGTTAACTCCGGGCGACCGAGCCGCAGTGCGAGCGGGACAGGTGGAAGCGCCGGGCATTGAACTTGAACTCCTCGACCTCGACGAACACGAATACCTATTAGCCTACAACATTATTTCCAACAGCACGCTTTGGTTCATTTATCACGGGATATTCGACCTCGCCCGGCGGCCCCGTTTCGATCATCATTTTCGTGAAGCGTGGGCGGCGTACGAAAATATAAATCGTGCGTTTGCGGTCGCCGCGGCTGACAAAGCCGCCGACGGCGACATCGTTTTAATTCAGGATTACCAACTCAATCTGGTCCCGGCCATACTGCGCGCTATGCGCCCCGACTTACGCATCGCCCATTTCAGCCACACTCCGTTTTGTGGCCCCAACTCAATTCGCATTCTGCCCCCCGCCATCGCCCAAGCCATCTGCAGCTCCATGGCCACCGTGCCTTGTGGCTTTCACTCCACGCGTTGGTCGCGTTTATACGAAGCCTCGGCGCGCGAAATTCTCGGTGCTGATGCCCCGATTACCCCAAGTTTCGTTGCTTCGCTGGGTCCCGACCCCGAACTCCTGCGCGCAACTGCCGCCGCGCCCGAAACTGCCGCGGCGCGCAAAGAATTGGCTGAGCAAGTCGGCGATCGCGCCATGATTTTGCGGGTCGATCGTATCGATCCGTCGAAAAATATATTGCGAGGCTTTTCGGCTTACCATCGACTACTCGAAACTCATTCCGAGTATCGCAACCGAGTTGTTTTTGTCGCTCGCCTAAACGCATCGCGCCAAACAATGCCTGAGTACATCGGTTATCGGAATGAAGTTGAGCAAGCCATCAACCAACTAAACGACCAATGGTCAACTTCCGACTGGACACCAATCATTCTCGATGAACGCGACGACTTCCCCACCACCGCCGCGGCATTTGCCGACTACGACGTACTGCTAGTAAATCCGATTAAAGACGGACTCAACCTTGTCGCCAAAGAAGGTCCTATCCTTAATCAACGAGATGGTGTGCTGTGTTTGTCACCCGAAGCGGGGGCGTGGGACGAATTGGGTCCCGATGCGCTTTCGGTTCATCCGTACGACATTGAGCAAGTAGCCGAAACATTGCATCGCGCTTTGAGTATGGAGCCCGATGAACGCTCGTCACGGGCCAACTCGTTGCAAAAACGCGCCGGGGCGAGAAAACCGTCAGACTGGCTAGCCGATCAACTTAACGCCGCGAGATAAATTTCGAGATAAATTTATTGATCGCACCGATCGGCTAAAGCAGTAAGCGTGACCGCTAACTCAACTGGGCCCGCAACGACTAAATCGGCCCGTTCTAATAACTCTGGTGGCGCTTCCTCGGAGTGAACACCAACTCGAATCGCGATTCGATTTGGATCTTTACTACTCCACTTATCCAACGCGATAAACATCGGAATGTCGCCCACATCGTCGCCTACCACTAGCGCAACTCGCACCGCGCGGGTATTGAGTAATTCGTCCGTTATCACTCCTTTATCAACCGGAACTTCAGGGCGAAACTCCCATGTCATGCGCCCCGGCAATGACTCCAAACCGAATTGGTCACCCCAAATTTTGAGTTCGGCTGGGGTCGGTGCCGCGACAGGATTGGTGCGCCAATGAACTCCTAGCGCCAAATCGCCTTTGTGCTCAATAACTAAATCAGGCCAGGCGGCCGCGGCCGCACGGCGAGCTTCGGCCACCATCGCTACGGCGGGTTGGGCGCGAGCGTCAACGACGATTTTGCCGTCGACTAATCGTTCTAAGCCGTACTGCCCAAAAATCAAAACTCCTTCAACCGCGAGCGTGGCAATTAAAAAATCGGCCGGTCGGCCGCTAATAACCGCCACCGTTCCCACTTTGGCAACTAAGCGCGTCAGGGCCGCGGTGGCGGCCGGCAACGGACGGGAATCTTCCGGTCGGTCAACAATCGCGGCCAGAGTTCCGTCAAAGTCGACGAGCACCGCACTAGTGCGCGGATCGCTAACTAGTGGTTCTAATTCCGCGGGAAGCGGGGGCACGAGGTGGAGTTATCTACCGCGAATTACAACGCAGTCAGCATTCTCAGAACCCGCGGGGTCGGGAACCGGAAACGCGCCTACGACCGCGCCATTTCCGACCACCACCGCTAGTTCCGTCGCTTCTTTTTCAAACTTGGCTCGGCAAGCCACGGTTGTACCGTTTTGCAACGGTGCATTCGCAGTTCCGGCAATCGCGTAACCCTTACCGCGCAACTCGTTGGCCAAAGTCGCGGCGGCGCCGTTAACTCCCGATCCGTTTAGCGCCAGCACCCGCACTTCGCCCGGTGGTCGCCCCGCGTCGGCGACAACAGTGGTAACGGTGGTTCCACCGGATCCGTTCGTTACCGGCGGAGCAATATTTCCGCCTCCGCCGCCACCCGCTTTATCGACTACCTGAAGCAAAATAATTCCGAGCACAACTGCTACCCCAACCAAGATAACGCCCCGTTGGGCGGCGCGGTGCCAAATAGAAATTCCGTTATTGGGTTGAACGCGCGGTATTCGTTTCAACGATCGCGACGAGGAAGGGAGTGCGAAGGTACTCACGGTGCACTCGGATGAGCTCGATTGATTTCAAAACGCGCGGTGCGACGACGAAGTCGAGCTCGCAATAAACGCTTTACCGTCATGGGGTCATATTTTAGCGCAATGGGATTATCCATAATCTCGGTTAATCGACGATAATAGCGAGGTGGTGACATGCCGAAGCGGGCCCGTATTTGCGCCGATTTAGTGCCCGGATTCATCCACCACGAACGCTCAAACTCAAGAATCAATCGGTCGGACTCGGGATATTCGCGGTTCAACTCCGAATGACTTTCGGGATCACTAGGTAAAGAATCAGACATATCCATGGATCAACGATTATTACCGTTTTTGAGCGATAGTTCGCGGATGCTGCCCGCTAACAAGGCGATAGTGGAGCCGGGTGTCGGAATCGAACCAACGACCACCGCTTTACAAGAGCGGAGCTCTACCAACTGAGCTAACCCGGCGCAGCATCGAGACTATCGGCCGCACGGCGGCGGGCGAGTTCGAAACACGCCACCGCGGCCGCGGCCGAAACATTAAGTGAATTAATAGAACCATGAGTCGGGATAGCCGCCAAAATATCGCAGCGCTCACGCGCCAGCCGAGAAAGGCCCGCTCCTTCCGCTCCCAGTACTAGAACGACAGGTCCAGTAGCCACGGTTAGGTCGTAAACCGAAGTCGGACCCGTGTGATCGAGACCCACACTCCAGATATCGGCGCGCCGTAAATTTTCTAACGCCGCGGCGATACCCGAGACCAAAGCCAACGGAAGATGTTCGACCGCTCCCGCGGCGGCTTTCACCGCGGCGGGACTTAGCGTCGCGCCACCATGACGAGCTAACACCGCACCCGTCGCGCCCGCCACTTCGGCGGTTCGCAGCACCGCGCCCAAATTACGAGGATCAGTTACACCATCGAGCGCGACGAGAAACGCGGTGGGTACCGAAAGATCGTCTAAGCGAACCTCGGGAACCGGCTCGGCCCGAGCAACAATTCCTTGGTGGGTTTCGATTCGGGCTTCTTTAGCAACATCGTCCCGACTTACCATCCGCACATCGGCGCCCGCGTCCCGCGCCAGTTCCAACACTTCTTCAAGCCGGTCGTTTGGGTCTTGCTCGCGTGCAACTAGCACTGAATGAATGCGGCGTCGCTTAGCAATAACTAATTCCCTCACTGCTTGGCGGCCCGGAACTATCTCGCCACCCAATCCACCCGATTGTTTACGAGCTGCGCTCATCGGCGGTACCAAGTTGTGCCCGCCGCACTGTCTTCAATAATAATTCCTTCGGCTTCTAACTCATCACGAATCCGATCGGCGGTCACGAAGTCACGGCCATCACGCGCGTTTTCACGGTCAGTAATAAGTTGATCAATGCGTTCGTCAGTCGTCACCTCGCCGGCGCTCGCGACTACTCCCAGTACATCCAAAAGTTGTCGGACAGTAGCAACCAGTACCGCAGCGGTATCAATATCTTCTCGATCAAGCGCTTGATTTGCTTCGCCAACCGAATCGAAAATAACTGCCAGTGCCGCGGGGGTCGCGAAATCGTCGTCCATTGCGGCGCGAAAACGAGCCACCCGCTCGGCGTCGATCGAAATCGAACTAATTCCCGCCGCAGTCGCGCGCCGAAGTAAAGAGTCGATACGGTCAATCGCACTGGCGGCGGCGGCAAGCTCCGTGTCACCGAGCTCCATTGCCGAACGGTACTGAGCCTGCAGTACTGCCAAACGAAACGCCGCGGGACCGTAAGCGTCGAGCGCATCGGCCAAAGTGCGAAAGTCGCCCGTCGACTTTGACATCTTTTTGGCACCAATCTGCACCATTCCGGAATGTATCCAGTGACGAGCAAATGCATGGCCGGCAGCCATCGACTGGGCAATTTCATTTTCATTATGAGGAAAGACCAAGTCGTCACCCGCGCCGTGAAGATCGAAATCATCGCCGAGTAGCTCGAGGGCCATCGCCGAACATTCAATATGCCATCCCGGTCGACCCGGACCCCAAGGAGAATCCCAACTCGGTTCTTCGGGCTTAGCCGTTTTCCACAATACAAAATCAACGGGACTGCGTTTAGCGGAATTAATATCAACGCGGGCTCCCGCCGACTTGAGTAAATCGGCAAGATCGCGATGGGCCAAGCGGCCATATTTGGGATAAGACGCGACATCGAAATAAACTCCGTCATCATCAATGACATAAGCGTGGCCCCGCTCTACTAAATCGCTAATCAAGTTAAGCATCGCTTCGATGTATTCGGTGGCGTGGGGAACTGCGTCGGGTCGTATTACTCCGAGACGCTCCATCTCGACAAAATACTTATCTTCAAATTCATGCGCTACTGCATTTTCAGTTAAATCGTCGCGTGCCGCGCGCGCGATTATTTTGTCTTCAATATCGGTTATGTTGCTAACAAAATTTACTTCTAGTCCCGACCAGATTAGATAGCGGCGGATATTGTCAAAGACAATCGCGGTGCGGCCGTGACCGACATGCGGAACATCGTAAACCGTAGGGCCACAAACATAAATAGATACTTTCCCTTGGTCTCGAAAAGTTAGATCAACTTTTTCGCGTAATTGAGTGTCGTAGATACGCATGCCTAAGACTCCAACCGACTCTCAAGCAGCGCCACCGCCCACGCCGCGACACCTTCGCCGCGGCCTACTGCGCCCACCCCTTCGGCATGCTTTGGTTTTACCGATACCGCCCCACCCACTGTGGTCGAAAGATTGCTAACCATAGCGGCGATGTAACTAGCCAACGGTGGTTGTTCGGCGGCAATGACTACGTCAATATTTATTACCTGCCAACCGGCGTCGGCAACTAGTTCAACAACTGCGGCCAGCAGACCAATTGACGAGGCGCCGCTAATTTTTTTATCCGAGGCCGGAAAGACGGAGCCAAGATCAGGCAATCCCGCCGCACCCAACAACGCGTCGGCCACCGCGTGGGCCGCAACATCGGCATCGGAGTGGCCAACTAAGCCGGTCGCGCCAGGAATCTCCACGCCAGCAAGAATTAGCGGGCCGGTGCCACCGAACGGATGAACATCAAAACCCAAACCCACCCGTAGATTCATTGTCCCGCCTCAGCCATCAATGCCTCGACGATAGCTACATCGGCCAAGGTGGTCACCTTGATATTGCGCGCGTCGCCCGCTACTACGACTACCCGACCACCAACGGCCTCCACTAAACCTGCATCATCAGTAGCGTTGGGAGCCTCTTCGTGAGCGCGCCGCAACACCGAACTGCGAAAAGCTTGCGGGGTTTGCACCGCGGCCAAGCCCGCGCGATCGACAGTCTCAATCACTTGATCCGCCACCACCCGTTTGAGCGTGTCGGCCACCGGGATAGCGGGCACCGCGGCATCAGCACCCGACCGCACTACATCGATAACTAGGGTGAACAATTCGGGTGAGGCTAACGGTCGGGCCGCATCGTGAACCACCACAATTTCGATATCCATCGACAGCGCGGCCAAGCCGGCTCGCACTGAATCGGCGCGAGTTTCGCCACCAACGACCGCAGCCCAGACTTCGACGCCATCCCAACTTTGGTTAGCCGGTAATACCACCACCACTTCGTCACAGGTGACCGCGGCCGCCGCTACCGCATGATCAACTAAACGAATTGAACCGGCAGTAAGAAACTGTTTAGGCGCGCCCAAACGCTCTCCCCGTCCGGCGGCCACAACGATGGCTCCCGTACGCTCCCGTGTCGGTCGCTCCATGTGGATTTATTGACTGGACGAAGGAGCCGGAGCGGCTTTTTTAGGAGCGGCTTTTTTTTCTGGGGCTTTGGCCGGGGCGGATTTCTTGACCAGAACTTTTTTGGTCAGGGCTTTTTTCGAGGCGACTTTTTTCGAGGCGACTTTTTTGGTCAGGGCTTTTTTCGAGGCGACTTTTTTCGGGGAGGATTTCTTCGGGGAGGATTTCTTTACTGGAACTTCAGGGCTGGCCAACACTTCGTCAAGCTGAGTTTCGGCCGTTTCTTCATCGACATCAAGGGCAAAAGTAAGTTCAGAAACTAAAATTTGCCGAGCCTTCGCCAGCATTCGTTTCTCACCCGCCGAAAGTCCCTTATCGGCCTCTCGCAAGGTTAAGTTTCTTACCACTTCCGCTACCTGATAAATATCGCCACTTTTAAGTTTTTCTACATGGTTCTTAAATCGCCGCGACCAGTTTGAGGGCATACGCGCTTCTTTTTTGCGCAATACCGTGTAGACCTCTTCTACCTCTTCATCATTAATTACGTCGCGCAAGCCGATCTGATGGGCCTTCGAACACGGGATCGAAACCTTGAGATCGCCATAGGTGATTCGGAGTACGAAGTAGTCGATTTTCTTGCCAGCTTTTCCGTCCTCATCTTTCGGAGGGAAACGCTTGACTTTCTCTTCAATAATCGCCGCTCCGTGATGCGGATAAACGACCTTGTCACCAACAGTAAATGCCATATAAACCTCTATACAAACCGCGTGCACAACACGCGGGTGTTAAAAACGGCGGGGGAACCGTCAATTGTACCATAAGTATCGCCAACTTACCGACGGGTAAAGCCATCCAACCCCGTCGCCTTATCTTTCACCCTGGCTTCGGAATAATGTGGATTCGGAATAATGTGCCTGCGGAATAATGTGCCTGCGGAATAATGTGAGGACATGCCCGACGATCATCCACTCGATTCCACCGCGATCTTTTCCTCGCTTCCGCCCGATGTGCGGGCGCTACTAAGCGAAAACGCGACCTTGCGCGATGTTCCGCGAGGAGCCACGATTTTCAATCAGGGTGACTCCAGCACCAGTCTCTTCGTCGTCGAGCATGGCCGTATCGCTATCGCGAGCGCGGCGGGGAGTAGCAGGGAAACGGTAATAGCAGTACTCGAAGACGGCGAACTGTTTGGCGAACTTCCGCTCTTCGACGACGCGCCACGATCGGCCGATGCTCGCGCCCTCATCGACTCTCAAGTTCTTGAATTCGATTATCAGGCAGTACGGGAAGTGTTTAATAAATATCCCGACATACTGTGGTTGGTAGTGCGCTTAATAGTCGAACGGTTGCGTATTACCGACGAAGCTCTAGCCGATACCATGTTTCTCGACGTTCCCGCCCGTACCGCTAAACGCCTACTCGAACTTTCGGGAAACCAAACTAACTTCATCCTCACACTGACCCAAGAAGAACTTTCGGCCATGGTTGGTGCGTCGCGCGAACGAGTGAATAAAGCGATAGCGCTGTTCCTAAAACTCGAATGGATAGGCCTAGAAGGTCGAAATAATTACACAATCCGTAATCGCGCCGCACTGGTAGCGCGGGCTGCGGGTAAGGGCTAGTAACTAAACCAATCGAGAGTTCGGCGCCACGCGTCGGCCGCGTCGGCCGCGCGGTGCGTTGGGCGGTTGGGATCGTGTACAAACGCATGATCGGCTTCAGGATAAGAAAAGATCTCGCAGTCGGGTCGGTCTCGCCACTCTTCCCGCAACGCCAAAACATCGGCGGCGGGAGTATAAGGATCTACTCCACCCAAAATGGCCAAAGTAGGACACACCTGATCGAGATTTCCCATCGGCCCCATCATGGTTCCGCCCTGCCACTCCGGCGGAAGCCGTAACTGACCGTAAAACGAAACCGCTCGGTCAAACCGTCCGGTCGTGGCCGCTTTCAAAGTTTGCATACCGCCTAAACAAAACCCGGTGATATTCATCGTGGTCGTGGTCGTCAAGGTCGCCAGCCGGTCCGCGGCGGATATTAAGTCCTGAATCTGATTCTTGTCGTCAAGACCGGCCACTGCTCGCATTTTTGCTACCGGATCTTCTCCGTTGCGCACTTCGGCGGGCAAGTGCACGAACGGATCGGGACAAATAACCGCGAACCCGTGGGTCGCTAAACGCCAACTCATGTCGTCAAAGAGCGGGCGTAATCCCATGAAGTCGGGGTGAAGAACCAGTCCGCGCAAGTCCGCGGCGGGTATTTCGGCTACCGCCGGAACTGCATAACTGGCAGCTATTTCGACTCCCCCCACCCCAGTAAAAGAAATTCTTTCGCCGTGAGCTTCGTAAGGTCCGAGGTCGAGTTCAGCCACGGCGATTTTTTAGCACACGCGGTCCGGCGGATACAAACCCGAATACAAACCGGGGTGCGGCCCACTATGTGCGCCGCACCCCGTTAGTTCGCTATCTACCGGCTAAAGCGCGCCGGTCGTGCTTTATCGCTTACTTAACTGATTACTTGGCCTTAGCTGGCGCGAGCCGGAAGCTCAATACCGCACGCAGTTGCCGCGGTTTTAAACGCCGCCCGCTGCTCCGCGGTCGGTTTGGTGCCTTTTTCCGGCCTAGTGATGCCCTGACCTTCGAGACAGGTTTTCTGCTCCGCGGTCAATCGGGGGGGACGATGACCGTCCGCCCCAACGGTCGCGGCAGTGGCGGGAGTCAAAGTGAGCCCACCCACTGCCAACATTAGACCCGCAAGACCAAGTCGCAATCCTGTGCGAGCCGACTTGCGTTTGCTTACTGATTGCATGTCGCTCCTTCCAGTAAGCGACCATCGCTTACTGATTACCAGTATTCCGATCCGTCCTGAGAGCAGGCTGAGAGCCACGACGGCCATTACGCCTTGGTGGAGCGCGGCGAATCGGACGAGCGCGACGCGAGCGACGGCGGGTAAGAAATAGATAAATCGCAAGTAGCAACAGAATAAAAGCCGCTCCTAGCCATGCCAACCGGACTGTATCTACGACCAGCGCCGACACATCGAACGGAGTGCGCGTGGCCCGGGCCTTCGCTTTAATAATTGTCGTTTCACCGTCAGGAAGATGAGTAATTATCGTTAAAGAAAATGCCGAGTCAACCTGATCCAGCAATTGCTTATCGATTACCGCCTGATCGATTCCTAACTGAGACAAATTGGCCGCAATTTCGGTGTCTTCCGATATCCCGGTTCTAGGTTTAATCAATTCACCACTGACGGAGTACTCGGTACCGATTAAAGATTTATTTTTCACTACCCGCAATTTTTTTACGGGGCCAAACTCACCGTTCAGTTCGGCCACTAACAGGCCGACCTGATCGACCGAATCAAACTTGTGAGTCAATACGATCGCAGCCGATCCATCAGTTTTCCCATCAGTTTTCCCATCAGTTTTCCCATCAGTTTTCTTGGTCCATTCTCCGACTGCCCAGTCGGCCGCGGTCAAATCGCTCAATCGAGTAGCGGTGGCGAGAGATTTACCTCCCGCTTCCAACGCCGCTACCGCCTCGACATCAGCGGTGACCACCACTCGAACCACTCCGTGGCCATTGGGGTGAACGGTGATCGCGACGATGGCATCAACCTCACAACCCGAAACAAGAATCGCGAGTGCCGCCGCGCAAACCGCCGCGCGCCTAGACAAAACTCGCGACATGAACTCGGAGGACTTTTTAAGTCTCAGTACCCGATCCGGCCAGTTCCACCGGTGGAGGCTCCACGCCCTCAACACTCCGGAAAACAATTTCCTCGCCTTCGGCGTCAACCACGATGGTTTCCCCTACGTGGAATTCTTTCCAGAGAATCTTCTCGGAGAGCGGATCTTCGATGAAGCGTTGGATTGCTCGCCGCAAAGGTCGCGCGCCCAGCTGAGCGTCGTAGCCCTTACTGGCCAAAAGCAACTTGGCTTCGTTGGTCAACTCCAGCGATATTCCCTGAGACTCAAGCTGACCCTGGACTCGCTTGATCAAAAGATCAACGATCAGCGTAACTTCGGCTTCAGTCAGCTCGGCAAAGACAATGACATCATCAATACGGTTAAGAAACTCGGGTCGGAAATGCCGCTTTAACTCATCATTTAGTTTGGTCTTAGTGGCTTCATAAGTTACCGACGGGTCGGCGCTACCAAAACCAATCTTGGCTTTGCGTAAATCGGCGGTACCCAAGTTAGAGGTCATGATGATTACGGTGTTCTTGAAATCAACCGTGCGGCCTTGGGCATCGGTGAGTCGGCCGTCTTCAAGAATCTGCAGCAGAGTATTGAAGATATCGGGGTGCGCCTTTTCGATTTCATCAAAAAGCACTACCGAGAAGGGCTTGCGCCGCACCGCCTCAGTAAGTTGGCCACCTTCGTCGTATCCCACGTAACCCGGAGGCGAACCAACGAGTCGCGAAACAGTGTGTTTTTCCATGTATTCACTCATGTCGAGCTGAATGAGCGCGTCCTCGTCACCAAAAAGAAACTCGGCCAGTGTCTTGGCGGTTTCAGTTTTACCTACTCCCGACGGGCCGAGGAAAATAAACGAGCCCGACGGGCGCTTGGGATCCTTCAATCCCGCGCGCGTGCGACGAATAGCCTGCGACACTGCTTTGATCGCCGGCTCTTGACCGATAACTCGCTTGTGCAGCTCGTCTTCCATACGCAAAAGCCTGACGGTTTCTTCTTCGGTGAGTTTGTAAACTGGAATACCAGTCCACAAGGCCAACACTTCAGCAATAGTTTCTTCGGTTACCTCATTGAACAGGTCGACGCCTTCGCTACGCGCTTCAGTTTCTTTTTCGGAACGCTTTGCCAGCAGTTCTTTCTCACGATCGCGCAACGCCGCCGCTTCTTCGAACTGTTGACCTTCAATCGCGCCATCTTTTTCGCGCCGAACCTGAGCAATTTCGTCTTCCAATTCACGGAAATCGGGCGGGGCCTGCATGCGTCGCATCCGCAACCGCGACCCGGCTTCATCAATCAGATCGATGGCTTTGTCTGGCAAGAATCGATCAGAAATATAGCGATCGGCCAAGTTGGCGGCCGCCACCACCGCTTGGTCGGTGATGGTGACGCGGTGGTGAGATTCGTAACGGTCCCGAAGACCGTTAAGAATTTCAATGGTGTGAGCAACGGTCGGCTCTTCTACTTTGATCGGCTGAAATCGGCGTTCCAGCGCGGCATCTTTTTCGAGATACTTACGGTACTCATCAAGAGTGGTCGCGCCGATGGTCTGTAATTCGCCGCGCGCCAGCATGGGTTTAAGAATGCTGGCGGCATCGATAGCCCCTTCGGCCGCGCCCGCACCAACAAGAGTGTGGAGCTCGTCAATGAAAAGAATAATGTCGCCGCGCGTCTTAATCTCTTTAAGAACTTTCTTAAGCCGTTCTTCAAAATCACCGCGGTAACGCGAACCGGCAACCAAAGCTCCGAGGTCGAGGGTATACAACTGCTTCGATTCAATGGTTTCGGGAACGGTTCCCGCAACAATGCTGGCGGCAAGTCCTTCAACAATCGCCGTCTTGCCCACCCCCGGTTCACCAATGAGAACCGGATTGTTCTTGGTGCGACGAGACAAAACTTGCATGACTCGCTCAATTTCTTTTTCGCGACCGATGACGGGATCAAGCTTGTTCTCGCGCGCCATTTGGGTGAGGTTGCGTCCAAATTGGTCAAGAACTAACGAACCTGATGGCTGCGCGTCGCTTGAACTACCGGGACCCGCGCTGACACCTTCCTTATCGCCGGCGTAACCGGAAAGAAGTTGAATAACTTGCTGGCGAACGCGCGACAGATCGGCGCCCAATTTTACTAATACTTGAGCCGCGACACCTTCACCTTCGCGGATCAATCCTAAAAGAATGTGCTCGGTGCCTATGTAGTTATGTCCGAGTTGAAGTGCTTCACGCAAAGAAAGTTCAAGGACTTTTTTTGCTCGCGGAGTAAAGGGGATGTGTCCGGACGGCGCTTGTCCGCCCTGACCGATAATTTCTTCAACCTGCGCGCGCACTGCTTCCAGAGAAATACCGAGAGACTCCAGCGCTTTAGCCGCGACCCCTTCACCTTCGTGGATTAACCCCAGCAAAATATGTTCGGTGCCGATGTAATTGTGATTGAGCAGGCGTGCTTCTTCCTGAGCAAGTACAACGACTCGTCGAGCTCGGTCGGTGAAGCGTTCAAACACGGTGCTCCTTTCTTCGCCGGCTTCTTGCCGCCGCCAATTAACCTTACCTACCCCATTCTAGGGCTTGGGGCCGTCGGATTCTCCTAATAAAACCTCTTTAAGAAACGAGATATTTAACTAAACGTCATCAGGGGTCGATTTTGTTCCCTCGGCTTGATGACTAATACCAATGGCTCGTAGCGTAGGGGTATGACCACCGTCAGCATAGACCTTGAGCCGCTAAAAAATGATTTAGCCCGCGTCGAAGAAACTCTGCAATCGGCGGTTAGTCACGAAGATCGTTTTTTGAACGAAGTTGCCGGTCACCTGTCGACGGCCGGAGGCAAGCGAGTCCGCCCCACCCTTACTCTTTGCTCGGCCTACGCCGCGCAGGGATCTAGTTCGTGTTCTGATGAAGTCATTACCGGCGCGGTGGCGTGCGAGTTGGTCCATCTAGGTTCCCTTCACCACGACGACGTTATCGACGAAGCCGAAACTCGCCGAGGCGTTCCCAGCGTCAATGCGCGCTGGAGCAATATCGTCGCCATTCTTTCGGGCGACTATCTACTTGCCCGAGCTTCGTCGCTCGCGGCTTCGTTAGGCGCTGACGTAGCCGCGCTACTCGCCGACACAATCGGTGAACTCTGTCGAGGTCAAATTCTTGAACTCCAGCACCTGTTCGATATAGACCGGTCAGAAGATTCCTACTTAAGCGCCATCGACGGTAAAACTGCCGCGCTGTTTGCTACTTCTTGTCGAGTAGGCGGAATGGTAACTCGGGTTGACGAAGCCACTCTTGATTCACTAACTCAATTCGGTCACCATCTCGGAATGTGCTTTCAGATAGTTGATGATGTACTTGATCTAACCGCAACGAAGGAAGTGCTAGGAAAACCCGCC
>JBCKKA010000013.1:0-31678 GCA_038904515.1 Acidimicrobiia bacterium | reverse complement strand
GGGTGAGGCGACGGTAAGGTTTTTCCGAAGCGGGGCCAAAGGTCCCTATTCGCCACCGATTCAGCCGAGTAGGAGCGGGAGAAGCCGATTTATTTTTAGCGGCCACAGAACCCAATGTTACTTTGTCCACAATGACTTTCTTGGCTGCGGTATACCATTGGCACTTAGTCATTAAGTAGACGGCGGCATTGGAGCCTCATGGAATTTGATCCGTTTTCTGAGGAGTTTTTTAACGACCCTTACGATATCTACCGGTGGCTACGCGACGAAAATCCTACTTATCATAACGAGAAGTACGGATTTTGGGCGCTGTCAAGATTTGACGATGTAGTCCGCGCTCATCGTGATTGGAAGTCTTTTAGTAGCGAGCACGGGTTAACTATTGATCAGCTGACTAGCCCCGATACCAATGTTCGCGGCACCATGATCATCACCATGGATCCACCCGAACACGACCGCATGCGAAAACTGGTTAGTCGAGTATTTACGCCCCGAGCAATGACCGCGCTAGAGCCGATGATTCGAGAAGTAATTGTTTCGTACTTGAGCCAGTATGACGATGCTAATGAGTTCGATGCCCTTGCCGATTTTGCTGCTCCGTTTCCCGTGGAAGTTATCTCGATCATGCTGGGAGTACCAAAGGAAGACCAACAACAAATCCGCCATTGGACTGACGCCATGTTGACGCGAGAAGAGGGGAGCGCGGCGGTGAGTCATGAAAGCGCTGAAGCCGGTCTGGCGCAAGTTATGTATTTCCTTCAATTGATCGCCGACAAGCGCGTCCATCCTGGTGACGACATGCTCACTCGGCTAACTGAAGTCGAGGTAGCCGAAGACGACGGTTCGACGCACCAACTAACCAATGATGAAATTGCCGGTTTCGCGACCCTTTTGGCGGCGGCAGGAAGCGAAACGGTTACTAAGCTAATTGGCAACGCGGTAGTTCTTTTCGCTCGCAATCCGCAGGAGTGGTCCAAAGTTTTGGCCGATCCCGGTCGTTGTTCCGACGCGGTAGAGGAGGTTTTGCGGTACTGGGCCCCATCGCAGTATCAGGGTCGTTTTACTCACGCGCCAGTTGAATTCAACGGAGTAACTATCCCCGCCAACGAACCAGTTTTGCTGCTGACTGGCGCTGCGAATCGCGACGAACGAGAATATCCTGACCCCGACCGATTTGATATTGATCGAGCGCAAGGCTTAGCAGTAGGTCTCGGTCATGGTATTCATTCGTGTCTCGGTGCCGCGTTAGCCCGCGCTGAGAGTCGCATCGCGTTTGAAGAAATACGACTGCGCTGGCCGAAGTATGAGGTTGACGAATCCGGATTACGCCGAGTGCAGATGTCGAATGTGGCGGGCTATAGCAGCGTTCCGGTGATGCGCAGTTAGCGGCTAGCCCTAAACCGTTCCTCGTATCGTCCCGCGTATCGTTCCTCGTATCGACCCGCGGATCGTTCCTCGTATCGACCCGCGGATCGTTCCTCGTATCGACCCGCGGTCCAGCGGTCCGCTACTCGTTGGGTGATGCGATCTCGCAGCACCGCGACATCAGTTGTTATGCCCTCGACCGCCATGGAAGTAACCGACTTATCAGTTATGCCGCAAGGAACGATCGCGTCAAAACGGGTCAGATCGGGATTTATATTTAGCGCCACGCCGTGCATTGACCGACCACGCGCGATACGCACGCCAACCGCAGCAATCTTGGCATCATTAATCCAAACACCAGGCAATCCAGCCGTGCGCGTCGCACCGGTTAAGCCAACATCGTTGAGGGTGTCAATTACGATTTGCTCAAGCGCGCAAACATGATCGGCTACTGCCCCTTTACGAACTTCTACATCAACGATTACATAAGCCACAAGTTGTCCGGGGCCGTGATAAGTGACATCGCCACCTCGATTAGTAGGCACAATCGGAATATCGAGATCGTCAGTACTTATCAAAATATTCTCGGGTCGGATTTGTACTCCTTGGGTATAAACGGCGTGATGCTCAAGTAGCAACAACCATGACTCGCCGCTACGGGCCCATAGTTCTTCTTGAATCTGGTGAGCCGCCTCGTAATCTATTGTTCCGAGATCTTCAACCCGAAGGGGCGCAATCAAAACTTCCAGCCCGCAGCTTTACGCTCGGCGCAAGTGGGACAAATCGGAAAACTCGATGGGTCGCGGCTTGGTACCCACTTCTTTCCGCAGAGTGCAGTTATGGCTTCTCCGGTAATCAACGCACGAGTGATGTCGGCTTTTTTGCAGTAGTGCGCGAATCGGTCGTGATCGCCGTGGTCGGTATCGACATTTTCGGTGGTCTCGGTAGGAGAAATGGTGGTCAGTCGCATCGGGTTCACGCTTGCAGTCTAGATAGAATCTCGTTAATGAAAGCACTGGTCTACGGTGTTCGCCCCGATACCGCTACCGTTCCGACGCGCGCGGCGGGGGAGACCGACGCCCACCCGCTTTTAGCGGGGCTCGACCATACCCCGATGATCCTTAAAGAAATTGCCGATCCGGAGTTTTTGTTGCCCGACTGGGTGATAACCCGTCCGTTACTGGTGGGTATTTGCGGGTCGGATTCTAAGCAAGCCTTCAGCGATTGGGGCGATGTTCAGTTGCCCGACAATCCTATGAAGGCATTTTTTTCGTTACCGCAAGTAATGGGGCACGAAGTTGTGGCTGAGGTGATCGCAATGGGTCCCGAAGCCGAAGGTCTCGACATCGGCGACCGTGTCGTTCTCAACCCGTGGCTTTCGTGCGGACCGCGGGGAGTAACACCGGCGTGTCCGCCGTGCGAAATTGGCGACTACTCGCTCTGCTGGAACTTTGGGGTGGGTCCGATTTCCCCTGGCATTCACACCGGCACATCACGCGACGCGACTGGTGGTTACGCCGAATTAATGCCCGCACACGATTCGATGCTATTTAAAGTCCCCGACGAAGTTCCCGACGAATTAGCAGTTTTTGCCGACCCGTTTGCCGTGAGTCTGCACGCGGTCACTCGTAATCCGCCGCCGCCGGGTGGAAAAGTAATGGTTTACGGTGCGGGCGCGCTCGGTACCTGTGCCATTGCGATTCTGCGAGCTTTGTGGCCCGATGTCGAGGTATTGGCAGTAGCGCGTTTTGAAGCGCAGGCCGAACTGGCCCGCAAATTAGGGGCCACGGTAATTGGCCACACCCCCGCGGTTCAAGTTATTGAAGAAGCGGTGGCGTGGTCGGGCGGCACGCTGCAAGCAAGCGACGGTCTGCCGATGGCTTATCCGGGCGAGATCGATGTGGTTTACGACACTGTAGGTAAACGAGAAACTTTTGAAGTCGGTTCGCGTGTAGCCAAAGCGCGCGGCACATTAGTTAAAGCGGGTGTGCACGGTCCGACTCTATGGGAAGACACTCCGCTCTACTTCAAAGAGCTCAAGATGGTTGGGTCAAACGCATTCGGTTACGAAGAAGTTGATGGTGTTCGCCGCCACGGCATTGATATCTATCTCGATTTAGTACGCGAGGACCGAATTGATCTAACCGGAATGCTTACTCACCGCTTTTCTCTCGACGATTGGCGCTTGGCTTTCGAAGCCATTGCCACTCAAGATTTAAGTGGCGCGATCAAAGTCGCGTTTGATTACCGCTAGACCCCAAGCATTTCTTCGTCGTTTACCTGATTACGCTCATCGGCCAACATGCGCGCCAGTACTAAACCGAGCACTCCCGCGCTTAAAGCACCAATCCCGATAAAACGGGCCCGAGCGGGAAGTCGTCGCGACGCCAGCAGGGCAACGCCGTCAGCGATGTCGACGATGGCGCCCATGCCCACCCATTCGGCATCGTTGGTTTTTTCTTTGATGCTGGTTACTGCACCTGCGCCCAATACAAGATCACGAGCACCCAACATGCGGCCGAGGGGACCAACGCGTGGTCCAAAAGCTCCGGGCGCGGCACCGGTCGCCAACTTTGGAATTAGCGTGGCGACAATTCCCACTACCACGCGCCCCCGCGCCAAACCGAGAGCCAGAGTGCGAGCATCGAAGTTCATCTAACTATTTTGCCACAAGTCCACGCGGGTCGTCGCTTTCAAACCTGGGGCTTGAGGTAGTTGTCGTTATCGGTAGCCCTGGGCGATATGTTCGAGCCACCATTGGGGTGCGCCTTCAAGCAGGGTGGCCAAGTTGAAGTAATCCCACCAACGAGTGATTTTTCCATCGCGCATTTCCATTACCGATACAAATGGCAGCGCGACATGTTCGCCGCTACTCCAAAACCACTCCTCAACATGTTCAGTGATGACGGCATCGGCATCGGCCACAATTAATCCGAGCCGATGTTCGTAGCGTTCGATCGGCTCGAGTCCGAGCCGCAACCGAGCAGCCACTTCGATGGGTCCGGTAGCGCCTACTTCACCCACCGGAACATCGGTATAAACGCCATCGGGAGCGAAAGCCGCACCGCAGGCATCAAAGTCACGCCGATAGAGGTCGTCCCAGAATTGCTCAACGATGGTGCGGTTGACGGCGGCCTGTTCGTTCGATTCGGTAACCATGCTCTAACATCCCATGCTCTAACATCCCATGCTCTAACATCTTGGCACTATGACCGAGTCAAGACCTAATGCGGTTCACATTGGTGCCGATGATTTACCTTGGGTAGATATTGGCCCCGGCGCCAAACTAAAGGTATTGCAAGTGCGTGAACGCGAAGGGCTATGGATTGTCGCCAATATTTTTCCGGCGGGCTACTCAGTCCAGACCCACCGCCACACTGGCCCCGTCTGGGGCTACACCGCGGCCGGAGCGTGGAAGTATCGCGAGTACGACTACATCAACCGGGCCGGATCGTTTCTTTACGAGCCGGCCGGATCAGTCCACACCCTTGAGTGCGTGGAAGACGAAACCATGGTTTGGTTTCACATGTACGGCGCTAACCTCAACCTCGACTCCGACGGCAATGTCGAGAGCGTTACCGATGGAGCGGGAACGCTGGCAGCTTATTACATGTTGTGCGAAGCGGCCGGTCTTCCGCGTCCCAATGTAATAACTGAATAATTTTTCGAAACTCGTCCGCGGCTACCAACGCTTTTCGTAGCGGTTACGCAGCAAGATGGCTCCAATGTTGGCTACAAATGTGAGGGCAATTAAAACGCAGATAGCCGCTGATGTGAGTTGCACATTGAATTCAGATTGCGCCTCGGTTGCCCATTGGTAAATCACTTGGGGAAGTGCGGTATAGGTAGTCGTAAATTTACCCAAGGTGCCAGTATCGCCAGTGGTAAAGAAAGTTCCGTAGAAGGCACCAACAAGAATTAGCGGCGCAGTTTCACCAATAGCACGAGAAAGCGAAAGCACGGCACCAGTAATTATTCCGGGTAGCGCGTTTGGCAATACGAGTTTTTTAGTCACCTCCCATTTCGTGGCCCCGACTCCGTAGGCTCCTTCCCGTAATGAGTAAGGAACAGCTCGGAGCGCTTCGGATGAGGTGATAATGACGATCGGCAAAACCAAAACCGAAAGAGTCAGACCACCAGAAATAAGAGTACGGCCACCAGTGAGACCCGAACCGTTGGCCATATCGGTGCCGAGCAGTTTCACAAAAATGGCGAGCCCGAGGAGACCGTAAACCACTGACGGAACTCCGGCGAGATTGCGAATATTTAGACGCACAAGCTGCATCCAACGATTATCGGGCGCGTACTCCTCAAGATAGATAGCAGTAGAAATTCCTAAGGGAAAAGCCACGATCGTAACGATTACCGCCAGTGCTACTGATCCAAATAAGGCTTGAGCAATACCGGCATCTCCGGGAATGCGGGACAGATTAGAAGTGAAGAAACTAAGCCCTCGTTGTTCGAAAACGCTTATTCCGTCGGAGAAAACCGTAGCCAAGAGAAGAAGAACAAAGCCGAGCGAAGCCAACAGGCTGATTATTAAGCCAATCTCAAAAATAATGTTGGCGGGTTGAAATCGCCGTCCTTGTAACGACCGCTCAACTGTTATGCGTTTAGAAACCTCAACATCCCTAGTCGACATTAGTAGCGCTCTCGTATTCTTCGTACGAATAACTCTCCGACGATGTTGAGAGTGAAAGTGACGATAAATAATAAAAGACCTAAGAAGAAGAGTGAGTTGTAGGCACTGCCGCCACTAGGACCAGCAACTTGATCGGTACCACTGGCCAGTGTGGCAATTCCTGATGTTACGGTCATTCCGACATCAAGCGGGTTAGTGGTGAAGTTGGCCTCGCCGTAAGCGCCGGCGGCCAAAGTTACCACCATAGTTTCGCCGATTGCTCGCGATATGCCAAGCATCATGGCCGCTACGATTCCAGATATTGCCGCGGGAAAAATTACTCGTACAATAGTGGTGAGTTTTCGGGCGCCGAGTCCGTAGGAAGCTTCTCGTAGTGATAAAGGAACCGCGCGTAATGCGTCTTCGGAGACCGAGGCGATCAGCGGTATGACTAACAGACCTACACCGATTCCCGCGGCCGCCAAACTGAACGCGGATGCTTCGGTAAAAAGTTTTTGAACAATTTCGGGGCCGATCCAAGCGATGGCAAAAAAACCTAGAACGATACTGGGAATTCCCGCCATCACTTCGAGAAACGGTTTAACAGTTCGCCGCACTCGCGGACTGGCGTATTCGGCTAAATAAATTGCGGCCCCGAGTCCGAGGGGGGCCGCAATGATCATGGCGACAACGGTGACTAGTAATGAGCCCATAAAAAGAGTGGCGATGTCGAAGTCGCCGATGCGAGGTGCCCATTGTTCAAAGTTCCAAAGTTTGTCGAGAGGTATGGTCGTTACGAAGTCGATCGACTGCCCCAGCAGCGAGGCAATTATGGCAATGCTTATTAGTAGCGTCACTACGACCGAAGAAATAAGAAAAATTTTGACCCGCCGTTCGCGCCAACGGCGACGAGAGTTACCGCTCAAGTCAACGAACGGACTATCCCTGGGTGCGTTGGTCGGTGTTGTGAGCGTGCTGGTCATAATCCTCTCTTAAAGTAGTGCGATCGGTTAGCCAGCTCGTGCTTTCCAAGTCGAGAGGGTGGTGGCGATTGCGCTAGACGAGAGAGGAACGTATCCCGCCGCGGCCACCGTTTTAGTCAAAGTGTTTTTAGTCATGTAGAAGTTCATGAAACTTTTTAGCTCTGAATTAGCCGCCACTTTGGCGTTGTTTGGGTAGATGTAGAGCAACCGTGACAGCGGAGCATAAGTAGCGTCCCTGATGTTGCTCACGTTGGGCTTTACGCACGTTTTGGTAGTCGGGTTAACCACAGCAACACTTTTAACGGAGTCAGCGTTCTCCTTGTAGTAGGCGTAGCCCAAGAAGCCGATTCCGTTAGGAGTCGAAGCCACCCGCTTGATGATGTCGCTGTCGTTGGGGAACTGGCCGTCAGACTTCACCGGTTCAGCCGCAATAGTTTTCCCCTTAGCGTCCACCGTGGTCGCTATCTTTTTGGCCGCGATTTGTTCATCGATCAATTTTTGATAAGCCAACTCGATGAACGAATCGTAAGTACCTGATTCGGGACCAGAGGTGAACTTCTTAACTGTGCCCGAAACAGGGAGGGCGGTATTGGTGCTTCCGAATGCGGCGGCCAGTTTTTGTGCGGTAGCAAAACTACCGTCCGATTCCGGACCAAAGAGCCCGTACAACTGGGCTTGGTCGACACACTTGAGCTTGCTGGATTTATTTACAACGACCGTAAGACCGTCAATCCCGACCGGCAGTTCCGTATAAGTGATGCCTTTGGCGGCGCACGCGGCTTCTTCTTCGGGCTTGATAATTCGTGACGCATCGCTTGCATCAGTGGAGCCGGCACAGAACAACTTGAAACCGTCGCCGGTTCCAGGGCCGTCAACCCTGATTGATGCTGACGAGTTCTTCTTGGAGAACAGCTCAGCCACTAACGAAGTGATCGGTTCTACGCTGGAGGATCCAGAAATATTTACACCGCGGGAGCCAGAACTCTGAGCACCGGCCGGGATGGCCAGCAAGGTGCCGAAACCGACCGCGCCGATTACTGCACCGGCGATTGCTTGCCTCAGCTTGCTTGGTGAAGCGGACAATTGACCCTCCTTAATATATTGAATTGGAACATTCCTGATTGGAATATTCGGTATTAACCATTTAGAAGTTAGATAACCAAGGTGGCGAAGTAACTGCGATTTGGTTAACGCAAGGTAAAGAAAGGCTAAAGGCTTGGCGTCAAAGATCTACCAAAGATCTACCAAAGATCTAGCGGGTGCGAGAAGGAAATTCGCCGGTGACCATGAAACGGGTCCATACCCCAATGAGCACGGTGTGGTCGGCAATGCGTTCGTAAAATCTTCCCAATAGAGCAAGTTGGATCGCGAACTGGAGGTTTTGTTCAGGGTCAGCGTCGCCGACGATGGGCTCTGAAAAAATCTGCCTAAAGAGATCTTTTTGGAGATCGTCCATCACGTCGTTCATATCGGGCAACGCCGAAGCCGTCTCCACGTTTTTGTCGCTAAATGCGTCCATGACGACTTCCAGTTGCGTAACCGCCTGCTTGCCCATTTGGCCAACAATTCGTCGAAATTGAGGTGATAATTTTCCGGGGAATAATCGTCGAGTGGTCTTGGCTACGCTAACGGCCAAATCGGCGCTGAGCTGAATCTCTTGCAGGATGCGTAGAACGGTGATGAGTACGCGCAAATCCCCTGCCATTGGTTGTTGGGTGGCGAGGATCTCGTAGATTTTTAACTCGGTAGTCTCTTTTAATTCGTCAATGCGACTGTGGCCCGCGACAATGCTGGCGGCGTTACTGATATCTGTTTCGACAACGCACTGGGTGGCACTTCTGATCGCTTCTCCAGTTAGGCCCGCCAAAGTGATTACATCGGATCGGATGTAATCAAGTTGTTCGCCGAAATAAGAGCGAACGCTTTGGGGCGCTTCCGGAGTCGGTTGATCAGATTTAGTCATATTGGTATTGTGTCGCACCTTGCTCTCCACTGCACGTTCTTGAGTCTTATCGGGCATAATTTTCCGCAACGTTCACCTTTACGACACCATTAGGAAGCCCTTATCCAACCAGTTCGGAATACGCTTAGACCCATGACTACGCCGCCGGTAAATCTAAAAATATCGACCCCCTCCGACTCCTCAGCCGCAGCTCACTTGAGTGAAAACCGCGGCCCCGCAGAATCCGAACTGACTCATCCGCCGGTATTCGGACTCAAGGGAGTGACGATTTCTTATAATGACAACCCAGCCATTTCTGATGTTTCTTTTTCGGTAAAGGTGGGCGAAGTGACTGCGCTGATCGGCCCTTCTGGATGCGGCAAGAGCACATTACTGAGATCATTTAATCGTATGAACGATCTGATAAGTACCGCTTCGGTTACTGGATCACTTCAATATCACGGTGCCGATTTATACGCGAGCAAAGTTGACCCAGTTGAAGTTCGGCGTCGCATCGGAATGGTTTTCCAGAAGCCGAACCCATTTCCTAAATCTATTTATGACAATATTGCTTTTGGGCCGCAACTAGAAAAGCGAAGAGGAAACTATTCTGAAGTAGTAGAACGAGCACTCACTCGAGCAGCACTGTGGGATGAAGTCAAAGACAAACTTAAAGAAAGTGCGTTTACACTTTCGGGCGGACAGCAACAGCGGCTTTGTATCGCCCGCTGTTTGGCTACAAACCCCGATGTAATTCTGATGGACGAACCGTGTTCTGCTCTCGACCCCATTGCCACTTCTCGAATCGAAGACTTAATGTCAGAACTTAAAAGTGAAGTAACGATTGTAATTGTTACTCACAATATGCAACAAGCGTCGCGCATCTCCGATAAAACAGCATTTATTACTACCGATGTAAGCGAAGGTGGAAGTCGGGTCGGTCGGTTAGTCGAGTTTGATATTACGAGCAAGATTTTTACCAACCCCACCGATTCGCGGACTGAAGGATACGTAACTGGTCGTTTCGGTTGAAATTTAGAAATCGGCAGTTGTTTCAATCAGGCGGCGTTTCGGCCAGCGGTGATAAATCTACAAGTGTTGCTAATCCCGACTTCAGTAATGCCGAAGAGCGAGAAATGAGAACTCGTTTAGAAAATGTTTTAGATGTTCTCGATCCCGCGATAATAATTTTTAATCGCGCGGGCGTAATAGTTCACCGAAATCTTGCCGGCGAACGCTTTAAAAATGCGCGTCATGGTGATGCAGTAGTAAGCGACCTTATTGGTCGTATGGCGACGGCGGGCTTATCCGGTGATCCGGGAATGGAAGAACTGGAACTTCTGGGTCCACCAGTGCAAGTTTGGCTTCTCGTTTCGGAGATTTTGGGGCCATCGGCCGACCCCGAAGGCATAGTGGTTGCGGTCCACGACATCACCGCGCTTCGGCGAGTCGAAAAAATTCGCGGAGATTTTGTGGCTAATGTGACCCACGAACTCAAAACTCCCATCGGAGCATTGGCGATTTTAGCTGAAACCATTGCCACCAGTGACAAGGATTCTGATGTTCAAGAACTGGCTGAAAGTTTGGTCAAGGAGTCGACCCGCCTTGGCCGCATGGTCGACGATTTACTTGATCTCAGCACTATCGAGATGCAAAGTACTCATAATCGCAGTGAAGTTGCGCTAGTGGATTTAATCGAAGAAGCGATGGAGAGAGTGAGCGCGTTGGCTAGGCAAAGAGAAGTTGCCTTGAACTGTGCTTCTTGTGCTGACCACGACATTTATTTATTTTGCGATCGAGCCCAGATAGTGAATGCTCTAACCAACTTATTGGAAAATGCCGTCAAATATTCGGATTCGGAACAAGTGGTAACCATAACGACTGCTCTTGAAGATTCCCATCAAATCGTAAATATCGAAATTATTGACGAAGGTATCGGCATACCGACCGCTGATCTTGAGCGAATCTTTGAACGCTTTTATCGAGTTGATAAAGCCCGTAGCCGGTCTACGGGCGGAACTGGCTTGGGTTTGTCTATTGTTCGCCATGTGGCGGAGGCTCACGGCGGTACGGTGAGGGTTGAGTCGCAAGAGGGTGAAGGGTCAAGATTCATCTTGTCGATCCCTGGTCTGCTGACTTCCACTCAAAAAACGATTTCATGACTGAAAAACCAGTAATCCTTGTCGTCGACGATGAAGAGTCGTACCGCAACGCGCTCTCGATTGCTCTTGACCGTGAAGGTTTTTCGGTTGTCACCGCGGCTGATGGCGCCGAAGCATTGGCCGCATTTGAACGAGACAAACCCGTATTGGTTTTGCTAGATGTGATGCTGCCCAAGATGTCAGGTATTGATATCTGTCGCGAACTGAGGTCGCGGTCATCGGTGCCCATCATTATGGTCACCGCCAAAAATGCCGAGATTGATACGGTGGTTGGTCTTGAAGTGGGTGCCGACGACTACATAACTAAACCTTTCGGGTTAAGAGAGCTAGTGGCGCGAGTGCGAGCCTTGCTTCGTAGAGCACCCATCGCCGAACCTCAGCTTGATGCGGTTGATGTGCTTGAGGTGGGAGCGATTCGTATTGATGTTGCCCGTCATGAAGTATTCGTAAATGATGAACTCATCGCGCTAACTCGCAAAGAGTTTGAATTGCTCGAACTTTTTTTATTGAATGCGGACCGCGTGTTGACGCGTGATCAGCTGATAGACCGCGTATGGGGTAGCGATTATTTTGGTGACACCAAGACTCTCGATGTTCATGTGAAGCGACTGCGAGCCAAAATTGAAGACGATCCCGCCAATCCGGAGCGACTCATAACCGTACGCGGTATCGGTTACCGCTACGAAAAATCCTGACCTCTATTCTCAAAAGTCTATTCGGGTGGAGCTGTATAGCTGGCTTGCATAATTTGTCCGTACTCAAATTCCAGAATCCAAACCGAACCTTTTTCAGTCTTGGTTGTCTCAAGATCCACTCCCAGTTTCACCGCATGCGCCAAAATAATTTCAATCACATCACCGTGGCTGCATAAAACTACATTGCCGCTAGCGGTCTTAGCCAGCAAACTTAGAATTTCAGTTTGATTCGATCCTTCGGCGAGTTCACTACGCAACTCGAGTTCGATCCCAGTTTTTTCAGCCAAGCGGCTAACTGTTTGCCAGCATCTTTTGTAAGGGCTCGAAATTATTTGCGATATATCTTTTTTCCCCAGTACCTTGGCAATTTTTTTTGACTGGAGCTCACCTCGTGTGGACAACGGCCGCAAGTCGCCAGGCCCATCCCAGCGACCACGACTTCCGGCACGGGCATGGCGAACAAGATAGGTAGTCATGGAGACGACTGTGGCGATACGAATGATGTATTAAGTAAGTCAGAAATAGAGTTAAGCAAGTCGCGGTCGTGTTCGTAAGTGAGTCGCGCGGCGGCTTCAGCCGGAGTGCACCAGAGCAGTTCGTCTACTTCTTCGTTCATGGTGAACTCATCCGACCCCGTGATTTCCATAAGCCAATAGCGAACAATCTTATTTCTTTCGTTCGAGTCACGGTAGCGGACGGAGGGGAGTTCTGCGCCTAATCGACAGGCAAATCCGGTCTCTTCCTTGATTTCTCGTAGCGCGGTGGCTCCATCATCGGCATCGATACGGTCTTGTTTTCCTTTAGGGAAGCTCCAGTCGTCATAGCGCGGTCGATGAACGACCACGATTTCAAGCGGACGGGCCGGATTTTCAGTAGCGCGAGTTATTATCCCTCCGGCCGCTTTTATTACCGGTTTAGATTTGCTCACGACGATCGTGCGGCGCGAGCCTCGGCTAATTCTCGAAACTTGAGTTGAGTATCGAAACCTTCAGCATTGGGTACGCGGTGCCAAGTCCCTTCACCGTCAAGCATCCAAGCCAAGCCTTTTTCGTCGAGATTGATCTGTAAAATCTGTTCGAGTCGCGCGCGTGAAGGTTCATCGACGATTGAGCAGAGGGCTTCGACCCTTCGATCGAGATTGCGTTGCATCCAATCGGCCGAGCCGATTAGGTAGTCCGCAGTAGCAGGGTCAGATCCAAAGCGATAAATGCGGGAGTGTTCAAGATAACGCCCGATGATAGATCGGACCCGAATATTTTCCGACAGACCCGGTACCTGTGGTCGCAGACAGCAGATTCCTCGCACCACTAAGTCGACGCGGGCCCCCGCTTTCGACGCGGCATAGAGCTCGTCAATCAGATCGGGATCGACAAGGCTATTGAGCTTGAGCACGATATAGCCATCAGCTCCTTTAGCCGCTTGGGCGCGTACTCGGTTGCGCAGACCAACGCGTAGAGCTTCGGGCGCCACCAACAGGCGTTGATAATTAACTGATCGGCTGTAACCGGTTAGATAGTTAAAGAGTTCACTGATGTCGGCACCGATGGATGGGTCGGCGGTGAATAACCCGATGTCTTCGTAAATAGTGGCAGTGGAAGAGTTGTAGTTTCCGGTTCCTACATGACAATAGCGCCGGATCTCTCCGTCACTATCTTGGCGCACCACCAAAATAATTTTGGCATGGGTTTTTAATCCAACGATTCCGTAAACCACGTGAACACCCGCTGACTCCAGCAGTTGGCCACGATAAATATTCGCTTCTTCGTCAAAGCGAGCTTGAAGTTCTACTAACGCCACTACTTGTTTTCCAGCACGCGCCGCGTCGATTAAGGCTTGAATGATCCTGCTTTCATCGCCACCAGTTCGATAGATGGTCTGCTTGATTGCTAATACTTTTGGGTCTCGTGCGGCTTGGCGTAAAAATGCTTCGACGGAAGTACGGAACGAGTCGTAAGGATGATGAACAATTACATCACCGCGGCGTAAGGTTTTGAAAAAATCATTCTTATTGGGCTCGTTGGCGGCCAATGTCGCAGGAGTACGGGGGGTCCATGGTCGGTCGCTCAGCTCAGGCCGATTTGGAAGGGATATCTCGAATAGACCAGTCAGATCAAGAGGGCCGTCAACGATAATCTCGGCTCCCGGAGAAATTTCTAGTTCGCTACTTAATACATTGCGAACATCGTCGGGCATGGTTGCATCAATTTCTAGTCGCACTGTTCGGTCAGACTTGTCGCGTTGCTGCAGCACTGCTTCGATCGCTTCGCGCAGGTCGTCAGCCTCATCGTCAAGGGCAAAATCGGTGTCACGGGTAACCCGAAACGGGAATACCCCAGTTATTTCCATGCCGGGAAAAAGGCGTTCGAGATGAGCCGCTACCAGTTGTTCAATGGCCAAAAATCGCGGCCCAGAATCAAGGACCAAGAACCGAGGAAGAGTGCTAGGAATTTTCACCCGAGCAAACCGCTCCTCCTGGCTTTCGGTATCTTTTACTTTTACCGCGAGGTTGAGTGAGAGATTAGAGATATACGGAAACGGATGGGCTACATCAACGGCCAGCGGAGTTAGAACCGGAAAAATTTCTCGCTCAAACTGATCGGTAAGAGTTTTCTGAGTTTCTAAATCAAGGTCATCCCAACCCACGAAGTGGATTCCTTCTTCCGCCAGCGCCGGTGCCAGATCTTTGGTGAAAATTGCACTCTGGCGTTCAACCAGGTCGCGCACGCGTGTTCGCAAAACGCTGATGGTCTGTGCGGGGTTGAGCCCATCGGCGAAGGGGGCACGAATTCCAAGGTCGGCTTGGGCTTGCAGAGCGGCCACCCGCACCTGAAAGTATTCATCGAGGTTTGACGAAAAAATCGCGACGAATTTAATTCGCTCAAGTAACGGTCTTTCGTTATCCTCGGCTAGCGTTAGCACTCGGGCGTTGAAATCAAGCCACGAAAGTTCGCGGTCTAAGAAGCGTTTGGGTCCGAGCATGGTATTAATAATACCTTGCTCCGCGTTGGGCCCGCCTTGGCGCTACCGTCATAGGGTTATGACGACCGATCCTCGATTCCTGCCGCGTTCTTCATTTGTTCGATTGATGCAAGCCCACGCGGTCAGCGTGGCCGGCGACGCCTCGGTGGCAGCATCACTTGCGGGATCCTTATTCTTTGCTCAACCAACCAGCGCGGCGCGCAGCGACATCTTGCTGTATCTCTTGTTGGCGATGGCTCCATTTGCGTTGCTTTCTCCAGTGATGGGTCCGATCCTTGATCGGTTTCGCGGTGGCCGGCGAATCATGGTGATTATTTCGTGCTTAGGTCGAGCGTTGTTGTGTTTGGCTATGGTTGAATTCATTACCCAACCAACTCCCGAAGGACTACTGATCTATCCACTCGCGTTCGGGGTATTGGTTTTACAAAAAACTTATTCGATAGCTAAAGCCGCGCTGGTGCCGGCGATCGTGAACGATCCCACTCAGCTAGTGCGCGCCAATTCGCGCTTAGCCATCATTAGCCTTATCGCCAGCATGGTCGGCGGCGGACCGGCATTTTTGTTGCAGGTAATTTTTGATGCTCGTTTTTCTCTGATTTTGGCGGTAATTATGTTTTCCATCGCTGCGGTGATTTCGTTTCGTATTCCTCGCACCCAAATTGTGCAAAATGAAGCCGAAGAGAAACTGGAGTCGGTCGAAACCCATCAACCGAGTGTGCTTTTAGCGGGTAGTGCGATGGCGGTCATAAGAATTGCCGTCGGCGTAATCGTCTTCCTTTCGGCCTTTTCGTTTAAAGACGACAAACTTGGTCTCGGTGTAGTACTAGGTGCGTACGCTATCGGCGGATTTATTGGTAACGCGATTTCTCCAATAGCGCGAAAACGTGTGCGGGAGGAAGTCATCTTGGTGTCGTGTCTGCTCGGCGCCGCGGCCTTTACATTGTTTGGCGCGATTGCTGGTGGCAATATTGTTGGCGCGGCTGTGGCGGGAATGGCGGTAGCGACGGCGTCGGCCGCGGGACGAGTCGGATTCGACTCTTTATTGCAGCGCGATGGGCCCGACGCGGCTCGCGGCCGCGCCTTTGCTCGATTCGAAACTCGTTTTCAAGTGGCTTGGGTCGCGGGTGCATTATTCGGAATTATTCCGTTTGGTGAAGACTTCGGGTTGTTCGCGTTGGGTCTACTCCTATTGTTTTCGGGTTTGTCATACCTTGCCGCATTGCGGAGTGCCCGCACCGCGCCGTCGCGCTCGAAGCTACGGCCCCAAGCGGTTGACAATGCTTGGCGAGCGACCAAGGGCCAGATGCGTACTCGTTATCAGCAATCTAAGGCGGTCAAACGAAAAAGCGATGCCGCGCGGAGAGCAGAGCGAACTAATCGAAACAAACAATAACGGTCTAGTTAATTACGCTATTTAATTACGCTAGTTAATTACGACCAACCACCGGTAGCGCCACGTACCATTCCGAACGGGCCGGTTGGCCAGCGAAAGCAATCAACCATTAATGCATCTACTTGATCCTTGGTTGCCACTCCTTCACTAATTACTTTCTGCGCTTCGGCGATCATGGCGAAATAGACGCGGTTGGCGACGAACCCCCAAGCCATTGGGTTATCGGTTACGACAATGGGGTTTTTGCCACAGTTACGGGCAACATCACTAATGGTGTCAACAGTGGCTTGCGAAGTCGTTGCGGTCTTAATTATTTCGGCTAACGCCATCACGGGTGCCGGTGAGGCCCAGTGCCAACCGATAACTAATTCGGGTCGGCTGGTGGCTCCGGCAATCGCGGTTATGGAAAACCCTGAAGTATTAGATGCCAAAATAGTTTTAGGATTGGTACGGTTGTCGAGATCTCGAAAAACTTTTAGTTTAAGTTCTAGACTTTCGGGCACTGCTTCAATAACCAGATCAGTGGCGGCAACTACATCAAGATCGTTACTAAATTCGATACGAGCCAAGGCCATGTCGGCATCGGCTTGGGTAAGTTTCTTGCGCTCCACGCCGCGCGCCAGTCCGTAACGTCCGGTGGTTACATGTTCACGGCCGCGGTCGAGGGCGCTCTGGTCGATGTCGCAACAAACGGTTTCGTAGCCCGCCGTCGCGACAACTTGAGCGATACCGCTACCCATAACTCCGGCGCCAACAACGCCGATGCGCAAGTCGTGCGTCGAAGTGGTCATGCGTCGGTAGGGGGACTGAGATCGGAGTCGTCGACTTCGGTTTCATCGAGTTCGATGCGGGCCAGCCATAAACCCGGTGCGGCGAACTCGCTTTCGGTTGGCTCCATGGCGGCATTTTCCCATAGTCGGTGAAGACTTTCGATTCCGTTTCGTTCCACCACGCCGCGGCAGAAGGCGGCACCTCGCTCGAAGTCTTCGCGGCCTGCGGCCATTCCGAGCAGACCTTCGATAAATCGTTCAGCCTCGCCCCGTTCGATGCGATGACGAGCCATGGCTTCATGGATCTGATTGAACGACACGATTAGTGGTCGCCCAATGTGTTCAAGGATGGTGTCGGCGTAGCCTTCGAGAACCGCGTGGAACACTCGTGCTTGATCAAGAATAAGCCGCTGTCGATCATTGCGCAACGCGCCGAGTAGTTCTTCGGGATGATTAGCTAATTCCTGAAACGAACTGGGATCGGACGGATCGAGACTGGCGAAAATGCCCCCGTCGAGGCCACTTTCGGCGGTAGTGCCGTCGAATTCGTACGCCGATACGTAGTCGGTGGCCAGAGCCACTAATCGTCGACGCACCCACGCCACTGAGCACACTGAAGCGTGAATCAGTTCGTGGATCGCCATGTAGAAACGCAAATCGGCGCGTTCGAGCGACCACGCGTTTTCAAATTCATCAAGATTCGCGATGACAAAAATGAGAGTCGGCTCGTCTTCGGTAGGCAGCGGAAGGTCGTAGATGCCCAGTGAGTGACGGGCCAGATGACCAATCATTGAACCAGCCTGCACTCCTAGCAATAACGGAGCCAACATCGGCACTACTGCGGAGAACGATTCGGTGGGCAAGCCGGGAATTTCGGGTAGTCCAAGTTCTTCGGGGGTGGTACTGCCGATTAAACCTTCGAGAGCTTCCGGAGTTAACGCTTTGCTAATCGCGTCCGCGAGAGCAACAATCACCGGACGCAGTGCGTCTAGTTGCGTCGCCGCCCAATCAGCACGGGTGACAACTTTAAGGGGTGTGGTCAGCGTTGCGGCGATTCCGGTTTCGTTAGTGACCAGCGTTTTGGCCGCCAGCACTAAATCGGCAAGTTGATCTTGATCAGTCGTCGCAATTTTGTCTTCGGGAGATCCGTCGGTAGCGATAGCGATAGCTAATTGATTAGCTATTTCCCAATTAACTGGACCGGGCGAACTCATAATGCGAAACATTTCGCTTAAGTCGAGTTGCGAAAAATCAAATCCCGCGCCAAACGAATCTTCAGGAGAAGGAATAGGTTCGCTCATAGGTTTAAACCGCAGTCAGGTGCTCGGCGCTCCAGGCGTCCCAGTCGGAGTTGAAATACTTAACTCGGGTTTTTTTATATTCTTTTATCGACCACAGAAGGGTGTATTCGTTTACTCCGCTTTCCGCGCTTATTGCACCGATAGTTTCTTCGCACTCACGAGCATTCATGCCGTGCACCATGGTGAAGAGCGAGTAGGGCCAGTCGTCGTAGGTCGGCCGTTGATAGCAGTGGCTTACTCGAGCGAAACCCGCCATGCGAGGCCCGAGTTCTTCGAGTCGATCTTCGGGGACAACCCACACGCCCATAGCGTTGGCCTTGTATCCCGCGCTGCGGTGATTCATCACCGCAGCAAAACGACGCATCAGTTTGCGTTCCTTCAGCGATTCCATGGTGCTGATCAATTCAGCTTCAGAACAACCAATGGTTTTTGCGTATTCGGCAAACGGAAACTCGGTAAGGGGAAGATCTTCTTGAACGGTTCTTACTACTGCAATATCAAGGTCGGTAAGTTCGGGTGCGGCCATTTCGGGTTTCCGCTCCGGGCTTTCGTGGGCCAGAACTTCGGTACGCGCATCGGCTGCTGTCGCACCGGTCATGTCGAGTTTTACGGCAATTTTGTAAAGTTTAAGAGTGGGGAGGAGGCGAGTAACTAGCGCGCCGCTATTTTTGTGCAACACATCGACATGGTCTTGTAAAACTTCGCCCGGCGGTACCGCGATGGTGTACCAAAGATTGTAGTCGTGGTTACGTTTGTAGTTGTGAGACACGCCGGGATGCTCGCTGATAACTGCCGCTGCTTCGTCGACGCGATCGGGATCGATTTTTGCCGCGATTAGTGCTGATCCGTAACCCAGTGCGCGAGTATCGAAGATGGCTGAGAGTTGCCGCAGCACTCCCACTTCTTTAACTTTGGCAACTCGCTCGCGCACTTCGAGTTCGGTAATTCCTAGCCGATCACCGAGGGCAGCAAATGGCCGGGCTTCGACCGGGAAATCCCACTGCAACGCGTTGAGCAGTTCGCGATCGACTTCGTCGAGATTATCTTGGGGTTTGGTTTCATCCATAGTGCTCATCGTGGCACGATTCCCGCTCGTCGGCTAATCAGGCTTGCATGCCGATGGTCACCAACGCGACCGGCCGATCTTCTAGAGAAAGGGGAAGTTTCTTGCGGATCCCGTTGCGCCTTATTTCGATGACTACCGGATCTCCGGCTCGGCGTTGAGTGATTGAGATTAAAAGCTGGGCACTGGAATAAATGGGGTCATCGTCGAGGGCAGTTATGCGGTCGCCCACTTGAAGCCCGGCCTTGTGGCCGGGACTCCCGACCGCTATATCTTCGATCACTGCTCCGAGATTGCCACGCGCATTATCGTCTCGCACCCGCAAGCCGATCCAGCCGTGCTGGGCGTGACCGAAAGTAACTATTTGAGCGACGATCGTACGAACATCATCAATCGGAAGAGCGTGGCCAGGAGCTGAACGGGCTAAGAACCCCGTAATGGTTCCGGAAGAATCCATCATGGGTCCCGATGTGGTGAGATCGGTCGAAATCATTCCCAGCAAGGTCTTTCCGTCGGTGCTGGTCGCAAGTTCGTTAAGGAGGTATATCTGGCCATCACTTGACTGGACTTGACCGTCATTCTCAATCTTCACTCCCGCAACTTTGGTGCCCACTCGCAATTCGTTAGCGAAGCCTAGACGGGCGACGGAAATATTCAGGTCGGCCGCATTGAGCACGGCGATGTCAGACATAACATCGATTCCGATTATCGAAGCCGAAGTTTTTTGGTGGGCAGTTAGACCGGCGGCAGAATAATGGATTGTTTGGGCGTTAGTTACCAGACTGGCGTTGGTAAGAATTTTATTATCGCCCAGAGATACGCCAATCCCTAAAATCACTCCATCGGCGTTAGTAACTTCTATCGTTACAATTCCCGGTTGTGTTGACAGGTCGAGAGCACTCGAACTGGTCGCGCCCGCCGGAGTTGAAAGTCCGGCCAAAGTAGAGGTGACCACTCGACGGTTCTCACCCGGAGTAATTAGTACGACCAACGCTAAAGCGATCGCCACGCCTCCCAATGCGACAATCCCAGTCGTGGCTAAACCCGCCCGAATGCTCGGTCGAGGGAATTTGGGGGTTTCCGGAAGTTGACCCGGAAGTTGACCCGGAAGTTGACCCGGAAGTTGACCCGGAAGTTGACTGGGATGAGTCCAATCATTCGAGTTAGCGAATTCGTTGGGTTCTAAGGGATTTTGTGGCACGCTTTCAGTCTATGAACGCCCCGAGCGCTTTTGATCGCGGGCCCAGATCACCCATCGGCGCGGGCCGCTAATATCTATCTAATGCTAGAAGCACCCGCACGACTCGATTGGGTGGTGGTTACTCCCAACCCGATTCCTATGTCCGAAGCCGCGGCTTGGGTAACTACCCCTGCCTCCGGAGCGGTAGTTACATTCGCGGGCGTGGTGCGCGACCACTCCGAAGGTCGGCCGGGAGTAACGGCGATGACTTACGAGGCGTACGAGGAAGTGGCCCAAGACAAATTGGCTGATGTTGTTCGTGAGGCTCGCGAGCGTTACGAGGGAATTGAACGCTTGGCCGTGTGGCATCGAACCGGAAGATTGGAACTGTCGGAAGTGTCAGTGGTGGTGGCCGTTTCCGCCGCTCATCGCGACGAGGCCTTCACGGCCGCCCGTTTTGTTATCGACACGCTCAAGGAGACGGTGCCGATCTGGAAACGCGAACACTGGGAGGCTGGGGAAGACTGGGCTGAGGCAACAATGCCTATAAGCGCGGTTCCGACCGCCAACCAAGGACGGAGTTCTTAGTTATGGCGCGCGACCTCGCCATCGATCTTGGTACCGCCAACACGCTCGTTTACGCGCGCGGTCAGGGAATTGTCCTAAATGAGCCCACTGTTATCGCGCTCAATAATCGGACTCAAGAAGTTTTGGCTATGGGCGAAGAGGCGTGGCAAATGATCGGTCGTACCCCCGGTCATGTAGTTGCGGTGCGACCGTTGCGCGGTGGCGCTATCACTGATTTCGAAGTAACCCAGCGGCTAATCCGATTAGTTTTTGCTCGGGCAGGTATTACCCGACTTCAGCGCTCGCGCGTGTTGGTTTGCGTGCCGTCGGCCATTACTCATGTAGAACAGCGGGCGGTATTAGAAGCAAGTCGTCGGGCCGGTGCGGCCCAGACCTATCTCATTGAACAACCGATGGCCGCGGCAATCGGAGCTTCATTGCCGATTCACGAACCATTAGGAAACATGGTGGTTGATATCGGTGGTGGTACGAGTGAGATGGCCGTTCTTTCCATGGGCGGAGTGGTCACCTTGCAAGCAGTTCGGGTGGGGGGATTCGACCTCGATAGCGCGATTCAGGCTCACTTGCGCCAAGCGCACGGAATCGCGGTGGGTGAACGCACTGCGGAAGAAATCAAGTTAGCAATCGGTTCGGCTTATCCGACTGATAACGAATTTAAGGTTGAAGTAAAGGGACGCGACTTGATGGGCGGACTTCCGCGCGAAGTTGTTCTCGATCCGGAAGAAATTCGTGAAGCTATTGATGCTCCGATTTCGGTAATCATTGATGCAATTAAAAAAACACTTACCGAAACTCCTCCTGATCTTGCCCAAGACCTTCTCGAACTAGGAATTCACTTAGTTGGCGGTACGGCAATGTTGCGCGGTTTGCCCGAACGCATTGAATACGAGACCGGAGTTCCGGTACACCTTTCCGATCTTCCGCTCGAAACCGTGGTGCTAGGTGCGGGCCGATGCCTGGAGTCTTTCGATCGTTTGCGAGAAATGTTTATTGATCGGCCTGGCGGTTCGGGCGATCGTCGCAACGCTTGGTAGTTATTGAGCGACTTTTTAGTCCTCGACAACTTTTTGCAAAATTTCCGCGGCTTGGCGAACCTGCGGGTCTCGATCTTGAGTTGCGGTCTCGATTGCTTGGTCTACCTCGTTGCCAGTAAAGGGTGCCAGCGCCAGAACCGCTCGCCGGCGCACTGCCGGTTTATCGCCACAAGCGATCAAAATCGCGGGTAGTCCGACGGGATCGCGCAATGCACCTAACGCCGCCACCGCGGCTTCGCGTGCCAATGCGTTGTCATGACCAGTAACGGTGCGAACCAGGGCCGCTACTGCCGCGGCGTTGGGTGTTCCCGATTCGATTCCTTCGCCCAGCGCCCATGCCGTTGCTTCCACCACGGTGATCTCGTCGTCGTTAAGAAGATCGATAAGAGTGACCACTACTCCGGCCTGAGATTTAGCCTGAGATTTATCCGGAGTGTTATCCGTTCCCAGCGCGATTTCGACTCTCGCCATAATCGGACCGAGTTCAGCCGTTCGCTTGCGGACTACGGCGTGTTCATCGCTAGCTGCACTCAGCCAGATTTCCATAAGCGCCTGAGTTTTTATGCGAACTGGGGCATTTGTAATTTTAGAGTTGAGAATCTCGATGGATTCAGCACGAAACAGTGCACCAAGGGCGGCACTCCGAGCGCGCGGATCGGGATCGTTTACCACCGCCTGCTCAAGTTGCGACCGGTTGGCTGTCGTAAGATTTCCCTGGTGACCCAACTCCGCGAAGCGCGTCGCGCGCGTGATGCCCGAATCTTCGTTTGCCATGCCATGGTTAGTACCAGATATAGGCATAAAAAGAAAACTCAGTGAGCAATCCTGATCCGAGTCAATCTGGTTTGATTGAGCTACGCAGCAAGCGGCGCCGGATTGGTCTGTTCACCGCGGGGGCGGCCGCGGCCGTACTCGTGGTGGCAATTCTTGTTGCTCTAGTTGTAGTTAAAGTCCCGTACGTAATTATTTCGCCGGGGGCGGCCACTCTGCTCGACAAATCAATCATTGAGATAACCGACGCTAAGACCTATTCCCATCGTGGCGGGGTTCTTTATCTGACCGTGCGAGTTTCTGATGGTGATCCCAGTGTGTTGCGGTGGCTGTTGGCCCAAGTTAACGACAATGTCAGCATTGAGCCGCGTGAAGATGTCATCGGGTGCGCGACCTATTCCGAGTCAACTCGACTTAATGAAGCGCTAATGGACAAGTCGCAGAACTCTGCGCGCGTCGCGGCCCTACAACACTTGGGTTATGTCGTGCCCCAAACTAGTACCGCGGTTTATGTAACGGGTATTGCTTGTGACGGGCCCTCCTTTCGGAGACTTCAACTTGGCGATGAAGTGCTACAGGTCGATGGTGAGCCAGTAGACGACGCGGCGAAAGTGCGAGCCGCGGTACAGGCGCACTCCCCCGATGAAGAAATAAAATTAGTGGTGCGACGCGACGGAGCCGCGCGGTCAGTGACAGTAAAATTAGGTGAACAAGATGGTAAAGGGCTGTTGGGAATAGTGGCCGAGACTGTGGGAACTTGGGATTTTCCGGTCGATGTTCGCATCGCTACCAATCGGGTCAGCGGTCCGTCGGCTGGGCTCGCTTTTACCCTGTCGATCATCGACGACCTTTCGCCAAAAAATCTCGCGGGTGGTCGTCGAATCGCGGTTACCGGATCGATTGAGCCCGACGGCACGGTTGGTCCAGTGGGAGGAGTGGCGCAAAAAGCCATCGTCGCCCGTGATGCCGGCGCGGAAATGATGATTGTTCCGAACGGCGAAGCCCGTGCCGCGCGTGAAAAAATCGGTAAGGGTGACTTTAAGATTGTGCCGGTAAAAAATCTGGCCGAGGCGCTCGCCGCGCTCAATAAGTAACTGCTACTACTGCGAGCTCGACCGAGCCGCCTTTGGTGAGAAGTAATACCATTAACGACAATGGTTGATAGCACCCCTGAAGGTCCGCTTGACCGGACCGTCGACGCGACTTCACCGGAACAAACCCGGCGAGCGGTACGGCGTGATCTTGAGCGCGTTCGTCGTCTGCTTGACGCGGCTATCGCGGCCCTTGATGAGCCCGCTGAAGCGACAACGGCCGTTACCGTTCCCACCGCCCCAACGGTGAAACCGGAACCTAAACCGGCGACTCCAGTCGTCAATCCGTTGTCAACTCCGCGTGACGCGAAAGGAATTTTTGCGCAACTGCGTTCGGAAATTAAAGACGACACTGGTACCCTGAAACCAGAAGTTAAACCAGAAGTTAAACCAGAACCTCCGACTCCAAATAAACCTCCAGCTTTGAGTGCACCCGAAGCGATTCGGGCGCGTCGCGACGCAGTTATTACCGAAGTGACCCCTGAACTGCTTAAGCGGTCTCGACGCATGTTGCGGGATGAAGAAAACTTATTACTTGATTCGGTACGGAGTTCACGACGCCACCACGACCCTGATCGATTGTTATCCGATCGAATCCTCGAAGGGGCCGCGTGGTCAGACTTACTCACCCCCATGGTGAAAGCGGTCTATCTCGAGGGGTGTATCGCGGTTGGAAAGAAAAATTCTGATTCCTCTGTTCCTGATCGAGTCTTATTTGAGTTGAGTGAAGTTTTCTACAACCCGTTGCGCGAGCGACTCGCCAATACCATTCGAGCGATCGTTAGTGAAGGTCCGTATGAATCGAATAACGAACTCGTTCGGGTGATGGGATCCGCGCTCAGCGCCCGCTTTCGTGAATGGCGAGGTGGCGATCTCGAGGAACACGCGACCTATGTTCTTGCTGCCGCTTTTACGCGCGGCTGCTATGACGGAGCGGGGCCCGGCGTTTGTCTCAAATGGGTTTCTGATGAACCGGGCCGATGCCCCGATGCCGACGACAACGCCTTAGAGCCGACCACTAAAGGCCGCTCATTTCCGACGGGACAGAAATATCCCCCTGCGCACCCAGGTTGTCGTTGTTTCGTTATTCCTGATAGATCTGCCGTAGTTTCGCCTGAAGGTAAGTCGTTATCAACCAGCGTCTAGGCTGCTGGGCGTGCGAGTACCGACCGAAGAACGACGGCCTTCCCGATTACGCCGGGGACTTATTGTTCTAGTTGGCGTTCTGTTGGTTTTGCTATTCAGTATTGGCGGCCTTGCTAGTTTCTATGTCAATTTCTTGTGGTTTGATTCCATCGGCCAGTCGAGTACTTGGCGAGGCTTACTTTCGGCCAAGGTGGTGCCAGCTTTGGTATTTACCGTGGTTTTTTTCATCATCATGTGGGTCAGCCTTTTTGTCGCCGATCGGTTGGCGCCACCACCGCGCTCAATGCGAGCCCCCACTCCCGAAGATGAATTAGTCGGTCGCTATCAAGAAATGACCCAGCGCTATCGCGGGCGCATTCGCTTAGGGGTTTCACTGTTCTTTGCCTTGATTGCCGGCTTGGGCGTATCGGCCCAATGGCGTCAGTGGATTCTTTTTACTAACTCGGTCGATTTTGGAATTAAGGATCCCCAGTTTCAGATGGACGTGGGCTTTTATGTCTTCAAGTTGCCGTTCATAAATTTTATTATCGACTGGCTATTCGCGGGGATAATTATTGTCCTGTTGGTCACCGCGGTCGCGCACTATCTAAACGGAGGGATTCGATTTCAGAGTTCGACCCAACGGGTAAGTCCGCAGGTTAAAGCCCATCTATCGGTAATTGTCGCGCTCCTTGCGCTGATTAAGAGCGTGGGTTATTTCTTCGATCGGTTTTCTCTCAACTTCTCGAACCGAGGTGTGGTTGATGGAGCGACTTACACTGATATAAAAGCGCAACTACCGGCGTTCAATTTTCTAATTTTTGTATCAATTATTGCCGCCATATTGCTGATTTGGAATATTTGGCGTCGGGGCTGGGTGCTGCCGATTATCGCGGTCGGTCTGTGGACGTTTATTGCTATCGTTTTGGGCACGATTTATCCCGCGGCCATTCAAAATTTTGTGGTTGAGCCCAACGAGTTTGCTAAAGAGCGACCTTATATTCAGCGGAATATCAAAGCCACCAGCGATGCGTTTAAGCTGTCGACGGTTGACTCTAAGGATTTCGACTTCACCCAAGATCTCTCTCCGGCAGTGGTTGAAGCGAATTTACCCACGATTGATAACGCGCGGCTTTGGGATCCGGGCGTTATTAGCTCTACTTATCAAACTCTTCAGGCGCTCCAAACTTATTACCAAGTAAACGATGTTGATGTTGATCGCTACGACATCAACGGACAGATCACTCAGCTGATGATTGCCGCGCGTGAACTTAACAGTGGCGGCTTGCCGAGCTCTTCGTGGGTTAACGAACATCTTGTTTATACCCACGGATACGGGGGTGTGGCTTCGCCCAGCAACATTGCCGAAAGCGATGGTTCGCCCAAGTTTGTGCTTAGCGATGTGCCGGCCCAGGGAGAAAATTTAAAACTCTCCAAAACTGGTGCCCAAATTTATTTTGGTGAAAGCCTCAGCGGTTTCATTATTACGGGGGCAAAAAGTAATGAGTTCAACTACGCCCGTAAGGGTGGAGCCGACGCGACTACTCGTTATAGCGGTGCTGACGGCGTCAAGTTGTCTAGCCTTGTTCGTCGCGCCGCCTTTGCTCTCAACTTCACTGATTTTAATATTTTGATTTCGGGTCAACTTGATGGTTCATCAAAAATCCATATGCGACGCAATATTAAAGCGCGAGTTGCCGAATTGGCGCCGTTTCTGCAGTTTGACGCCGATCCTTATCCCGTAATTGCTGATGGTAAGACAACCTGGGTCATTGATGGCTATACCACTTCGAATCAGTACCCTTACAGCCAAACTTATTCCGGCTCGGCGGGACTGGGTGGCAGTTACAACTATGTGCGTAACTCTGTTAAAGCAACGATCGATGCCTATAACGGAGAAGTGAAATTTTTCGTCATTGATCCAAAGGATCCAATAATCAAGTCGTATCGCTCAGCGTTCCCCGACCTTTTCTCGTCGTTCTCTCAGATGTCGTCTGGACTTAAGGCGCATCTTCGCTATCCGGAAGATATTTTCAAACTCCAATCCGATGTGTTCTCCAAATATCACGTTAGCGAAACTCGGCGTTTCTACACCGGTAACGAACGGTGGCTGTTGTCGCCCGACCCCACTTCGGTGTTTGGTGTCGTGCCCTCAGGCTCTACAAACTCATCGCGTTCGCCGGAGATAAGTTCTAATACGAAGCGTCAGGATCCTTACTACTTGTACATCCGGCTACCGGGCGATACGCGCGAAAGTTTCTTAATTCTGCAGCCGTTTGTGCCCGTATCGCGCGACAACCAGCAAACTCGTTTAGTTTCTTTCATGACCGCTAAATCTGACACCAGCGATTACGGCCGGCTTGAGGCGTTCGTAATGCCCCAAGGTGAACAAATTCTCGGTCCAGTTCAGGTCGCGGCAAATATTAATAAAGACACCGAGATCTCTCGCGTTATAACTCTGCTTGATCAACGGGGATCTCGAGTAATAAGTGGAAATGTACAGTTGATTCCGGTCGGGACTTCAATTGTTTATGTGCAGCCCATATTCACTATCGCGGCGCAAGGACCCAGTCCGTTTCCGCAGTTTCAATTTGTTGTCGTTTTAGTACAAGGAAAAGCTCCAGCAACCGGCGCCACCGTCAATGAGGCCCTAGTGAAACTTTTCGGCGAATTCGGCACTCCGAGTACGCCCAGCACTCCGAGTACGCCCAGCACTCCGAGTACGCCCAGCACTCCGAGCGACGCCACGATTTCGCAATTGCTTACTCAAGCGTCAGAGAAGTTTGCTGCGGCTAACGAAGCACTGCGAGCGGGCGATCTCGGAACCTATCAACGCTTGGTTGGCGAGGCGGGCTCCTTGGTGGAGCAAGCCCAAGCTCTACTCAATCAAAATTCGACGGTGACTAAACCCGCTAAAGGTTGAACCGCGTTTGCATCCACAGTGCTGGGCGTACTCGGGGTGGAGTAATCCGGTGGAGTAATCAATGTTAAATCAGGCTGCGGGTAGTGTCGAAACTGGATCGGGCGCAACGGTGTCGGGTGGAGCAGTAGGAACCGGTTCGGGAGCGGGCGCCGCCGGAGCACCTCCGATCGGAGAAGTTGAAAGTATCTGCGCGTCTTGGCCGCCATCGACATAAACCGCGTCGCCCTCGCGCACGAGCGTGTAAAAGTACTCCGCGATGTGCATAGGAATACGGGCGCACCCGCGTGACGCGGGTGAAGTAGGCACGCTGTCGTAGCCGTGCACGGCGATTCCTTTATTGAAATAGAAGGGGTTATAGAGCCCGCCATTTACGCCTTGGTGTACGCCTTTGTAAAAGAAGTAATAAGTGAAACGCCCCGACGGTGTGGTCGCTACTTCGCATACGCGCTGGGTGGGATTAATGCGGGGGGTATTGAAGCAGTAGGGCTGACCCGACCCGGTTGAGGTAGTAGTGATTAGTCGTACTTGGTAGTTCTCGTAGAGGGTAATAACTTGCTTGGTGACATCAATCTCGGTGCGGTTGGGTTCAGCCGTAGGGTGCAGTGGCATTGCGTATTGGAAAGTTTCTAGCGCGGCTTTTTCGGCCGTACCGATGCGGCCGTTTCGTTCTAGCCCGTAGAGTTTTTGTAGCGCGTGTACCGCGTAAACCGTGTCCTGACCGTAGCTACCGTCAACGGGGCCGGGATCGAATTTGAGATCGACTAGTCGTTGTTGGTAGGCCGCCACAATATCGGCGGGGGAGCCCGAGCCGAGAGTGGTGAAAACGGGCATGTCGGGAAGAATTACCGAAGCGGGTTGGATAAGACCGGGAAGAGTAGTAGTGGTAGTAGGCGGAATAGTCGTAGTGGTAGAAGTGGTGGTAGTGGTTTCGGGAGTGGCGGAATCAGCCGCGGGTGAACGCAGAGTTGCGCCCGCTACCGCGATTCCACCAATAAGCACTGCGGCAATCGCGAGACAAGCGATAACGCGTCTGGAAAAGTAACTCGAATTTTTATGAGCGGAGTTTTTACGCGCCATAAGAAAACAAGTTTACCGCCGGTAGGCACCCAAAAGATAGGTAGGAGATAAATGGTTAGGCAGTAATGGTTACCGGTGTGCCTATCGGTACTTTTCCCGCGAGTTCGACGACTTGGTCGTTGAGCATACGAATGCATCCGTTCGACGGGTTAGTTCCGAGCATTGACTCCCATGCTCCACCATGAATAGCCAGTTGGCCGGATCCGCCTCTAAACGTTTCGATGTCTTCGGAATAGCCTGATATTCCGAGTGCGTAGGCGCCGTAAAGCGGATCAAGTTTTTGTGTCAGGTCAATCGGATCGGTTATGTAGTAACGCCCAGGCGGAGTGCGCGTTGTGGGTGCTCCGAGCGCCACCGACGCTTCGAATACGGATTTTCCTGAATCTTTTAGCACCAAAGTGTAGGTCGTGAGGTTGATTTCAATTTCGTAATTCGTTGTGCTCAGAGTAACCGACGCCGCCGGTATCCATCCTTCGGTTCCGTTAGGTTCCATCGGTAGAAGTGCCTTGATCCAACCGTCGCGTTGTTCGATTACCAGCACTGTGCGCGTCAAGTTGTATTCAGTTTTGGCGCTGAGTTGGATGATCTTGGCGGCGGAAGTGCTGGGTTCGAGGTACGCGTCGAGCGGTCCACCGGTAGTGGTGGCGATGGTGAAAGGTTTGAACGCAGACTCGGTTGTGGTTGTAGTTGCTGTCTTCGCGACCACCGGCTTTTGATCGTCACCTCGTGCGGTGAAGAAGACCACCGCGCCGGCTAACAAAATGACAGCAGTAGCGAACGCGCCAATAAGTTGCCGGCGATGCTTCTTTTTATTGGATGATTTTTGTCGCTCTGGGCGCGAAACTGGAGGTGACATCACAGAGAACTAACTAATAGCGGGTTCGGCTATTTTGTCGTCAGCCGCCAATAGCATAAGCCGCAGATCAAGGAGGAGGTCGGTTACTTCGGCCGCACTCACTAGATCGCGCCCGCGGTACTGCTCGAGGGCCATATCAATGCGCATGGTCAGTTCGCTTGGTTCCATCGCCGCCCTTTCTGGTCTGGATTTCTGGTCTGGATTTCTGGTCTGGGTTTCTGGTCTGGGTTTCTGGTCTGGGTTTAATGGGTATTACTTCCAACCTAGACGCTGGGGCGGCTTATTCCGGCGCGCATTTCGCGCTACACCTAAGCCGTTCTCAGCCTCATAGATCCTTATTCGGCCTCATCAAGACCTTGAATCAAGGTATTCCAGGCCAAAGTGGCGCACTTGATTCGCACGGGAAATTTCACCACTCCCTGCAACGCTTCGAGGTCGCCGAGGCGAGCGGATTCAGACGCGGGGTCATCAGTCGGCCCGAGCTCGGCTCCTTGAAGATGCGACTCGTGCACTGACATCAATCCCTTGAAGGCGCGAATGAGTTGGCGGGCTTCTTCGACGGTTTTACTTTTAACGGCGTCACTCATCATTGATGTTGACGCCTGGCTAATTGAACAACCCTGTCCGGCGGTGCGAATATCGCTGACAATACCGTCGGCAATATCAAGATAAAGCACAACCTCATCGCCGCATAATGGGTTGAATCCTTCCACTTGATGCGCGGGAGGAACCGGCAGGTCGCCGCGATTACGCGGCGCGCGGTAGTGGTCAAGAATTATTTCTCGGTAAAGATCTTCAAGTCCTGACATCGTCACCATTCATCTTAGACCCCAAAAAACTTTTCGGCGCGGGCTAAAGCGTCAATTAAAATATCTACATCAACGGTGTCATTATAAATATAGAACGATGCACGAGTAGTGGCGGGTACTCCGAGTACGCGCATGAGGGGTTTGGCGCAGTGGTGACCGGCTCGCACGCACACCGCATCTTCGTCGACAACCTGAGAAATGTCGTGAGCGTGGATATCGTCGAAAAGAAAGGAGATCGCGCTGCCACGCTGGTCGATGGCACGGGGTCCGTAGATGGTGAGTTTTTCTCCGAATCTATCGGTGAGAGCATCGAGTGCGTATTGGGTGATCTCCGCTTCGTGTTCGCGTACCGCGGCCAAACCAATTTTTTCGAGGTATTCGACAGCAGCGCCCCAACCGATGGCTTCAACAATGGCAGGAGTGCCAGCCTCAAACTTCCACGGTATTTCGTTAGCGGTAAATCCTTCGAGGGTGACATCGCTAATCATTTCGCCGCCGCCTAAAAACGGTGGCATCGCAACGAGTAGTTCGGAACGCGCCCACAGCGCGCCAATGCCTGATGGTCCCAGCATCTTGTGAGCTGAGAACGCAACGAAATCGGCTTCGTCGTCGACTACATCGATCGGCAGGTTGGGCACCGATTGACAGGCGTCGACGAGCGCGAGCGCGCCAGCATTATGCGCAGCTGCCACTAGACCGCGTACATCGGTGATCGTGCCGAGCACATTCGACATGGCGCTGAAAGCCAATAATTTCGCACCCTTAAGCAGGGAGTCGAGATTTGTTAAGTCGAGTTGGTATTCGGGGGTGAGCGGGATCCAGCGCAGTTCAAGATCGAGTTCGGCGGCCAACATTTGCCACGGAACGATATTGGCGTGATGTTCTAAATGGGTGAGCACAATAGCGTCGCCCGCTTTTAAGTTGGCTCGTCCCCAAGTACGAGCAACGAG
>JBCKKA010000012.1:0-33211 GCA_038904515.1 Acidimicrobiia bacterium | reverse complement strand
CTAGCGTTCCGTCAGATCGATTCCACCACATGGTCTACCAGCGTATCGGTCGGCAAAGAGCGGAGCAGGTTTTGCCGAACCGAATGGCGATTATTAGGCGTTTCCGGCTTGGTTCGAGTCGGCGATTTTAGGGGCGATGAGCTTAAGTAGTAATGAATTTCGGTGATCCAAACAATTCCCGCACTCGCGCCTCAAAATGTTCAAGGGGCAAAGTGTCGTAATCGGGATCGAAAGCTTTTTGGTCCCACTCGTCGGCGAATTGTTCGGCGAGTGCGTACCACTGCTCACCTTGGTACTTATCACGAGCGTTGGGGTCGCCACCGAAATGGGAGTAGTAATGCCGCCCTTGAAAATCTTGGTGAGCCTTGATTGCTTCGTACACATCGGATCGCACATAGGGCCGTAGGATTTCCGCCGCGATCATGGGGTGATTAGGAACGCTGATCGCTTTGCCGATGTCGTGGCATAACGAAGCCACTACCATTTCGTCGTCGGCACCGGCGCGCTCGGCGAGAGTCGCGGTTTGTAAACAGTGCACCAGCTGATTAACCGCGAAACCATCGGTAATATTTTCTAATGAACGGAGCATCTGCAGCACCGTCTCTGCTACCCGCGTTTGGTTGGTCATAGTTTCGGCACCGATTAGCGCCCACTGCTCGGGAGTTGATTCATCCATACGAGTAAACGTTGTTGTCATCGTCCCAGTATGCCACTTGGCGGCTCGCTACATTAGATCTATGGATTCATCTCTGATTGACGAATCACAACTGAGAACAGTCGTGCTCAATGATTCCAACGGAATCCCCCATCGGCTAGGCGATTACTGGGCCGAAAAGCCGGTCATAGTCGTATTCCTACGGCACTTTGGTTGACTGCTCTGCCGTGAGCATGCCGCGCAGTTGCGTGAGCACTACGACGAGATCAAGAACCTCGGCGGAGAAGCGATAGCGATCGGCACGGGCGACCAACGCTACGCGGCAGATTTTATTACTAAAGACGATATCCCGTTCCCGGTTTTAGTAGATGACGACGCCTTGGCCGCGCGCACGGTGGGATTGCCGAGAGTTAATTTTTTCCGGTTGTTATTCGACCCCAGAAGTTTTAAGGGCGCGATTCGAGCTCATAAGTCGGGATATCGAGTAGGAAAGTCCGGCAAGCGGGTAAACCAGCTGGGCGCGACCTTTGTCTTGGGACCAGGATCTACGGTTCGTTATGCCCGCATTGACGCCCATACCGCCGATCACGCTCCGATAGCCGATGCGATAGCCGCGCTCGACTAATAGCCGATCCTAAATCACCCCGGTTAATCACCCCCGTTAATCACCCCGGTTTTGCCGCCGGTAGCGGTAGCGTCGTCGGTGTGGAGGTTGAGGGGTTAGAAAACAAATTAACTATTCAGCGCGATCAGTGGGGCGTGCCCCATGTCTCGGCGCAAAGTTCCGACGATGCTTTTTTTGGTCAAGGGTTTGTTCAGGCGCAAGATCGGATTGGTCAAATGGAATACGACCGGCGGCGAGCCCACGGCGAGTGGGCCGAAATCGCGGGTAGTGGAGCGGTGGATTTTGACAAGTTCGTTAGGCGCTGTGGGCTGAGACAAGCCGCCGACCGCGAATACAACGCGTTGTCGCCCGCCGCGCAAAAAGTACTGGATGCTTTCGCCGCCGGTGTTAATGCTTATCTGCTTACCAATCAGCCGCTTCCACCCGACCTAAGTCTTATTCGACTTACTCCCGACCCGTGGTCACCGCAGGACTGTTGCGCGGTATTTCTGATGCGTCATGTTGTTTTTGCTAATTGGCAGAAAAAATTATGGCGAGGACGACTGATCAACGCCCTTGGTGTTGATGAAGTAATTCGATTGCACGATTCTGAGGATCGGATGGTTCCGCTAATAACGGGACCGCCCGACCTCGCGTCACCAAGTAGCCGAGCGGGCGACCCGGCCGTGGAAGCGGTACTAGCGGCAATGGCCCAATTGGCCGAACCGGCCGCGGGAAGCAATGCGTGGGCTTTATCGGGAACGCGCACGGCAACCGGTCGACCACTTATAGCGGGGGACCCTCATCGCGCGATTGAAGCACCGAGTATCTATTACCAATGTCATCTTCGAGCACCCGAGTTTGATGCCATCGGACTGGCTTTTGTCGGCGTACCCGGTTTTCCTCATTTTGGTCATTCGCAACACACCGCGTGGGCCATAACTAATGCCAACGGTGATTACCAAGACCTCTATGTCGAACCCGCCGCAGTCCGGCCGGCTCGGATCGAGACTATTGCGGTACGAGATGCGGCTCCGATTGAAATCGAATGTTACGAAACTGAACGGGGGCCTATTGTCTTTGGCGATCCGGCCTCGGGGGCGAGTTTGTCGTTGCGCTCAACCGCGCTAGTGGAAGCCAGCAGCGGTCTGGAAGTCCTTGACCCCATGTTGCGAGCGACGACGACGGCCGAGCTCGATGCGGTAATGGCCAGCTGGATTGATCCGGTCAACAACTTCGTTAGTGCCGACACCAAAGGTTCGATTGCTTATCGCACCGTGGGTCGGATTCCTTTGCGCGATCGCGCTAATTCGTGGGGACCAGTTGCCGGCGGCGATCCCCAGTTCGATTGGACAAGCGACATACCTTTTACAGAAATGCCCCAAAGCGTCAACCCGGAAAGTGGATTAATAGTTACCGCCAACCAACAAATCGCCAGTGATGACTACCCCTATTTTATGGGCTTTGACTACAGCCGGCCCGACCGCGCCCTGCGGTTACACGACCGCCTCGACGATATAAACAAAGCCAGCGTCGACGACATGCGGGCAGTATTACGAGATCGAGTTTCGTTGGGAGCCAAAATCTGGGTTCCGCTCGTATTGGCGGCCCTAGAAGGGGACTCGGAGTTTAATTATTTATCAAGCATCTTTAGCGGGTGGGACTACTCAATGGATCCCGATTCGGTTGCGGCCACACTCTACGTAGTCATTCGCGACTTTGTTGGAAAAGAAATTGCCGATAACCCGATATTCGATTCGGTGCGACTTCCGTACGCCGAAGAACCTGCTGGAGCATTTCAACCTTTATCGCTGAGACTTTGGGTTTTGTTAACCAACCTGTTGGAAAAAAATGACACCAGTCTTATTTCGAGCGATCAATCGTGGCCCGATCTTTTGCGTTCGGGTACTGCCTCTGCCCTCGATTACTTACGGCGCGAAATGGGTAGTGATGAGTCGCGTTGGCAATGGGGAAAATTGCATCAATGCGCACCTCGCCACCCCTTCGCTCTCGGTTCATCACCGGAAACGCAGGACGCGTGGGCCCAAGCTTTGAATCCTCCGAGCGTGGGCATGGGTGGCGAGTGGGACACAGTCATGTGTGCCGCCCACCCGGCGGGCTACGGGTTTGGGGTAACCAGCACTTCGGTAGCCCGTTATGTATTCGCGGTCGGTGATTGGGATGAATGCGTTTGGATTGTCCCCCTCGGAGCATCAGGAGATTCCTCGAGTCCCCACTATTACGATCAGCAAGAAAAATGGGCCGCCGGAGAGATGGTCCCGATGGCGTATTCCCCCGCGGCAGTTGACGCGGTGACCGTAGCTACGGTCGAACTCGTCCCGAAGACCTAGTCCGAAAGCAAAGAGGTGAGCAATAGAGTTCTACCGTAAAATCGGTTAGTTCGAACTCGTCCCGAAGACCTAGTCCGAAAGCAAAGAGGTGAGCAGAGCCGCTAACTCGATGGGTTTATCGCCCTGGATACTGTGACCGGCACCCGGAAAGAGTTCGATTCGCGCGTTGGGCTGACGAACTAGAACCTCGTTCTGGTCATGGTCATCCACTATACTTCCCGCCTCCATTCCGCGTGCCAAAGTTAACGGAACCGTAAGCGCGCCGAGATCATCCCAGAGATCAGAAAAATCTATCGCGGTTTCCCCTTCAGTCGCTTCGGAATCGAGAGCCGACTCCAGCAAACGCGGGCGTTGGTAACGCCACATCCACTCGCCGTCGCGTTCGACTGCATTGTGGAGTACACCTCGGCGTAGCGAACTAACTGAACGAGTCGGATTAAATTCGATGGTTCGATTTAAAATCTCATCAAAAGTTGCAAATTTCTCTGGACCAGCAATAAACGCGGCAATGGGCGCGGCTTTATCTTTATCAACCCCAGGAGTTACATCCACCAATACCAATTCGCTAACCAATTCGGGTGCGATCGCACTCAACGCGATGGCAGTTAGTCCACCTAACGACATTCCCACTATTAGGCGAGCATCAGGGGCAAACGCTCGTACTGCAACCGCAACATCAATAGCATTTTCGTGGGGCGAAAACGGATCACCCGGCCGGTGGTCGGAGTGACCGTGACCCGGAAGATCTATTGCAACTAGCGGACGATCAAGCGCGAGCGCAACGGTGTCCCAAGTGTGAGCATTCTGAGCCCCACCGTGGATAAGGACAATCTCGGGTTCAGCGGTACCCCAAATTAGTGCGCTGACTCGCCGGTCATCGGCGCTTACCGCTACCGATTCGCGCCTTACCGTCGGCGGACCGGTCCAAGCCAAGCTGTGCTCTTCGGCATTTTCAGCAAACATGGAAAATTCGTCGTAGTGATATTGAGATGAAGAGTTGGGCATCAGCTCAAAAGTATCGCGTTCCGGACAGCAGCGGGGACAGCAGTCGCTACCAGCAGTCGTTACCAGAGCGAGGGTTCCGCCTACGCTGCTGGCGTGAGATCTTTTTCGATCAGTCCACTAACATTTCAACGCATAGCCGCAATATCTGCCATTTTGCTGGTGATAATCATCATCACCGGCGGCGCGGTACGCCTGAGCGGGTCGGGCCTAGGTTGCCCCGAATGGCCCAATTGCTCCGCCGGGCGGTTAACCCCTCGTTCGGCTAGCGATGTGCACGCCATGATCGAATTCGTGAATCGAGTTTTCACCGGATTGGTCTCAGCCGGCGTGATCGTGGCGGTGCTCGGCTCACTTTTGCGCCGGCCGCGCCGAAAAGATTTGGTTTGGTTGTCGCTCGGTTTAGTAGGCGGAGTAGCAGCCCAAGCAGCCTTAGGCGGACTGACGGTGATTTTCGAACTTCAGCCCCCGTTCGTCATGGCGCATTTTCTCGTGTCGTTAGTACTTTTAACCAATGTTTTAGTGCTGTTGCGCCGAGCCGGCGAACCGGAAGGACCGAGTCGTTGGCGAGTCGATTCCACCGTGCGCATTTGGGACCGAGTTTTGCTGGCGGCAGCCGCAGTGGTATTTATAGCGGGCACGGTGGTTACGGCCACGGGGCCCCACGGCGGCGATCGCTCGGCGCGACGATTTGGTTTTGATTTAGGCACGGTGGCCCGCATTCACGGAGCGAGCGTAATTGTTCTTATTGCAACAATCGTTATTTTGGCCGTGCTGCTAAAACGTCGGCCAATGGGTCGCCTCGGGCTGGTGGTTTTGGTGGTGTTAATTCAAGCCACCATCGGATACGTCCAGTACTTGACCGGCATACCCGAGTTGCTGGTCGGTTTCCATATAGCGGGGGCAACGGCAGTTTGGGCAGCAGTAGTTTGGTTTGATCTCGGGCTTCGCACTAACGACCCCAACGAAATAATTAATTTCGACGGTGACTCAATCGCTAATTTGGACGCTCATGGCTAGCCCTGCGGTTGTAACTGAGTCGCTCAGTCGCGATTTTGGCGATAATCATGCGGTTGTAGATGTCAATCTTGAAGTTGCCACCGGTGAAATCTACGGATTTCTCGGACCCAACGGTGCCGGTAAGTCGACCATGGTGCGCATGTTGTGCACCCTTCTCACTCCCAGTTCTGGTCAAGCGCTGGTTGCGGGGCACGACATCGTGCGCGATCCGGGCGGTGTTCGCTTGCGCATTGGTGCGGCACTGCAATCGGCCGCCCTCGACCCCATGCAATCTGGCCGTGAAATTTTGTTACTTCAGGGTCGGCTTTACGGGCTGTCTCGGCGCGCGATAAATGAACGCATTGAAACTTTGGCCACGCTGATTGATCTTGGTGACGCGCTTGATGATCGCATCAAGACTTACTCGGGCGGAATGAAACGACGACTCGATCTGGCGGCTTCGTTGATTCATACGCCAACAGTGCTTTTTCTGGACGAGCCCACTACGGGACTCGACCCCATTAGTCGTAATCGAATTTGGGAAGAGGTGCGGCGATTAAACGGCGAAGGCATGACAATCTTTCTCACTACTCAGTATCTCGAAGAAGCCGATGTTTTATGCGACCGAGTGGGAATTATTTCGAGTGGACAAATTGTGGCCGAAGACTCACCCAGCACGCTTAAGCGGCGGTACGGTTCGGATGTAATCGTGGCCCAAACTCCGGGTCAAGAAGATCGGGCGGTGGCGATATTGCAATCGCTGACCGGAGTAGAGCGAGTTGAGCGCCACCGCGACGATGTGATGGTCGTTACTCCCAACGCGTCGAAACTATTAAGCCCAGTTGCGGTCGCGCTCGAAGAGGCCGGAATCACGGTGGCTAATCTCACGATGCGCACCCCGACTCTTGACGACGTATTCCTTGAGTTGACGGGTGGACGACTACGGCCGGGAGAACAAGAGTGACCACTTCGGTAGCCGAACCGCGTCCGGCCGGATTTTTTCGCGACCTAATCTCGGTAGCGGGACGGGCTCTACGATCAATTCCGCGCGAACCAGAGGTTTTGGCGCCCGCGTTATTTATTCCCGTTTTCTTTTATTTTATAAATGTAGGGGCGCTAGAAAATGTCGCTAAGGCCAGCGGTGTAAGCGATTACCGAGCCTTTCAACTACCAGTCGCAATTATTTTTGCGGTTACGGGATTATCGCGCGCGAGTGCCTTGGTGCTTGACATTCAAGACGGCTATCTCGACCGACTGCTGATGACCCCAATTCGACGGGTCACGCTGTTGCTGGGGTTAATGGTGGCTGATTTCACTTTGGTTCTCGCGGTACAGATCCCAGTAATCGGCTTGGGCTATTTGATGGGAGTCCGGTTCGAAACTGGAATATTAGGAATTGTCGCGTTTTTGCTTATGGGTGCGTTCTGGGGATTAGCGTTCACCGGATTTCCTTACGCCATCGCGCTAAAAACGGGTAATCCCGCCGCCGTCAACGCGAGTTTTATTCTATTTTTCCCGTTTGCATTTATGACGACTTCATTTTTGCCTATGGATTCGCTTTCGGGCTGGTTGATTACGGTAGCTAAATTGAATCCGGTTACTTACCTGCTCGAAGGTATGCGCTCAGTCGTAACCGGTTGGGACGTAGCTTCGTTATTGCAAGGCATAACGGCGATTGTTGGCGTAATGGTGGTTTCGTTTTGTTTGGCGTTACTTACATTGCGAGGTCGACTGCGGTCGGGTGCGTGAGATAGAGATGCAGGTTTATCTAGTCGACGGTACGTACGAATTATTTCGCCACTATTTCGCCGTCCCTGAGCATCTCGATAAAAATGGCGTGGATGTCGGCGCAGTGCGCGGAGTAGTGCGTTCGATGATTGGTCTCCTTGAAGAGGGGGTAACGCATATAGGCGTCGCCACCGATTCGCTGGTCGAGTCATTTCGCAATGATCTATGGGACGGGTATAAGACCGGTGAAGAGATGGACCCCGTTCTTTTTGCCCAGTTTCCCTTGCTCGAAGAATCGCTGGCGGCGTTAGGAGTGGCGGTATGGCGAGGCATCGAATTGGAAGCGGACGACATGTTGGCGTCGGCGGTAGCCGTTGCGTCGGCGGATAAACGGGTAGAGGAAGTGGTCATCTGCACTCCCGACAAAGATTTAGCTCAGTGTGTAGCTGATCCGCGGGTAGTGCAACTAGATCGCCGCGCGGGCGTACGCTACGACGAAGCGGGAGTTCGCGAGAAATTTGGCGTAGCGCCAAAATCAATACCCGATTGGTTGGCTCTAGTAGGCGATACCGCCGACGGGTTCCCCGGCTTGCGAGGTTGGGGGGCTAAGTCGGCAGCAACGGTATTGGCTCATTACGAACACCTTGAAGCCATCCCTGCCGCGGCCGAAGATTGGTCGGTGACAGTGCGTAGTGCGACCAAATTGGCGGACACTTTGGTGGAAAAACGAGCCGATGCCGATCTGTTTAAGGTTCTGGCGCAGTTGCGTTTCGACGGAGAGGTAGGTGTCGTTGACGACTGGCGCTGGACCGGCTCTTCCCCTGAGTTCGCCGACTGGGCGCAGCGGTTTGACCAAATGGGCCTGACGAGTCGGGTTGACGCCATTACGGTGGCTAAATGAGCAAATCGACGCCCGTACCCGCGCCCGTACCCGCGGGAGCGCTGGCCGGTCGCCGAGCCTTGGTGACCGGCGGTGGGCGGGGCATCGGCGCGGCGATTGCCGTAGCGCTAGGTCGAGCCGGAGCCGATGTGGCGATCGGCTATCGCCAAGATGTTGAGAGTGCCCAAGCCGTGGCCACTTCAATTCGCGTTTCTGGTCGTCGAGTCGAAATTTATTCGGCGGCTCTTGACGATCCGACTGCCCTTGACGCCATGGCCAGTTCAGTTCTTGCTGATTTTGGCTCGATCGATATTTTGGTTCATAGTGCCGGCATCGCTAGTCGGGGCCGCACCGTAGTGGATACCGAAGAAGCCGAGATCGAGCGACTGTGGCGGGTGCATGCGCTGGCGGCTTTTTCACTTTGTCGCCGAATATTGCCCGGCATGCGTGCCGCGGAGCGGGGCGATGTAGTAATGATTTCGAGTGCCGCCACTTCGATGTGGGCTCCCAACTCGGCGCCTTACAACATGGCCAAAGCCGCGCTAGAGGCGCTGGCGCGTACTTTGGCAAAAGAAGAACGTAATCACGGGATTCGGGTAAATGTTGTGGCGCCAGGTTTAGTGGATACCGAAATGGGTCGCCGGCTGGCTCGCGCGGTTATGGGCGCGGAGGATATTCATGATCTCGACCCCACTTCACCGTTCGGCCGCGTATGCAGTCCTGAGGAAGTGGCCGATGTCGTAGTTTTTTTAGTGAGCACGGGCTACGTAAACGATCAAAAAATTGTCGTGGATGCCGGAACCTTCTAGTTCGTCACGCTCCGAACGACGCTCTCGCCAACGAAGCGGTGAGAAAAAGCGTCGGCGTAAAAAAATCTGGTTTGGCTTAGGGATGGGCTTAGGGATAGTGGTCGTGGCCGGAGCGGGAATCGGTGCATGGTTGTTGATCAGCGACAATAAAAAAACTGCGGCCCCGCCGGTTTCTACTACATCGACGATTCCTACTACCACCACGACCACTAAACCGCCTTATACCGGTTGGGTTGATCCCGCGTCGGCGTTTACTCCGTACTACCAAGCAACGGTTGCGGGCTTGTTGACTTTTCGCGGCAACCCCACTCGCAACTATTACGGAGCGGGGCCGGTGCCGATTGCTCCGAGAGAATTGTGGCGATATCCCCAAGCCGCGATGTGCTCATTTTCGGAGGATAGAGGTGAAACGACTAACTGGTGCGGCACGGGCTGGACTGGTCAACCGGCAATTTTTGAACGGGACGGGCGCACTTGGGTGGTGTTTGGTGCGTACGACCGAGCGGTTCATTTCGTTGATGCCGCCACCGGTCAAGACATTTTGCCGCCGTTTGTCACTGGCGATTTGATTAAAGGCTCGGTTACCGTTGACCCCGACGGCTTTCCCCTGATTTATACCGGTTCGCGCGACGGTTTCTTTCGCGTGATTGCCATTGATCGCCTCGTTCCGACTGAACTCTGGAAGTTGTCGGCTACCGCGGTGTCGCCAATTAAATGGAATGACGATTGGGATGGCAGCGCGTTGGTGTTGCGCGATTATTTATTTGTAGGCGGTGAAAACAGCCAGATACATATCGCTAAATTAAATCGCAGCAAGGATGTCGATGGTTTGGTAACAGTCGCACCGCAGTTAGTTTTCAACTCTCCGGGGTGGGACGATGAGCTGCTTGCCGCCGTAGGGTCGGAAGTTTCCATCGAAAACTCGGTAGCCATTTCGGGCAATACGCTCTACTTCGCTAATTCGGGTGGACTAGTGCAGGGTTGGGATATTGCTCCTTTGTTGGCAGGAATGGGACCACCGATTCGAACTTTTAGATTTTGGACCGGCGACGACACCGACGCCAGCATTGTTATCGACGAATTTGGCATGCTTTACGGCGGCTCAGAATGGGAACGCCGTAATGACCGGTCGCGCGAAGTGGGGCAGATGTGGAAACTGAACCCGGCTCTGCCGGATCCATTGGTCTGGTCTCAAAGCGATAATGCTTTAGAAAAAGCGGGAGTGTGGGGAACGCCGGGAATCGTGGGTGACTTAATTATTTACACCACCTATTCCGGACGGGCGATCGGGCTTGATCGCAATACCGGTGCCATCAGATGGGAAAAGAAGCTAGCGGCGCCGCTGATGGGTTCGCCGGTAATCGTCGATGGGGTGTGGATTCAGGGTGATTGCAGCGGATGGCTACGCGGCTACGACGTTAGCAATACCTTGATCGACCCACCAGAAATATGGCAAGTAGGACTCGGTAGCTGCATTGAATCGACTCCGGCAGTCTGGAAAGGACGAATAGTGGTGGGCACAAGAGGTGGTTTGGTCTATTCATTAGGCGACGGTTGATTAAGCCGGCAAGTGTCCCAACCTCATGACATGATTTGCCGATGGAGATAATCATTTCGGTAATAGTGGCCGCGATTGTCGGTGGCGTGATTAGTTTTTTCGTCATTCGTACCCTTAAAACCAATTCCTCCGGCGTAAGTGATATTGACGCGGCGCTCCAGAGCGCGGTTGCCGCGGTGCGGCTAGATGCGCAAGGCGAGCGCGATAAGGCGATTGCCGCGGGGATGGACTACGCATTAAGCCAAGTCAAGGAGTACACCGACGCAGCCCGAGCCGCCGAGAGCGCGTCGCTCAAAAATGATCTTGATAGTCGGGCTCAAGCCGTCCGTCGAGATTACGACGCAGTCACTGAAAAACTTAAAGAAGTTACGACCATGGTCCAGGGTTTCCAGAAAGACGGCAGTGAGCGTTTTGGGTCAGTGACCGAAGCGATCCAAGAACAGGCTCGAGTTGCTCAAAACCTAGACACCACTGCTAGAGAGTTGAACCGCGTGCTTTCGGACAATCAGACTCGCGGTCAGTGGGGTGAGCGAATGGCGGAAGACATCTTGCGACTGCACGGTTTTATTGAGGGGGTTAATTATAAAAAACAAACCACCACCGAAATGGGCCGACCCGACTTCACGTTCGATTTGCCGGGCAATACAAAACTCTACATGGATGTTAAATTTCCGCTTGATAATTACTCCCAGTTCATCGCGGCTGAAACTGATGGCGAGCGGGCCGAATTCAAGAAAAATTTCATTCGCGATGTAAAAACCCATGTAAGAAGTTTGGCCGAGCGAACTTATTCAGCCGGAAGCCGCGACAATTCAATAGATTTTGTATTACTTTTTGTTCCTAACGAATCAGTGTATAAGTTCATTCACGAAGCGGATAGTGAAGTTATCGACGAAGCATTAGATAAAAAACTAGTTATTTGTTCACCTATTACTCTTTACGCCGTACTGGGTATCGTCAACCAGGCCACCGAAAGTTTCAAGATAGAAAAAAATACCCAAGAGTTAATGGTCCGCTTAGGGAATTTTAAAAATCAGTGGGACGAATTTATTAAAAAAATGGAAACAACAGAAAAGCAAATAGGAACCGCACAGGAAAGCTTTTCCAAACTTATCGGCGTCCGCCAGCGGGGGCTGGACAAAACTCTTGATAAAGTGCTCGAGCTCAAACAAGGAGCGCTGGGCGACGACTCCACGGCTGATTTAGAATTACTTAGCGCCTTTGACGATTCAGAGTCGGAGTAATTCCGGCACAATCGGGCAATCCATTCTTTGCCTTAGGCGATCAGGTCGATCGATTCCGTTCGGCCCGGCAATTCGAGACACCGTCGCTACCGCGAGGACTTCCGTCGTTTCTTGGTCGTAGTCGTCATCCACTTCGCTGCGCTTTTGGAGTGCGGTAGTAAATAGTTTTTCTGGCACTAAACACCCTTCGGCGATCACCAACCAAGTCGCAGCTTTGGGATAGGCGGCGCGTAAAGAGGTCGTGCCGATCGGGACTAGAGCAAGAGTTGGGCTCGACATGCTTGATTCGATTAACAAATGACTGGCCGCGAGGTCGGGGGAAGATGATTCCAGTCGAAACGGAACTTGGGCACGTGAAAAATAGGCCGCGAGGTGTTCGTCTCCTTGATCTCGAGGGCTCACCACTACATCGAGGTCGAGACGATCTAACAACGCTTCGCTAATAGTTTCGGGCCAGCCCAAAGTGATTACCGGCGCGTCCGACGGAAACGGCAACGACGAACTGATACGGCTAGCGGTAGGGTCGCGCTCAAGCCGCAAATAAGCATCGCGAGCAGCTGCGGGAGCGTCCGCCGCCGCCGCCACTCGTGCACATACCCACCAGAGCGGTCCACAGGTAAGACGGTGGGCTAATAAACGGCGAGCGACCACGACTAATTGCGCAGGGTCGGTGGGGTAGTTAGCAAAGCACTCGGCTACTTCCATGGCTAGTTCGTGATTGCTCGCGCCGGTGGAGCGAGCAATGCTACGCAGTCGTTCGAAGGGAAGCATCAATCAAGCTTTGACGGAATCATAATGACGAGCATACGGTTCGACGGGTCGCAAGGTACTCTTGGACGTAGATCATGAAACCAAACATTTTACTTATCACTCTGGACCAGTTTCGAGCTGATGCGTTGTCGGTAGCTGGTCATCCCGTAGTCCTTACGCCTAACTTGGATTTGCTGGCTAAGCAAAGTGTGCGGTTCAAACGCCACTACAGCCAGTCGGCGCCGTGTGCTCCTGGTCGCGCCAGTCTTTACACCGGCATGTACCAGATGAATCACCGAGTGGTATTTAACGGAACCCCGCTTGAAGATCGCTTCGACAACATTGCTCGTCTTGGTCAACGCGCGGGTTACGAGCCTGCGCTTTTCGGCTATACCGATTCCGCTCTCGATCCTCGCACTACTGACAACCCCAAAGATTCTCGACTATTTAGTTACGAAGGCGTTCTTCCTGGGTTCACTGTCGAACTAGATCTAGTGGGGGCTCAGACCCCGTGGCTCGAAAATTTGTCTCAGCACGGGTACGACTTACCTCGAACTGCTCCCCCCGGAACCGATACTTCGCCCATAGAGTTGGGTTTTTCGGCGTTACGGTCGGAACCGGAGCGTCCGGCCGAGTTGAGCATTTCGGCATTTCTAACCGATCAACTTTGTCGTTGGATTGAATCTCGCGACGATTCGTGGTTTGCCCATGCCAGTTACATGCGCCCGCATCCTCCGTACGCAGCGGCAGGGATTTGGAACGACTTTTACGACCCCGACGATGTTGATATGCCGATCATTCCCGCAACAACAACCCATCCGTTTCATACTTTTGCAATGGTGAATTCGTACATGCAGAGCCCGAGTGACGAGGCCGGCATTCGAGAGATGCGCGCGAAGTATTACGGAATGGTCAGCGAAGTAGATGATCAGTTGGGGCGTATTTGGGACAAGCTCATAGAGTTAGACCAATGGAAGAACACCATCATCATCCTTACCTCCGATCACGGCGATCAACTAGGCGACCACGGCCTCAAAGACAAGGGAGGTTATTTTGAAGAGAGCTACCACGTTCCGGCCTTTATTCGTGATCCAAATCAATCCGAGGGATGGGGAAGTGTAGTTAACGAATTTACTGAGAATATTGACATCTTCCCCACTTTGGCGCACTTGCTTGATCAACCAGTTCCGTTGCAGTGTGACGGACTCCCGCTGACCGACTTTCTCGCGGGACGAACACCCCACGGGTGGCGTGATGCGGCAACTTGGGAATTCGATTGGCGCGCGATTTTTATCAACGACCGCGCTGGTGGCGCGTGTTTAAACTGGCCGGCTGATCGAAGTCTTGAGCAACAAAACTTGACTGTACGGCGAACTGATACTGCGGCTTATGTGCAGTTTGGTGACGGCTCGTGGCTGGCTTTCGATTTGGTTACGGACCCAACCTGGCGAACATATTTAAGTAATACTGATGAGATACTCGCGCTGGCTCAGTCCATGCTGGTTTGGCATACTCAGAATTTCGATCGCACGATGACTGGGTTGCTCATTCAAGACGGCGGGGTAGGGCGATGGCCGACGGGAGTTTCGTGGCATTCACCTTCGGTCGCAACAAAGCGGCCATGACTGAAGTCACCGATAATGCTAAGGAGCAATTCGATCAGCAGGGCTGGTTATTGACCGACGGGCTTAACCCCGCCGATACGGATCGGATCCGCAGTTGGGTTGACGAGATCTCCGCTTGGCCGGATAGCCCCAACGCGTGGCTGCACTATCGCGAAGCCACCGATACCGGACCGGCGCTGTGTCGAACTGAAAATTTTGTCCCGTACCACGAAAAAATGCGAGCATTCTTGACCGAAGGTCCGATGCTCGCCACCGCCGGATTGTTGTTAGGCGAACCGGCCGTGCTTTATAAAGAAAAAATTAATTATAAACTGGCTGGAGGTGCTGGCTATTCACCGCACCAAGATGCGCCCGCCTATCGATTTGTCGAAATTCACATTTCGTGCCTGGTTGCGATCGACGACTCCACTTTAGAAAATGGTTGCTTAGAAGTAGCGTCGGGAATGCACCAAGAAATTTTGCCAACCGATGAAACTGGATGTATCAATCCCGCGGTAGCTAAAACTCTCAACTGGGCTCCGGTAGAATTGAAAGCTGGGCAGACATTGTGGTTTCATTCCCGCACTCCTCATCGTTCTGGTCCTAATCACTCAGAATCGAGTCGACGGGCTATCTACCCGACTTACAACGCAAGGAGTGAAGGCGATTTGCGAACGGAGTACTACGAGCAAAAACTTTCTGAATTTGATGAAACCGGAGACCCCGACGGACGGGTGCAGGTTTCTTTGATCGGCGATTTTCAGGGCCGGCCGGTCAAGTGAACGCGACGACGGCGGCCGACATATTCGCGCTTTACGAACGCTGGGGGAATGAGTTTTACGATGAAAAAGTCAGCCAGACTGACCATGCTCGTCAAACCGCGGCGTTAGCTCGATCGACGGGTGCCCCTGATTATCTGATCGCGGCAGCTTTACTCCATGATGTAGGTCATTTGCTCGATATCGAAAAGTTGGGTAGTGCCCCTCCCGATCTAGAAACCAACCTTAATCACGAAAATACTGGCGCCGAATATCTCAGCCAAATTTTTTCGACCGCGGTTACCGCACCGATAACTCAACACGTTGAGGCGAAACGGTTCTTGTGCGCAACCGATTCCGCCTATCTGACGCGGCTGTCGGAAGGATCGCAACGCAGTCTGATAGGCCAAGGAGGGGTAATGAACCGCGCTGCCGTCTCGGGTTTTCTTGACCGGCTTGGCGCCGCCGACGCAGTGGCTTTGCGCGGTTGGGACGATCACGCCAAAGTCGAGGGTTTAGAAATAGCTCCACTAAGTGACTACCGAGAGTTACTAGAAAATCTTTCCGTAACCGGCTGAACTTATTTACTGGGCTCTATCGGCTTTGGTTCTTTAGGAAGACCAAGCACTCGTTCGCCGACAATATTGCGCATAATTTCATCGGTGCCTCCCGCTATCCGCATCCCCGGAATTCCGAGTACGAAGTTTGACCACGCGTAGGTACCCCATTCACCGCTGTCGGCGATGAGGCGAGGCCCAAGGATTTCGGCCAGCATGTCGGCGACCAACATCATGTTGCTAGTAAGCGCCAATTTGGCAATCGACATTTCGGGTCCGGGCAGTTGACCGCGGCGAATCTTGGCCATAGCTCGAAGATTGGTGTAGCGAGCCGCTTGGTAGTGAACAAACACATTGGCCAGCCGCTGACGAATAATCGGGTCTTGGTCGAGACCGTAATGCCGCACCATCTCAATGAAACGGGTGAAATCGAGAGTTCCGATTCCGGCACCGCCACCACCGATCGCCGCTCGTTCATTCATGAGTGTGGTCAAGGCCACGCCCCAACCTTCGTCTATGTCGCCTAAGCGGTGAGAGTCGGGAATGCGAACTTCGTCGAAGAAAACTTCACTAAACGACGCCCCACCCGTCATTTGTCGCAAAGGTCGAATTTCTACTCCCGGCGCATGCATATCAACCACAAACATCGTCATACCTTTATGTTTTGGTTTATCGGGCGATGTACGGGTGACTATCTCGCCGATATCGCTGTAGTGCGCGCCTGAAGTCCAAACTTTTTGGCCGGATACCACCCATTCGTCGCCGTCGCGTACTGCTTTAGTTTGAATACCGGCGAGATCGGATCCCGCTATTGGCTCAGAAAAAAGTTGGCACGCGATCATCTCTCCTCGGTAAAGCGGTTTTAGATAGAGGTCCTTAACCTCAGGAATCGCGTGAGCCAAAATAGTAGGAGCCACCATTCCGAGGCCAATGCTAAAGAGGCTTTGAGGAGCAAAGTTGTAATCAGCAGCAATTTCGCGATACGACCGGCCATAACTTTCGGGCAGGTTCCGCCCACCGTATTCTTCCGGACCGGAAATCCAACCAAACCCGGAATCGAATTCAAGAGTTTTCCAGTCCTTGGCCGCTTCGACTTCAACTCTTTCTTTCTCGTTCGATTTCTCCTCTATGACGCTTACCTCATCAGAACCTTTACCCCATTCAAAAGTTTCTTCAACTCGGCGTTTAGCATTTTGGTCAAGAAAGTTTTGGGCTTCAGTGCGAAACTCGGCGTCGGTTATGGTCACGTTGCTCCTTTTGGCTCTATTTCTTAAAGGTACCTCGACCCCGACCAGATTGTTAGCGTCGGTGACCGAGTTGGTCGTTCGTGAAGGTACATTAGCGGCTCGCTAGCGCAGCCACGAATACTCTCTGGTCTCAGTTCTAATAAAATTTGCTCTCAGGACCTAGCATCAATAAATGGACTCCGACGTCGCTTTGCCACTCCCTGTTCCTAAGATTCTGGCCGAAGTGCGTATTTCGGTCGAGGTGCGCATTGAAGAATTCCTTCAACAAGAGATTGGGCGCTGGCGGGAAATCGATTCGGATCTAGAGATCCCCTTGACGGCCTTGCGCGATTTTGTTGCCTCCGGCGGCAAGCGGTTACGGCCGGCGTTTTGTTACTGGGCCTTCGTTGGTGCCGGTGGCGATCCCGACGACCCTGCGGTAATTGATGTAGGAGCCAGTCTAGAAATGCTTCACACTTTTGCTCTGATTCATGACGACGTAATGGACGGATCTGACCGTCGCCGCTTCCAGCCGTCAATCCACGCGCGCTTTATCCAATCGCACGCTGATAATGAGTGGAAATCTGAAGGGCGACGCTTCGGCGAAGGCGCTGCCATCCTTATTGGAGATCTCGCCCTCATCTACGCCGACATGTTGTTTGATGAAAGAGATAAAATCACTAGATCCGTATACGACGAATTGCGGATCGAGCTATGCGTGGGTCAGTATCTCGACTTAACCGGCGCGGTCGAATCGTCAGTAGATCCGATAAAGGCCGCCCGTATCGAGGAATACAAATCGGGCAAATACACCGTTGAGCGCCCTTTGCATTTAGGAGCTGCGCTAGCTAATAGATTTGACGATCTAAATGAACCGCTAAGTGCAGTAGGACTACCGCTAGGTGCAGCTTTTCAGCTACGCGACGACTTGCTGGGAGTTTTTGGTTCGGCCGCAACCACGGGTAAGCCAGTGGGCGATGATCTTCGGGAGGGAAAGTTGACCCCTTTGGTCGCTATGGCTGCGGCTCGTGCTGACGCCGGCGGTCTAAAAATTCTTAACCGAATAGGTCAGAGGAATCTCGAGGCCGAAGAGATTTTGTTAATCCAAGATATTTTGGTGAGCACGGGAGCCACGGTGGCGGTGGAGACCGAGATCAAACGACTGGCCCAGCAGGCAATGACGGCATTAGCCAAAGCCCCGATTTTAGCCTCAGCCCGTGAAGCACTACGGGAACTCGGAAATTATGTCGCTTGGCGCGATCATTGAAACATCAAAGACTCAGCCTAAACGCCGTTATCGTCTCCCGTCAGTTCGAGACCGCTAGGGTGAACCACTTATGTCGGTGACAGATTTAGCTATCGAAGTCGTGGGCGCGACCAAGGCCTACGGAGCGTTAGTTGCCGTTAAGGAATTGTCGTTCACGGTAGACCGAGGAGAAGTTTTCGGGATTCTCGGTCCTAACGGCGCGGGTAAGACAACGACGGTAGAAATGCTCGAGGGATACCGATTTCCCGACGCGGGAACGATTCGCGTATTAGGACTAGACCCCAAGGCCGATGCCGATGAACTACATATTCGCGTAGGGGTCATGTTGCAAGAAGGGGGGCTAAGCCCTGGTCTCAAGGTCAGTGAAACGTTGCGGCTATACGCAGGTTTTTACTTATCGCCGGATAGCCCTGAGCGTCTGCTCGATTTGGTAGATCTAACTGAAAGCCGGAATACGACAATTCGACGACTGTCGGGTGGTCAACGACAACGACTTTCGCTGGCGTTGGCTTTAGTCGGTAAACCGGAAGTGGTGTTTCTAGATGAACCTACGGCGGGCATGGACCCACGCGCCCGCTTGGTCACTTGGGAGATCATCAAAAATCTTCGAGCAAGCGGAGTTACGGTTTTGCTGACTACTCACGCCATGGACGAAGCCGAATCTCTGTGTGATCGGGTTGCCATTCTTGATCAAGGGTCATTGGTCGCCATCGGGAGCCCTCGAGATTTAACTAGCCGAGCCGGCGGTAATGAAACTCGTTTTACTGCTCCACCCAATTTAGATCGGGCTAATTTGGCCGTAGCGCTTGGTCTGGAAGCCACATTCGTGCGCGAAGCGAAGCCCGGCGAATACCTGATTGCGGCCGAGCCGACTCCTGAGCTGATCGCCTTGCTCGCGTTATGGCTGCGTGACGAAAATGTGCAACTCGGAACATTGGAAGCCAGCCAGCGCTCCCTGGAAGAAGTATTCCTGCGACTTACCGGCGAAGGCGATCACTCGTGAGTTCTCGTCGAGCAATTTTGGCTCAAACTCGAGTGGAGTTAATCCTTACTCTGCGTCGCGGTGAAAGTCTTTTGCTGTCTTTCCTTATCCCTCTCGGTATTCTGGTCTTTTTTTCTAAGGTCAGCGCGGTAAAAACGTCGAGCAATCCGGTCAATTTTTTAGTTCCCGGCGTTTTGTCATTAGCGGTTATGTCGACCGCCATGGTTGGCTTAGGGATTGCTACCGGTTTTGAACGCCGTTACGGCGTGCTGAAACGGCTGGGTTCGACTCCGCTATCTCGCAGCGGATTGTTGGCCGCCAAAACCATCAACGTCGCAGTGATCGAGTTGATGCAGATAGCAGTTATTGTTGCCACGGGCTTGGCTTTAGGTTGGGATCCCGACGGTCGATTCTTTTTAGCTCTGCTTTTGTTATTACTGGGCACAGTGGCGTTCGCGGCTATCGGGATGTTTTTGGCCGGAACTTTGCGGGCCGAAACGACTCTGGCGGCTGCTAACGGCCTGTTCTTAGTACTTTTGTTCCTGGGGGGAATGGCCTATCCCTTAAATCGATTGCCCGATGTTCTGGCCAGTGTGGCGCGGGTTCTTCCCGCCGCCGCGCTTTCCGAATCGGTGCGGGCCGTCTTGGCGGGCAATAACTTTCCGTGGTCCGAATTGGTCGTGTTGCTTATCTGGGCAATTCTTATGCCCGTAGTAGTGGTACGAACTTTTCGTTGGGAAGAATAAGCGTGAGGTAGCTAGCGCTTTAATAACCTATCTATCTCGCGGTTCAGTTCTTTTTGACTTAAAATTCCAAATTTGTGAGATGCCAGCACTCCATCTCGATCGATAAATAAAGTTACCGGAATTGCTCTTACGCCGTAAGCCGCGGCAATTTTTTGATCGGGATCTTGAGCGAAAATCCAATCGGCTTTTTGGTCTTTTACAAACGCTCGGGCGTCGCTAGGAATGTCCTTATAAGAGATGCCGATGATGACGAGCTTGTCTTTGCGGTATTTACTCTTTGCTTTTTTAAGCAAGGGAAACTCTTTTCGGCACGGGAAGCACCATGACGCCCAGAAATTTATTACCACTGGCTGTCCTTGATATTTTGAAAGTTCGACGCAATTTGAGTCGGAAGCCAAAAACAAGATGGGGGCTTGAAATGATGGCGCGGGTTTATCGATATCAATGTTTCCGGTTACTGCCACTGAGCAGCGGACGGGTTCCTGGCTATTTCCATCAACCGCGTCCGCTATCGGAATACCCAGTCCCGGAATACCTAGGACGAGCAAGATCAGGCTGAGCGCGAGGAATCGCCGGGTGAATCGCCGGATGAATCGCCGGATGAATCGCCGGACGGGGCGAACCTCAGTTACCGACGAGCAAGGCATCAATCGCTACTGCAGCAAACAGAAGGGCTAGATAAATATTCGAAACAGTAAATAACTTAATAGCCCGCTCCGGCGACGAATCCCGATAGAGCCGCACTGCGTAATAGATAAAAGTGGCTCCGAGAATTCCGGCCGCTACGGGATAGAAGGGAGTCATGAAAATAGAGAAGGGAAGTGCGAAACTTACGCCCGCTACAACAAACGAATAGATCAAGATGTGGCGTACGGCAACCTTCGTTCCGCGAACGACTGGCAACATGGGTATTTCTGCCGCGGCGTAGTCGTCGCGATAGCGCATAGCCAAAGCCCAAAAGTGGGGAGGTGTCCATACGAAAACTATTGCAAATAAAATCCATGCGGGTAAAGCCAGCGATCCGGTGACTGCCGCCCACCCGACCAGAGCAGGGACCGCCCCCGCCGCTCCACCAATAACGATATTTTGCGCCGTGCGGGGTTTCAGCCAAATGGTGTAGACGAATATATAAAAAACGGTTGCGCTCAAAGCCAATAAGGCCGCAAGCAGATTAGCGGCCGACCAAAGCAATGCAAACGCCAAGACTTCTAGGGTGAGACCGAAAATTAAAGCCCGCTGCGGATTGATGTCGCCGGAGGGAAGTGGGCGATGACGAGTACGGGCCATTATGCGATCACGATCGCGTTCTATCCAACAGTTCATCGTGTTAGCCCCGCCTGCGGCCAACGCTCCGCCTATGAGCACCGCCACTACGAGCCCTACGCTCGGGAAGCCTTGCTCGGCCAGAATCATGGCGGGGAGAGTCGTTATCAGTAGCAACTCAATCACGCGCGGCTTAGTCAAATGGAAATAGGCAAGGAGCGATAGCCGAAGGCGACCAGATCGGTTACCGGAAAATGTTGAGTGGGCGGTGTCAGACACGAGGCTCCTGCAAGTTGGGCTTCCTAGAATCTAGCCGTCACCACGCCATTTTTGAGTAACGGCGAGTCAGTGGCGCTAGCGTGGGCGTGATGAGAACTGAAAACGAAAAGCATTCTGTGCGTATGCTGGCTGATCGCATTCTCGCTCGCCCTTCGGATGAAGCGGGTGAGCGTAAATCGCGAGCAGGAATACTCATACCCGCTACCGCCAATGCCGACCGACGATTGGTGTGGGCTGAAGTAGCTGCCGTCGGTCCAACCGTGCGTAATGTCGTAGACAACGACCGAGTGCTCTTCGCCCCTGATGCTGGATACGAGATCGAAATTCGAGGAGAAGAATTCTTGATTTTACGAGAGCGCGATGTACACGCGGTGGCGTCGAGTCGTAGCGAAGTCGAAACTGGTTTATACCTTTGAAACTATTAATAGATATGCGCTCAATTTTAGTTTCAGTCCAATGATCGACCCAACATCGGCACTCCGACTCGATGGGAAAGTTGCTTTAATAACTGGGGGTACTCGCGGGATAGGTCGCGCCATAGCGGAGGCCTACGTCGCGGCCGGCGCGTCGGTTTGCGTGCTAGCCCGCAAACCTGATGAATTGACTGAAACCAAAACTGCCTTAGAAAAACTAGGGGGTTCGGTCTTAACGGTGGCCGGTTCGGCGGGCGATCCCGCGATACTAGAAGTGACGGTCACCCAAGTGCTGGAAACTTTTGGCCGACTCGATGTTCTGGTTAACAACGCCGCCACCAATCCGGCGTTCGGGCCCATGATTGAAACCGAATCGTCGAAGGTGAGAAAAGTTCTCGAAGTGAACCTAGAAGGGCCTCTACGGCTGGCTCAGATCGCGTGGGCGCAATACATGCGCGATAACGGAGGGACAATTATCAACATTGCTTCCGTTGGCGGAATCAACCCTGCGCCGTTTATTGGCATATACAACGCGTCTAAAGCCGCACTAATCAACATGACTCGTCAGTTAGCGCTTGAGCTCGGACCCAAAGTTCGGGTGAACGCATTAGCGCCGGGACTAGTTAAGACCGACATGGCACGCGCGCTTTGGGAGAATGACGAAGAAGGTATTAGTGCTCGTCACCCAGTCGGTCGCATCGGTGTTCCTGACGATATTGCTGGGGCCGCGCTTTATCTGGCGTCAGATTTAGGTAGTTGGATTACCGGTTCAGTATTCGTATTGGACGGTGGACTCTCGCTGGTTTAACTCGACCACCTTCGGGTGGGTTTAAATACCACTGGCTGCTGGTCGGCGGGATGAATTACCGGCGGAGTGCTGTGGGCACGCCGCGAATCAAGGTATTCCTTGACTTGGGCATATAATTTTTTGCCCATCATTTTCTTTAGTTCTTCACTCAAACTTTCGTAAACTGGTTCCGTCCCCACAAATGCATCGGGGGAGTCAGTGCACCACCAAGCGAATTCCTCACCCCCCTCACCCCAACCGTCGCGCGAAAATTCGGTCATGGTGGTGATTACCGTTCCGTCTTCCTGCTCTTCATCGATCGAACGCAGCGGCAACTGCCAGCAAACCTCAGGTTTAACATCGCTATGGTGCGTTCCCGTTCTCATAGCGTAAAAATGAAAAGCGCAGCCCGGACCCGCGGCGAACCCTGGGCGGTTGAGGAAAATACAGGCGTCTTTGTGCAAACGGGTGCGCCACTCAGTTTTTCCGTCGTCGTCCTTACCCGCCTTGGCGTAGACGCCTTTCTCGCGACCGACTTCGGCGTATTGCCAATCTTCGGCGCTTAGCTTCTTCGCCATTTTTACGGTGTGATCGCGATCTTTTCGATCAGTGAAGTGAGCCCCGAAGGAGCAGCAACCCTGAAACAATTCAGGAGCAGGCTCGTCGAGCACTCCTTGACAACCGGCGCCAAAAATACAAGTCCACGAAGAGAGCAAAAACGTGACATCGACGCGCCATGACCGTCCTTCCTCTTTGGGGTCGTCGAAAGTTACCCACTCTCTAGTTGCGGCAGTCATCGAGGTTCTCCTATTTGGGTAGCGTAAAGATCTAAATGAATCGTAGCGACTGCACCGGTACGATCGGGTATTAAGGAATTCAGATATTAAGGAATTTGGGATCAAGTAATCGGGATTAAGAATTCCGGATTAAGTAATCGGGATTAAGAATTCGGGATCAAGAAGAATCGCTACTGGAGATCAGGAGAATCGATTATGAGTGACATGCAAGAGATCGCCGCCCAGTTGAGAAACATAGAGGAGTCTCTACGCGACTTGGCTTACGACCGTCTTCTTTTAGCCACCGAGGGTGAAGCTAAGAGTCAAGAGACGGTACGCGCCGCCGCGGAAGAGCGCCAAATACTAAAGGCCCGCCGGGCGATTGAGCGGGCGGTACAGGCTCTCGACGGACTCAAATCGGATTGATACTCGCTTCTTGCGCCGCGATGTCCTTATTCAGAGCGTTAATAAGAGTTCGCAGTCGCGACCAGTGCTGGCGGTCGAACCAAAGGCCAACGCGTTCGAGATCAATATGGTCGTCATCGGCTATTTCACTCGGAGTGGTCTCAACTCGCTCTATGCGGCCTTCAGCCAAGATGTCGGAATATTGATTGCTTAGTTCGTCGAGAATTTTCTCACTTGGAGCCTGATGGAGTCGCAGCACTAGTCGCCCACCCACAAAACGCTGTGAGTGGTAATTAGAAAAGAAACCAATAATTTCGTTTACCGCTTTCTTGACATCGTCAGTAATGAAAACAAGATCTCGATCTTCAGAAGAGGCATAGCCTTGATCTATTAGTTCTCTTTGAACAAAGTCCTGCCACGATTTCCAGTAAGAACCACCAGGAACATCAAGCAAAACAATGGGTCCGACTTGCGCTTTACCTGTTTGCACAAGGGTGAGAAGTTCGAATGCTTCGTCCATTGTTCCGAATCCGCCGGGAAGAAGTACGAAACCGTCAGCCTCTTTAATAAATGAAAGTTTTCGAGTAAAAAAATAGCGAAAGTTAATAAGTTTGGGATCATCGGCTAGAGTTGCACTGGTAGTGGCTTCAAACGGCAAGTTGATGCTCACTCCAAACGATTTATCGGGGCCCGCGCCTTCGGCTGCCGCTTCCATAAGGCCGGGGCCCGCACCGGTAATTACCATCCAATCTCGCTCGGCCATAGCGGCGGCGAAGTCACGGGTTTGGTGGTAAAGGGGATCGTCGGGTTGAGTACGAGCCGATCCAAAAATCGCCACTTTCATTTTGCTTCGGTAGGGGGCGAACACCTTAAACGCGTAACGCATTTCTTTTATCGCCGAACTAGCAATTTTTAGATCGCCACGGTTGGCGTCGTCGCGCGATAGTCGCAACGCCGATGCAATCAATTCGTAGATGAGGTCGGAATTAGCATTGGGGTTTGCTTGATCCACCAAGCGAGCGGCGGCGGCATCGAGATCGCGATCTCCTGTGCGATAACGAGGAAGTTTCATGAAACTGAATTTGCTAATGCCGCGAGATCTGCTTCGGGTCGGGCACCAATATGACTAATTACCTCGGCCGCGGCAATCGCGGCAATGCTCGCGCAGCGATAGAGCGAGTAATCGCGACTCAGACCAAAAAGAAATCCGGCCGCGTAGAGATCTCCGGCTCCAGTGGAGTCGACGATTCCGGTGGGTACGGGATGGGCGGGTACTGAGTGAACATCGGACCCTGCCACAATCACCGCACCGTTCTCGCCTCGAGTCAGTACTCCTATTTCGCAATGACCTCGGACCCGAGCTAGCGCTTCGTCGAATTCAGAAACTTGATACAAAGAACAAATCTCGGATTCGTTGGCAAACAAAATATCGATAGAATCTTCTACGAGTTTTAAGAAATCATCACGGTGCCGGTCAACGCAAAACGGATCGGAAAGAGTGAGCGCAACTTTGCGACCCGCGTTATGCGCGATTCGTGCGGCCTCGTGAAATGCCCGCTTAGCTTTAGGTTGGTCGTAAAGATAGCCCTCGAGGTAGGTGATTTGGGCTTGTTCAATCAGCTCGCTAGTCACGTCGGTTTCATCAATATCGGCTGCCGCGCCCAGAAAAGTATTTAGTGTTCTCTCGGCGTCAGGGGTTACCAAGATCAAACATCGCCCGGTGGGCGGACCTTGGGCGGCTGGAGTTGTACTGACTTTTATTCCGGACGCGCGTAAGTCGTGAGCGAATATGGCTCCAAGTTGGTCGTCATGCACTCGGCCGATAAAAGCGGCACTACCTCCTAGTGAAGAAATTCCAACCATAGTGTTGGCGGCAGATCCTCCGGAAATCTCTACTGCCACCGCCATCTCGTCGTAAAGAACATCGGCCTGTTCTTTATCGATCAAGGCCATAGTTCCTTTGATTAAGTTATGTCGAGCGAGAAATTCTTCGCTTTCGTGACTTAAAACATCAACTAACGCGTTTCCAATGCCCACTACATCTATTCGACCCGCGTCCGGTGGTGAGTTTTCCAGCACAGCCGGATCGGATGCAATCATGCAACCGGCACCGCGTCGACTTCCGCATCGCGTACTGAAATAACTATTGGAGCGGGCCGGAGTCGACGCCCCTCGGTAGTCGTTCGGCCGTAAAGTGTGGTGCGTTGTTCTAGGGGTCGCCCGAGCGGGCTAGTTATGGACAGGAAGTCGTCGTCGTCGAGTTCTTGGCCATGATTTGCCCCCGCGGCGCGAGAAATATTTTCGTCCATAAGAGTTCCACCCAAATCGTTGCAACCGGCTTGGAGTAATTGCCGGGCACCCTCAATTCCAACTTTTACCCACGAAGCCTGAATATTTTCAATCGATCCACGGTAAGCGATACGGCCGACTGCATGCATGAGTAGAACTTCATTAAAGGTCGGACCGCGTCGCGATCGGCCCTGGATCGACAGCGGTGTGGCCATGTGGACGTAAGGCAACGGAACAAATTCAGTGAAGCCGCCAGTTTCGGCTTGCAAAGTTCGGGTGCGCACGAGATGGCGAGCAACATTTATCGGCGCCTCTACGGTGCCAAACATAATGGTTACGTTTGATCGCAAACCGTTTAGATGGGCAAGCCGGTGGGCTTCTAGCCATTCTTCGGTGTTCACCTTGTCGGGACAGATTATGGCCCGGATCTCGTCGTCGAGAATCTCGGCCGCAGTTCCCGGCAAGGTAGCCAATCCCGCTTCTTTAAGTCGGGCGAGGTAATCGCCCAGCGGAACTTCAAGACGACGCGCTCCCTCGGTTACTTCTAGTGCGGTGAACCCGTGAATATGGATAGACGGAGCTACGGTTTTCACTGCCTTGATGACTGACAAGTAGTAGTCACCATCAAAATCAGGGTGAATTCCACCCTGGAGACACACTTCGGTTGCTCCGCATTCGACCGCTTCTACTACTCGTCGTTGGATTTCGTCTTGATCCAGAAGGTACGGAGTGCCGCGTAGGTTTAGCGACAAGGGACCTTTAGAAAAAGCGCAAAATTTACATTTAAATGTGCAGATGTTGGTGTAATTAATATTTCTATTGCGTACAAAAGTCACCGTATCTCCGACCGCGTCGCGGCGAAGCTGATCCGCTACCTCGCAAACCGCTATGACTTCGCGACCGCGTGCTTGTAGCAACGTAACTATTTCGGGAATCTCGACGGTTGATCCGGAGATAACTCCCTCCAACACCTCAGTAACGGCGGTGAGATACCTGCTCCCGCTCGAGTATCCACCTTGATCATTTCGCCGATTACGACTGGAATTCGATTTAATCGTAAGAATTTCTGGGGGCGTTAATCCCGATCCGGCGAACCACTGGTCGTCGCGGGCATAGCCGCGGGAATCGCTCGCGGCTAAAACGCGACCGACGATATCTGGATGTAACCAAGTCTTGGGATTGAGTGCATATTCAGGATAAATAGTTAAACGCGGGACTAGGTTGCGACCCGTGGCTTCGGTAGCGTCGCGCAGCGAATCAAGCGCGGGCCACGGCCGCTCGGGGTTGACATGGTCGGGCGTGATAGGGGAGACCCCACCCCAATCATCAATTCCTGCCGCGATCAACGCGGCGAGATCAGACGAAAGATTGGGTGGAGCTTGCAAATGGATACTGGGATCGAGAATCAGGCGGGCGACAGCTACCGTCCAAAGCATCTCTGCGGGGTCGCAAGCCGGATGACGATGCATGGCGGTATCAGCCTTAGGAAGAAAGTTCTGGACTATGACCTCTTGCACATGGCCATAGCGGGAATGACTGGCCGAAATCGCTTGTAAAGCTTCAATGCGTTCGGTTCGAGTTTCGCCAATGCCGATCAAAATTCCAGTGGTAAAGGGCACGCGCGCTTGACCGGCAGATTCAAGGGTGGCCAACCGACGCGCCGCGGTTTTGTCGGGCGCACCGGCGTGAGGGCCGCCAGGTTCTCCTAAACGATCGGCGAGAGTTTCTATCATCATCCCTTGCGATGGGCATACTTTCCGAAGCAGTTCTAATTGGTCCAACGAAATAGCTCCCGCGTTGGCATGAGGCAAAAGACCGGTTTCGTTTAGAACCGATTGGGCTGCTTCATAAAGATAAGTAATCGTGGAGTCGGATCCGTGTGCTGCCAGCCATTGTGCGGCTACGGGGTAACGATCTTCGGGAGCTTCGCCCAAAGTAAACAAAGCTTCGGCGCACCCAACGGCCGCTCCCGCTTGTGCAATCTTTACCATTTCGTTGATGCTCATGAAGGGTTCGTCGACTCGGGCGGGAGGTTTGGCAAAAGTGCAGTAACCGCATCGGTCGCGACACAACATAGTTATCGGCAAAAACACTTTCGGGGAGTAGGTCATTTGATAACCGTGAGCAGAGTCGCGAATTTGTCCAGCCCTTTTCATTAAATCGGCGAGCGGGGCCTGCAATAAGTATTCGAAGAACGACTCCATAAATTGGAGACTACGCCTTTTGTTTAGCATCGCTACCATTAGCCGCGGCATTGTCAATAAGCCAAATGACGCGGGCGGCCTTTACTCGACCCGCCGGAAGATTTTCATCATTACGAATACGTTCTAGTGCATCATGTTTTTTAGCCCCCGCTACGGTAAATACGATCAGAGGCGCAGTAGCTAAAGCGGGATAAGTCAAAGTGAGGCGAAGGTGAGGATGGAGGTCATCGCCGTTGGGCACCACTAGACGGTCGGTTTCGTTCAGCGCTTCGCTACCCGGAAATAAAGATGCGGTGTGACCGTCGGGCCCAAGTCCGAGATGAATGAGTTCAATTGGGCCCGCGGATTCAAGTTCTGATTGGTAGGCCCGCGCCGCTTCTTCGATTGCGAGGGCCGAGCCGTGGCGGTCGAGTTGGTACATCGAGTGGATCGTCTTGGGCGCGACCTCGTCCAAGAAAGTCTCTCGTGCCATGCCTTCGTTCGAGTCGGGATCATGAATAGGAACCCAGCGTTCATCTCCGAACCAAAAATCGGTACCCGACCAATCGATATCGGTAGTGGCGAGTAACTCGTAACAACTGCGAGCGGTTGACCCGCCGGAAAGCGCCATGGACGCGGGTGTTATCTCGGCCACGAGATCAGCAAAAGACCGAGCCACATTCTCAACAACCTGTAACTCGCCGAACATGAGCGTATGTTAGGACAGTGGATCCGGCAACAATCGCTATTTATCAAGAGCGGGCGGAAGAGTGGCGACAAGCGCGGGCGGAAGAGTTGCGACCAGGTTCAAAATCGGCATACGAACAAGCTCTAACTCTTGGCCAATCCCGAATCGGGCCGGGTCCTGTTCTCGATCTCGGCTGTGGCCCAGGATTTCACTTAAGCGCTCTGGGCTCACCAGCAGTGGCACTGGATGCGGCTCCCGCTATGGTGGCCATGGCCACGACGGCAAATCCGACTGCGCTCGGAGTCGTGGCCGATTTAGCTCAATTACCTTTTCGGTTTGCAAGTGCGAGCGGCGGGTGGGCCAGTGCCAGCTACCTTCATATTGAGCGCACCGCTCTTCCTCAGGCGCTAGCGGACCTTCACCGAGCGTTGGTGCCCAACGCTCCGGCCGTAATGAAATTCCGGCGGGGTAGTAATGAAGGATGGTCGACTGGTCTGACCGATGAGCAATTTTCGGGCCGATTTTTCGCCGAATGGGAGCCGAACCCACTGCGCGACGTATTAGAAGGCGCCGGTTTCTCAGTCGACTACTGCCAGGCCGACAGTAAAAAGGCCGACAGTAAAAAGGCCGACAGTAAAAAGGCCGACAGTAAAAAGGCCGACTGGATAGAGGTACGAGTAACCCGCGCGGCCACTCTTCCTGATTTTGTTGGACCCAAAATGAAAGTATTGATATGCGGGCTTAATCCCAGCGTGTATTCCACCGAAACTGGCGTCGGTTTTAGTCGGCCCGGTAATCGATTCTGGCCCGCGGCTTTGCAATCCGGATTAGCCACGCGCGATCGCGATCCTCGCCACGCGCTACGAGTTCACGGAATAGGTATGACCGACTTAGTCAAACGAGCGACGGTTAAAGCCGCCGAAGTCGAGAGTAGAGAATACGAGAACGGAATGGAGCGAGTCGGTCGTTTGGTAAAATGGCTGCAGCCCAAAATTGTCTGTTTTGTCGGCTTGGCTGGTTACCGGAAAGTTGTAAATAAAAAGGCTCAATCCGGACAACAATCCGAACTCCTAGGTGGGGTCCCCGTTTATTTAATGCCCAGCACCAGCGGTCTTAATGCCAATTATTCTCTTAAACAACTGACCGATAACTTTATCCAAGTTTTGGAAATGAGTGATTCTAAGTAGCTGGTCTTGGCGTTAGCTGATCTTTTGGCGACGCTTTTCGAGAGTGGTAAACGCGTCGTGGAAACTAGCCGCGAAACTAGCGACCCCTTCCTTCTCGATCGTAGCGGTTACGTCGGCAAAATCGATTCCGGCTTTAGCCAAGTCAGCAAATACCGCGTCAGCATCATCAACATTTTCCAAAATGGAATCAGCACGAAGATTGCCATCACCCTTTTGCAAAACCTCGATGCTGGCCGGAGCCAAAGTGTTTACGGTATCGGAACCAATCAATTCATCAACGTAAAGAGTTGGTGAATATGCCGCGTTTTTAGTTGAGGTAGAGGCCCATAGTGGGCGTTGAAGACGCGCGCCCGCGCTAACAAGAGCGTCCCAGCGTTCGCCTGAAAATCGTTCGCGAAATAACCGGTAAGCGAGTTTGGCATTAGCGACCGCCGCTTTACCTCGCAGCGAACTGTCGTCAGGAAGACGACGATCGGTCTCAGTATCAACTCGACTGACAAAAAACGAAGCTACCGAAGAAACGGTTGACGGATCGCCTCCATTTTTGACGAAACGCTCAAGACCGGTCAGATAAGATTCGATCACTGCATCATGTCGTTCCAACGAGAAGATGAGTGTGACGTTGGTGTTTATACCGGCCGCGATGTTTGCTTCAATCGCAGGGAGCCCCTCTAGCGTGGCGGGAATTTTTATCATGACATTGGGGCGGTCGAGCCGTTTGAATAGCGCCGCGGCTTGAGTGATCGTTCCGTTAGTGTCGTGCGCTAAATCGGGAGACACCTCGATCGAAACATAGCCATCGCCGCCGTTACTGGCGTCATAAACTGGTCGCAAAATATCGGCCGCGTGACCAACATCGGCCACCACGAGCTGCCAATAAGAATCCTCGATCGACAGACCGTCGCGTGAACACCGGACCAACTCTTCGTCGTAACCTTCACCTGCCGCCATAGCTTTTTCGAAGATGGTCGGGTTAGAGGTAACCCCACGAATGCCGTCGTTGGCAACCAGATCGGCTAGACCGCCGTTAGTCAACAGCACGCGGGCAAGATTGTCGTACCACGGGCTCTGACCAAATTCGTGTAACCGAGCAACATCACTCATCAGGCTCTCCTTTTATTATTGACTATCATTTTCGGCGTTTAGCGCCAGCAATGCGCGCGCTCGTTCTACTACCGATTCGGGCGTAAAACCGAATTCTTTCATAACGGTTGGCCCCGGAGCAGAAGCACCGAAGTGATCTATAGCCAAAACGTCGTCGGCATAGCGATCCCAACCGAATGACACTCCCATTTCGACGGCTAATACGGGAACGCCGGGTGGCAAAATAGCGTCCATATATTCTTCGTCTTGTTCTTCAAAAAGATCCCAAGAAGGCATTGAGACCACTCGCACGCCCAGCCCGTCTTGAGCCAGAACCAAGCGTGCGGCCGTGCAGTGGTGAACTTCAGAACCGGTACCGATAAGAATTAAATCAAGTCGATCGCCCTCATCATCGAGAATATAAGCGCCTTGGGCTACGCCAGTCGCAGCGCGCTCAGCCGTTCCAGCTAAAACCGGGATATTTTGACGGGTCAGGATAACTGCGGTCGGTCCGCGTCCGTTTATGTGAATCTTCCAAGCCTCGTTCACTTCGTTGGCGTCGGCGGGCCGGATGACTCGCAAACCCGGCATGGCCCGCAATGACGCGAGTTGTTCGACGGGTTGATGAGTCGGTCCATCTTCACCAACACCGATCGAATCGTGTGACCACACGAACGCCGTTTTATAGCCCGACAGCGCGGCTAAGCGAACAGCACCGCGCATGTAATCAGAGAAGACGAAAAAAGTACCGCCCATCGGGATGGTGCCACTGACTGCCATGCCGTTCATGATTGCGCCCATGCCGTGTTCGCGCACTCCCCAGTGAATTTGTCGCCCACCGAAATTATGAGGCGTAATCGCCGTCGCACCTTTTAACTCAGTGCCGGTGTTGCCGGTTAAGTCGGCCCCTCCGCCCAATAATCCGGGGACATCGTCAACGATGGCAGTCAGGGCCACGGTACATGCTGTTCGAGTAGCGACCTCTTTGCCTACTTCCCACGATGGGAGTTTTTCTTCCCAACCCGGAAGACCCGTTTGGTCTAGACACGCGCCGTACTGAACGCTCATGGCCGGTTCTCCGCGGGCCAAGGCAGTTCGACGACTGCTCCAGTCGTCGCGCAACGACTTGCCGGCTAGGCCCGCCGCTCGATAAAAATCTAGAACATCTTCGGGAACCCAGAATGTTTCGTCGGGCGGCATATTAAGGATTTCTTTTACCGCGCGAACCTCTTCATCGCCGAGCGGACTTCCGTGAGCCGTGTTGGTGTCGGTAAATTTTGGTGAAGGCCAACCGATGTGGCTACGTAAGATGATAAGGCTGGGTCGAGAGTCCTCGGCCACACCTTCGCGCAAAGCCGACTCTAAAGCATCGAGATCGTTGGCTACTTCGCCAACATTATGTACATGCCATCCGTATCCTTCAAAACGCTTGTGAACATTATCGGAATAGGAAAGTTCGGTTGGTCCGTCGATAGTTATGTGGTTGTCGTCGTATACATAAACCAACCGCCCTAAACCTAAGTGCCCCGCCAGAGATGCTGCTTCGTGGCTGACCCCTTCTTCTAAACAACCGTCGCTGGCTATAGCAAAAATTCGATGATCGCAAACTTCGGGACCGAATCGAGCGCGTAAGTTGGCCTCAGCTAAAGCCATACCTACTCCGTTAGCGAAACCTTGCCCGAGCGGACCAGTAGTTACCTCAACTCCGTTGGTGTGCCCGTATTCGGGATGACCCGGAGTGAGCGAACCCCACTGCCGAAAGTTTTTCAGGTCGTCCAGGCTGAGCCCGTAGCCGGTTAGGTAAAGCATCGAATAAAGAAGCATCGAGGCATGACCAGCTGAAAGTACAAAGCGATCGCGGTCAGGCCACGCGCTGTCGGTCGCGTCGTAACGAAGTATGCGAGTAAAAAGAACGTGAGCCAGCGGAGCAAGTGCCATTGGCGTCCCCGGGTGGCCCGAGTTGGCTTTTTGTACTGCATCCATGGAGAGGCCGCGAATTACGTTGACTGCTTTTTGTTCAAGTTCCTGGCTCACTAGGCTCCTTGTACTCGTATTCGGATCTGTCGCCCCGAGACTATTACTCAAATCAATGGGTTGGCGGTACTAAAAATGTTCCGATACCACAATAGACCTATCAA
>JBCKKA010000011.1:25000-33678 GCA_038904515.1 Acidimicrobiia bacterium | reverse complement strand
TTTTGCAACAGGCAATCAGTAAATCCGCCCGTTGATACCCCGGCATCAAGGGCAAAAACACCACTGACGGGTACTGAAAAAATCTCGAGCGCGGCGGCCAGTTTGTCGCCGCCACGCGAGACAAAACGGGGAGCGATACCGGTAAGCGCAAGTGATTCATTTGCGCCCACGCGCCGAGCATTCGACAATGCCGGAGCGCCACCGACCACAACCCGCTGTTCGGAGATAGCGGCCTGAGCCTGAGAACGAGTCGCGCAAATACCGCGCCGCACTAACTCAACATCAAGACGACGACGCATTAGCCGCTTCCTGAGCAGGACTGAATTGCTGGACCTAAATAAATCATTGACTAATAGCGTAGATGGCGTTCGTTAGGACTTCTGGGCCGCCCAGGCCAACAGTTGTGGGGTTAGCGAAGACAGATCCTCACCGACCCAGCGAGGTGCAGGATCGGGGATAGTTTCTCCTCCGGGCTGGGCGGTGCGGGTGGTAACGCCCGACAAAACCAGCGCGAAATCTATGCCCAACGCGTGGGCAAAAGCGCCGTCGGTGCTCGGACGATCCCCTACCATCACCGCATAGTCCCCCAGGCGCGTTCGAGTTAACGCCACCGTCGGCGGCTCCGGTTTTCCCGCCACTTCCGGTTCGCACCCACTGGCCACTGCCACTGCCGCTACTAGCGCACCCGCGCCGGGAACTACGCCGCCGGGGACGGGATAGGTCGGATCACGGTTAGTGGCAATGAAACGAGATCCGGCACGAATGGCATCGGCGGCCACCGCTACGCTCGTGAAATCGAAATCAGGATCAAACCCCACTACTACAAAGTCAATTTTATTTCTTTTGCTGGAATCAATCGACTCGCTCGGCTTAACCACCTCGGCACCAGTGGCGGCAATAGCTTCGCGCAATCCTGGTCCGCCTAAGACTAAAACTCGCGTATTCGTCGCTGGGGTTGATTCAAAATTCAACATCGTCACCGCGGCCGACGCGCTAGTAATCAAATCTGTTGGCTGAGCCGATATGCCCATTGCAACCAATTTGGCGCAAATAACTGCTGGGGTTGCGTACGAGTTATTAGATTGAAAAAGAACCGTGAACCCCGCGGCTCGCAACTCAGCTAAAGCCGCGGCGGAACCCGCTACCGGCTCGTCACCTCGCCACACCACTCCATCGAGATCGCAAACCAAAGTGAGTGATTTTGATTCCGTCGTCACGCCTCAACCGTATGCGAGAATCTCAAGTCAACCCACTACGGAGGTCTAATCCATGCCCGAGCTCGTCCCGTTTCGAGGGTTGCGCTACGCCGAATCCACAAATCTCAACGAAGTAGTCGCCCCTCCTTACGACGTAATTCTTGACAATGAAAGAGACGATCTCGAAAAGCAAAGCCTTCACAATGCGGTTCGGTTGATTCTTCCCCGCGCTGCAGGCTCGGCCGACGCTTACGAAAATGCGAAAATGCTCATTAACGCGTGGACTGCATCGGGAGTTCTCGTAACCGACGAAGCTCCCGCGTTCTACGCCTATTCAATGACGACCGAACGAGGCCACCAGACTCTCGGCGTAATCGGTGCGTTGGGAGTCGATGCTCCCGACGGCGAAATTCTTCCTCACGAGTGCACTCTTCCTAAAGCGCGCAGCGATCGCTTGGCTCTATTGCAAGCAACTCGGGCGAACCTAGACCCCATCTGGGGACTTTCTATGACTTCCGGTTTAACCGATTGCTTAGCCACCGTGCCGCTACCGTATTTGGTTGTAGTTGATGGCGTGCGGCACGAGATGGGAGTAATCGCCGACTCTGCTCAAGTGGCCGACATTGTCAAACTCGTTGCCGCTAATCCCATTGTTTTGGCTGACGGTCATCACCGCTACGAGACCGCGCGTAATTATTACCGTGAAGTTTCGGATGCTCCCGATTTAGCGGTGGGCGCCGACTCCATAATGGCTTTGATCGTCGAACTTTCTGAATCGGTACTTGATGTTGAACCGATCCATCGTCTTGCTGCCGGAGTCCCCCACGGTTTGCGAGATCGCCTCCGAACAGTGGGAGAAATTGTCGCTATCGGAACCAGCGATCCCGCGGCTATCGCGCAAGTAACGGCGGAGATGGAAAGTCGCAACGGCATTGGGCTAATAGACGCCGAAGGTGGAGCCGTATTCGTTCCGAACGAAGAAGCCGTAACGGCCGCGCACGTTCTCGATCCGATCGAGTTGCAAAATGTCGACTCGGTACGCTTTGATCGCATCGTGCGACCTTTACTTGGAACCGACGAGTTGGCGTATCGTGCTGATGTCCAAATCGTAGCGGCGGCAGTGCGCAAAAAAGAATTTGATGTGGCAATTTTGTTGCGACCGGTTAGCGTGGCCGAAATCGACGATGTAGCTAGAGCTCAGTTGCGTATGCCGGCCAAGACTACTTACTTCGCGCCGAAACCGAGAACCGGAATGGTGTTTAGAGATTTAGACGCGTAGAACCGAACTACTCCACCGTCCAAGTGCCACCCGAAGACAACAACTTCGCCAAGTCGCCCGGCCCGCGCGTCTCGGTGGCGACTGCCAGTTGCATCGAAACTTCATCTTCGTAAGTTGGTCTGACGACAGACCTAAATACGCCAATCGGTGTAGGCATAGTGGGACCGCTAGCCAACCGCGAGAGCGCAAATGCCAAAGATGGATCGGAACGAGTTTCGTCGTGCACAATCAGTTTTTCTACTCCAACATCAGCCACTTCAACGATCTCGCATTCGCCGAAAGCGTTTAGCACTACGCCGTACTGTTGATCAGCACCAAAACGAATCGGCTCGTTATGTTTGAGGTCGATAAGCATGTCGGCTCGGCTAGCTTTAGCGGTAATCGCTTCAAACGCGCCGTCGTTAAACACATTGCAATTTTGGTAGACCTCAACAAATGCCGACCCTTTGTGCTTGTAAGCGCGCCGTATCGTATCCATCATGTGCGCTCGGTCCATGTCATGAGTTCGCGCCACAAATGAGGATTCGGCTCCCAGAGTTAGGGAGATCGGGTTAAACGGAGTGTCGAGCGAACCAAACGGCGACGATTTAGTTACCTTGCCGGTTTCGCTGGTGGGTGAAAACTGCCCTTTAGTCAAACCGTAGATCTGATTGTTAAACATTAAAATTTTCAGGTTTACATTACGACGCAGAGCGTGAATCAGGTGATTTCCACCGATAGAAAGGGAATCGCCATCACCGGTAACGACCCATACATCGAGGTCAGGTCGGGCAACGGCTACGCCAGTAGCCACCGCGGGCGCGCGACCGTGAATGCTGTGGATTCCGTAAGTTTCCATGTAGTACGGGAACCGGGCTGCGCAACCAATGCCAGAAACGAATACTTGGTTGCGAGTAGCTAATCCCAGCTCAACAAATAACAATTGAACCGCAGTAAGAATTGAATAATCGCCACAACCAGGGCACCAACGCACTTCTTGGTCGGTCTGGTAATCCTTGCGGGTTAGCGTTACCGGTTCAGTCACGATATTTCCCGTCCTTCCAGAATAGCCACAATGGCGTCTTCAATCTCCGCCGAGCGGAACGGTATCCCTTGCACCTTAGAAATAGTCTGGGCGTCAACCAAATATTCTGCCCGCACGAGTCGCGAGAGTTGTCCCATATTCATCTCGGGGATCAAGCAGCGGGGGTATCTAGCAACCACTTCGCCCAAGTTGGACGGGAAAGGATTCACATGGACCAAGTGAGCATGAGCCACCGAAAGACCGCGGCCGCGCGCCTGGCGTACGGCCTGTTGAGCAACACCCCAAGTACTTCCCCAACTCAATACGAGTAAGTCGGCCGCGTCCGGATCGTCAATTTCAACGAGGGGAATATCTTTAGCAATTCCGGCAATTTTGTCGGCTCGCAGTTTCGTCATCAAAGCGTGATTTTCTGGTTCGTAATTAATATTTCCGGAGCCGTCTTGTTTTTCGAGACCGCCGATGCGGTGTTCTAATCCTTCAGTGCCCGGAATAGCCCACGGTCGAGCCAAGGTTTCGGGGTCCCGCAAGAACGGCCAAAACTCGTCGCCATGATTAGGTTCAGTAGCAAACGGAACCGAAATATCGGGCAAAGCCGCGACATCGGGTAGTAACCACGGCTCGGCTCCATTAGCGAGGAAGCCGTCCGTGAGCAAGAACACGGGAGTGCGGTATTTAAGGGCAATACGCGCCGCCTCTATGGTTGCTTCAAAACAGTGGCTCGGTGATTTTGCCGCCACAATCGGCATCGGCGCTTCGCCGTGTCGGCCGTACATCACCAGCATTAAATCGGATTGTTCAGTTTTAGTGGGTAACCCGGTAGACGGTCCGCCCCGCTGAACATCGATAATCAACATCGGCAATTCCGTGCTAACCGCCAAACCTAGTGTTTCCGCCATGAGATCAATCCCGGGGCCGCTAGTGGCAGTTACCGCGAGTTGGCCTGCGAACGCTGCTCCTACTACTGCACCCACTGCGGCAATTTCATCTTCGGCTTGGATGGTACGGACGCCAAAGTTTTTTAGTGATGAAAGTTCGTGAAGGATATCTGAGGCCGGAGTAATAGGATAAGACGCGTAGAACAAAGGCAACTTGGCGCACTGCGCGGCCGCGACCAGCCCGTAAGCAGTGGCAACATTGCCAGAAATATTTCGATAGAGGCCGGGCTCTAACCGCGCCGGAGCAATGGCGTACGGATGATCAAAAAGTTCCGCGGTCTCACCGAAGTTAAAACCCGCCCGAAATGCAGCAACATTAGCGGCAAGAACTTTTTCTTGGCCCGCGAATTTTTTCTTTATCCAGTCAACTGTCGGTTCAACCGGACGGGTGTACATCCACGAGACCAATCCCAGAGCAAAGAGATTTTTTGCTCGCTGGGCGTCGCGAGGTTTAACTCCTGATTCTTTGGTGGCTTCGAGGGTCATCGATGTCATCGGTATTCGGATTACCCGATAGGCCGCTAGCGCGTCACCATCGAGCGGATTGCCTACGTAACCCGCCTTTTCAAGATTGCGTTCTTCAAAAGTATCTTCGTTCACGATCAGAGTGCCGCCAGGAATCAACTCCCCCACATTGGCTTTAAGCGCAGCCGGATTCATGGCTACTAAAACTCCGGGGCGATCGCCAGGAGTCAAAGTTTCGTAAGAAGAAATCTGCACTTGAAATGACGAAACCCCCGCGATGGTTCCGGCGGGGGCACGAATTTCGGCGGGAAAATCAGGCAGAGTGGCGAGGTCGTTACCAAAAATCGCACTGGCGTCGGTAAAACGGTTGCCCGTAAGTTGCATTCCGTCGCCCGAATCACCCGCGAAGCGGATAACCACTTCTTCGATAGCTTCGGGCTTTAATTTTTCATCAATTGTCACGAAATACGCCTTTTTTATATTTCTCTTAGTCAAATCTTAGAGGCGCCAGCCCGCGATATTGGGATTGGGGCTCACAAGAGTGGTTCTAGCGCCGCCTCCACTCTCCGCAACGCCGCGGTCCGCCGACGGTGGTCTCCGGCTTTGCTTATAGATGAAGCTTCAATCTCTACCCGCGCCGAGGTGGTACCGACCGCGGTGCGAAAAAACCTTCGCCGCACGATTCCGACGACCACCAGAGAATCGCCCTCCTCAACATCGCCAATCCATTTCGCCGGTTCCCATATCGCCACTGGGGCAGAGGTGGCTTGGTCGGTCGACCCCGGAACCCTTAGCGCCAAGGTGGCTAGCTGGCTACCCGACGGTAGGTTGCGGATTTCTGCGGGACCCGAAGCCGTGCCCCGCAAGACCACCAGATTGATCCCCGCCTCGTTCTCGGCTTTAGTGCTGGATTTTCCGGAACTGGATTTTCCTGGATCTGGCATAGTTTCTCCCTTTTCGTGAATTCAAGTTTTCGTGAATTCAAGTTTTCCTGAATTCAAGTTATCGGGGAAGACTGCTCGGAGAGTTTTTTTACATTAACGCCGGGGTGAGACAAAATTATCGAAGATTGGCCAACCGGTTATCAACATCACTAAAGGATTTATCAAAACGCTTAATCCTTCTGAATCGCGCCCGGGCATTGGCGTTATTCCCTCCTCGCTCTTCAAGGTCAGCCAGGGCGTACCAAAGTCGCAAATGATAAATCTTGGGCTTGCGGACTGTCGCACTTTTGCGTTCCAGCAAAGCAATCGCTTCATCAAAACGCCCCTGATCGCCCAGCGCCCCCGCCGCAACAATGCGGCCCTCGTACATAATTTCGGGCGTGGTCGGATTAGCCAGCAATTCTTCCCACAAAACATCTACTCGCCGCCATCGTCGCTGGGCTCGAGCGCAATCCATTAATACGGGGTGTTGTTCGACCGAATTAGTAATTTCAAAAAATGCTTTGAGCTCAGCCGTCGCCGCTCGATAGTTTCCTAATCGATATTGCCCTAGACCCAGTAGTTCACGCACCGCGGCAACTTGAGGAAGCGCTACTCGTAGTGGTCGCAATCGTCGTACCGCCTCGCGATCGCGATCGTTAGCGTAAGCATCGGCGGCGGCTTCTAGTTCGTTTAAGAAATATGGGCCTCGACGGCCGGCCGATTCTAAAATTTGTTCACTGACTTCCGGAAGTGGTCGTCGCTTGCGTCGACGCGCGGGAGCAATCGCCGCGGCCGCCCGTTTGGGTTTATCGGCTCCTTGACGTTCGCCGCGAGTGCGCAGGACGGGGCGATCGGGTTCGGGTCGCGCGCGGCGCGGCTTATCGCCTTGACGCTCATACTCAGGATCTTTAGGAGGACCGTGAGGACCAAATCCGCCGGTACGCCCACCTAGTTTTCTGGCGCGACCGGCACGCTCACGATCACCCATCTCGACATTGTAGAGGCTCGACATTGTAGAGGCACCCCATCCGTGACGCGACAACGCCAGCGACAAAATGTCGCTGGCGTGTCTTTACAAATAAGCCCGGCGGCGTCCTACTCTCCCGGAGGGTCTACCCTCAAGTACCATCGGCGCTGGCGATCTTCACTGCCGTGTTCGAAATGGGAACGGGTGTTTCCCCGCCGCCATGGCCACCGGAACATCTATTTAAATTGTCAAAATATTTTAGTTGCGGATCTTTGAAAGAACCTCAGAGCGAGCACGAGCAACGTACAAAAAGATTTCAAGCCCTCGGCCGATTAGTACCGGTCAGCTGAACACGTCACCGTGCTTACACTTCCGGCCTATCAACCTGGTCGTCTACCAGGGGCCTTACCCGGTTATACCGGTGGGAGATCTAATCTCGAGGAAGGCTTCGCGCTTAGATGCTTTCAGCGCTTATCCTTTCCGCAGGTCGCTAACCAGCCGTGCCCTTGGCAGGACAACTGGCGCACGAGAGCTGCGTCCGTCCCGGTCCTCTCGTACTAGGGACAGCACCTCACAAATCTCCAACGCCCACAGAGGATAGGGACCGAACTGTCTCGCGACGTTCTAAACCCAGCTCGCGTACCGCTTTAATGGGCGAACAGCCCAACCCTTGGGAGATGCTTCCCCCCCAGGATGCGACGAGCCGACATCGAGGTGCCAAACCTTGCCGTCGATGTGAACTCTTGGGCAAGATAAGCCTGTTATCCCCGGGGTACCTTTTATCCGTTAATCGACTGCGCTTCCACATGCCACAGCCGGGTCACTAAGCCCTGCTTTCGCATCTGCTCGACTTGTAGGTCTCGCAGTTAAGCTCCCTTGTGCCTTTGCACTCGCCGCCTGATGACCAACCAGGCTGAGGGAACCTTTGGGCGCCTCCGTTACTCTTTAGGAGGCGACCGCCCCAGTCAAACTACCCACCTGGCGCTGTCCCCGACCCGGATTCACGGGCCTGGGTTAGATCTCCACTACGTAAAGGGTGGTATTTCAAGGTTGTCTCCACCGAGGCTGACGCCCCAGCTTCCACGACTCCCACCTATCCTACACAGCACGTACCGAAGATCAACAACAGATTGTAGTAAAGGTCCACGGGGTCTTTCCGTCCTTCTGCGGGAAACGAGCATCTTTACTCGTCGTGCAATTTCGCCGAGTCTCTGGTTGAGACAGTAGCCAAGTCGTTACGCCATTCGTGCAGGTCGGAACTTACCCGACAAGGAATTTCGCTACCTTAGGACCGTTATAGTTACGGCCGCCGTTTACCGGGGCTTAGTTTCAGAGCTTTGCCTTGCGGCTAACCCCTCCACGTAACCTTCCGGCACCGGGCAGGCGTCAGAGCGTATACGTCGTCTTGCGACTTAGCACGCTCCTGTGTTTTTAGTAAACAGTCGCTTGGCCCTGGTTTCTGCGGCCTCTTCAAGCTAGGGACGCGAGGTCCTTCACCCTACGGAGGCCCCCCTTCTTCCGAAGTTACGGGGGCAATTTGCCGAGTTCCTTAACCAGAGTTCTCTCGATCGCCTTCGTATTCTCTACGTGCCCACCTGAGTCGGTTTGGGGTACGGGCACCATGTCAGCTCGCTAGAGGCTTTTCTAGGCAGCATGGGATCAGTCACTTCACCTAAATCGGTTCGGCATCACATCTCAGAGTATATGACCGGCGGATTTACCTACCGATCCCCCTACATGCTTACCCCGGGACAACCATCGCCCGGTAGACCTACCCTTCTGCGTCCCCCCATCGCTATCCGTTCGAGCCACGTGTCCGGTTCGCTCCGAAGAGCAGCCCCGAGTCGCCGTCTCGGTGGATTTGGCGCGTACATGGTGGTACAGGA
>JBCKKA010000011.1:0-20000 GCA_038904515.1 Acidimicrobiia bacterium | reverse complement strand
TCTTCGTGGGCTTGAACAAGCTGAACCGCCAATGGACCCGGCCCCGCACCACCCGGACTAAGTCGATTGCTCACCGCCGCGCCGGCGGCAAAGAGTTTGACTGCTTCGGGTCCGAGATCGGGTGTCGTGGCTACTAACTCTTTTAGTTCGACTCCACTTTCGCGGGCTTCACGCACTAGCGCGCCCACGCGCGCGTGGGCGTCACGAAACGGCACCCCCGCTTTAACTAAGTACTCCGCTAAATCAGTAACTGAATTTTCAGGCGTATCGGCGGCGGCGCGCATGTTCGCGCTATTAAAACTTGAGGCCGCGAGCAGTCCGGCTAGAGCGGACAAACTCAAGTTGAGGGTGTCAAAGGCGTCGAAGATAGGTTCCTTGTCTTCTTGAAGATCGCGATTGTAAGCAAGTGGCAATCCTTTGAGCGTGGCTAAAAATCCGGTCAGGTTTCCAATAAGTCGGCCGGACTTACCGCGCGCCAATTCGGCGATATCGGGATTTTTCTTATGCGGCAACATAGAAGATCCCGTACTGTGGGATTCCGCGAGATCGATGAAACCGAACTCGGCGCTGGCCCACAACACTATTTCCTCACCGATACGAGACAGGTGAACTTGTTCTAACGCGGCGGTGAATAAACCTTCCGCGACAAAATCGCGATCGGATACCGCATCTAGTGAGTTCTCGAACGAGCGAGCGAACCCCAGCTTTTCTGCGCTCTGCGCCGGATCGATCGGCAAGCTCGACCCGGCCAACGCTCCCGCTCCGAGCGGTGAAACATCGGCTCGATCGAGAGCGTCACGCCAGCGATCGGCGTCGCGCGCTAACGCCCAGAAGTGCGCCAACAAATGGTGCGCCAGCAGCACCGGTTGGGCGCGCTGCAGGTGGGTGTAACCCGGAAGATAGACATCAGTACCGGCGGTCTCGGCTTGATTCAGCAATACCGATTGCAAATTATGAGTTGCAGTAACGACCTCGCCCACGGCATCGCGAAACCACAGTCGTAGGTCAGTCGCCACTTGATCGTTGCGACTGCGGCCGGTATGAATTTTGGCCCCCGTGGCCCCCGCTATCTCGGTTACTCGACGCTCGATGGCGGTATGTATGTCTTCATCGGAATCAACTACTACGAAGGTTCCGGCTTCGATTTCTTGACCGGTTTTTGCTAGCGCGGCCAATATTTCGGCTACTTCGTCGGCGGTCAGGATGCCGGTGGCTCCCAACATCTCTACATGGGCGCGCGAGCCGACAAGATCGTATTCGGCTAAACGACTATCGACCGCCAAACTTGCGGTGAATTCCATCAATTCCGCGCTGGGGTCATCGGCAAAACGACCGTGCCAAAGTGATTTTCCCGAATTGTCGGCCATCAGACTGGTGGTCCTTGGGTACGGGCCACCGTTTCGAGACCAAGTCCCCACAGGCGAACAAATCCGGCCGCGTCTTCATGGCGGAAACTGTCGGTGGCGTCGTAAGTAGCGAGACCGTGGTCATAAAGACCGGTTTCCGATCGGCGGCCAGTCACCCAACAGCGCCCCGGTTCAAGGCGCAGACGCACTTCGCCGGTAACCGCGGTTTGCGAGGTTTCAATGAACGAATCGAGAGCGGCGCGCAGTGGCGAAAACCACAAACCGTCATAAACCAATTCCGCGTAACGCAATTCGAGTCGAGCTTTTTCTCTCATTAGATCACGCTCTAGGGTTATCGATTCAAGATCGGCGTGAGCCATTATTAGCGCTAACGACCCTGGGCATTCGTAAACCTCTCGGCTTTTGATGCCGACCCGGCGGTTTTCGACCATATCAAGTCGACCCCAGCCGTACGAACCTACTCGGCTGCTAACCGCGTTAATGAGATCAACCAGTTCCATTTTTTGGCCATCGATGCTTATCGGCTTTCCGCCTTCGAACGCGATCGTAAGCTCCCATGGTTCGGTAGGCGCGTGAGCGGGATCGGTAGTCAGCGCGTAGAGCTCCTGTGGTGGCGCAACCCACGGATCTTCTATAACTCCACATTCGATTGCTCGACCCCAAAGATTTTCGTCGATGGAATACGGATTATCTTTGCGAACCGAGATTGGTATTTCGTGCTGGATCGCGTAATCAATAGATTCTTCTCGGGTGAAGCCCCAAACTCGAACCGGTGCTAGCACTTCAAGATCGGGAGCAAGGGCGCGCGACGAAACTTCAAAGCGCACCTGATCGTTACCTTTGCCGGTGCAACCGTGCGCGACTGAATCGGCATTGAACTGGCGGGCTGCTGCCACCAGATGCTTAACGATTACCGGTCGGCTTAGTGCGGAAACTAACGGATACTTGCCTTCGTAGAGCGCGTTGGCTTTAAGCGCGGGAAGACAATAATCATCAGCAAACTCCGCACGGGCATCAATCACTACCGCCTCTATTGCCCCTGCGGCTAGAGCGCGTTGACGGATAATCTCCCAGTCGTCGTCGGCGCTTTGGCCTACGTCGACTGCCAGCGCCACCACTTCGGCCCCCCACTCCTCGGTAATCCACTTGACTGCCACTGAAGTATCGAGGCCACCGGAATAGGCCAGCACCACGCGGGATACATCACTCATTAGAAATTCTCCTTAATTGCCATCGGAAATTTTGCCTTACCACTAGCACTCATTACGAAAGACCGGCCAGATCGGACAGTTGTTCGGCGACCAGTTTCCCCACTCTTGGTTCGGAACAAACCAAAATAAGAGTGTCGTCACCCGCTACTGTGCCCAGCACTCCTTCAAGACCGGCGCGATCGAGAGCCGATGCGATTACGTGCGCCGATCCTGGCGGAGTGCGTAGAACCACGATATTTGCACTCACCGCCACTTCGACCACAAATTCACCTAGTACTCGGCGAAGATGATCAACGGGTGCAACTCGCTCCTTGGAGTGTTCGGGAATTGCGTACGCCATCGCTCCACCCGGAATGCGAATTTTTACTGCTCCCATTTCTTCGAGGTCGCGACTTACCGTCACTTGGGTAGCGCTAACTCCGTTAGTTGCCAAAAGTTCAACTAATTGAGCTTGGCTAGAAATCGCTTGGTCTTCCAATAAGCGAGCGATGCGATGATGGCGCTGCGGCTTACCTAGCGTGGTCATTAGTTTTTCTCCTTTTTACTAATTGCTCCTAGCAAAAAAGCGATTATCGCGCGCGTCGCGTGCATGCGGTTGATTGCCTGTTGCCAAACCAAAGATTGCGGGCCATCGATTACTTCGGCGGTAACTTCTGCGCCCCGATGAGCTGGAAGACAGTGTAAAAATACCGCTTCGGGTCCGGCGGCGGCTAGTAATGCTGCGTTTATTTGGTAACCAGAGAAAGCGGATTGACGCGCCGCGGCTTCCGATTCTTGTCCCATCGACGTCCAGACATCGGCATAGATCGCATCGACTCCGGCTACCGCTTCGTAGGGATCGGAGATCAAGTCGACCGTTCCACCTAAGTTGCGCGTACGAGCAACCACTTCACTTTCAAGTTCATAACCAACTGGCGAAGAAATTACGACTTCTAAACCTGTCAAAGCGGCAGCACACGCCAACGACGTAACCACGTTATTGCCGTCGCCGATAAAAGCGAGTTTACGACCCTCCAGTTCACCCCAATGCTCGTGCAGAGTAAGTAAGTCGGCCACGGCTTGGCACGGATGGGCGCGATCAGACAAGAGATTTACAATCGGAACGGTTGAGTTTTCGGCCATGATTTCAAGATCGTGATGATCATTTACGCGCGCTCCGATCAAAGCGCAATAGCCCGCCAGCATTTTTGCAATATCGGAGGCCGACTCGCGTACCCCTAACCCCACCTCTTCGCCGCGCAAAGAAATCGGATGGCCACCCAAAGTCACTACTGCCATTTCGGTAGAGACGCGCGTTCGAGTACTGGGTTTTTGAAACAACAAAGCCGCCCCTTGTCCTTCAAGACAGTTGGGGACTTCCTTAGGCTTCGACTTCCAGCGCTGGGCTGTCGCTAATACGAAGGCCAGCTCGGCCGGGTCGAAATCATCCACCTCTAAGAAATGTTTCACGGGAGCGGGGTTGCTCGTGGCCTGATTACCCATAGCGGGATTGCTCATGGCGAAATTCCATTATCGGCTAATGAACGAACGGTAGCAATCGACTCACCTAATATCTCTACTGCTTCGGTACATTCGTCTTCACTTACGAGCAGCGGCGGCGCTAATCGCAAGGCCGACTTGGTGACCGCATTTACTATCAGTCCGTTTTCGAGACATTTCGTCGCTACCGTAGCGGCGGCGATGTCGGGATCAAGTTCTACCGCCAACAGCAGACCCCGCCCGCGTACGCTGGCAACACCGGGTAGGGCTGCTAAAGCTTCGGTCAGCAATAACCCTGAACGCGCGGCCAAAGTAGGCACATCGAGGTCGTGCATGATTTTCAGAACTGCCAGCGCCGCGCTTACGGCTAATGGTTGACCGCCAAAAGTTGAACCATGATCCCCAAACTGAAAAGCGGCGGCCACTTCATCACGGGCCCAACAAGCGCCAATAGGCATTCCGTTGCCCAGCGCTTTGGCCAAAGTGACGATGTCGGGGCGGACTCCCGCGGCTTGGAAACCAAACCAATCACCGGTGCGACCGAGTCCAGTTTGCACTTCGTCAACGATCATCGAGATTTCGCGCTCAGTACATAAATCGCGTACTGCTTCGAGATAGCCCGGTGGTGCCGGTATCACTCCCCCTTCACCTTGGATCGACTCAACCATTACCGCGGCAACGCGATCATCGAGGGCTGCCGCTAACGCATCGATAGCGCCGAACTCGACATAGCGAAATCCGCGGGGTAACGGCTGGAACGCCTCGTGCTTTTGTAGTTGGCCGGTGGCGGCGAGAGTAGCCAGAGTGCGCCCATGAAACGATCCGTAAGTAGAAATAATTTCGTAACACTCCGGACCGCCGTGGGCTTGACCATAACGACGCGCCAACTTAATTGCACATTCGACGGCTTCCGCACCCGAGTTAGTGAAAAATATGCGCCCACCGCCGCCGATAAGTGCATCAAGTTGAGCGGCCAATCGAGGAGCTAAATCGTTGTAATAAAGATTCGAAATATGGCATAACAACTTGGCCTGATCCGCGATACTCTGCGCGACCTCGGGATGAGCATGTCCTAGCGACACCACCGAGATGCCCGACAAGAAATCGAGATAGCGACGACCATCGGTGTCCCACAGCTGAACCCCATCGCCTTTAACGAAAGCAACTGGAAGACGCTGGTAATTTTGCATCCCGTATTGCTCGTCAAGAGCACGCAGTTCCTCAAAATGGTTCATCGAAAATGGCTCATCGATCGATCACCGTTCCCACCCCTTCGGGAGTGAATAACTCAAGTAACAGTACGTGAGGTATGCGGCCATCAAGAATATGGGCTCGACTAACACCAGACTGTAAAGCCTCAACGCACGATTCGACTTTAGGAATCATGCCGTCACCAATACGATTCTCGACTCGCATTTCTTCAAGACCCGCGCAGTTGATTTGAGAAATCAATGATCCCGCGTCAGAAAAGTCGCGATAGATTCCGGCCACGTCGGTTAGATAGATAAGTTTTTCCGCTTTCATGGCGATGGCGATTGCGGCCGCGGCGTCATCGGCGTTTACATTATGAGCCTGGCCCGAGGAATCGGCCCCCATTGTGGCCACTACGGGAATCAAGTCTTCAGCTAAAGCGCGTTCGAGAATATCGGTATTTACTTCTTCAACATCGCCAACGAAACCTAAATCGACATCGCGGGTCGTCACGCGTAAAAGACCTGAATCTTCACCCGACATCCCTACCGCGTACGAACCGAATTGGTTGAGCGCGCTTACTACATCTTGGTTTACCTCATCAACCAGAGCTTGGCGCGCGATGTCTACGGTTTCGCCATCAGTAACTCGCAACCCGTCGATAAATTTGGGTTCTTTCCCTAATTTGCGCATCAAAGCACTTATTTGCGGACCACCACCGTGCACTACTACCGGACGCAATCCGACTAAGTGCATCAAGACGATATCTTCGGCAAAGAAGTTGGCCAGAGCGGGATCTTCCATAGCATTGCCACCGTATTTAATTACCACGGTCTTACCCGCAAATTCACGAATGTACGGGAGTGCGTCAGCTAATACTTGGGCTTTTTCGTGCGTATTAGCTAATCGATTCTGGATCTGCGGTTTGGCCGCCGCGGAAGTCATGATGTAGCCGCGTTTTCGTCAATATACGCGTGAGTTAAATCAGTGAAGTGCATCTTCGCTTGCTGATCGCCGGCATTTAGTTTGCATTCGATCAAAATATCGCGGGCAGCCATAGTCGCAGCCAGCGATTTGCTGTCGTGTGGTGCGGCTACCCCATCGCGGCAAACTGTGAATCCGTTATAAGAAATGACAGTTTTTTCGGGATCGAAAATCGCTCCACTCGCGCCGAGTTCAGATAGCACTCGGCCCCAGTAGGGATCTGACCCATAAAGTGAACACTGAACCAGTTGACTTGACGCCACCGCGCGCGCGGCACGGCGAGCATCATCTTGGGTACGAGCACCGCTAACCACCACGGTTGCTAATTTGGTCGCTCCTTCAGCATCGTTCGCCATAGCTAACGCCAAGCTTTGGCTCACTTCGGCTACGGCATCAATGAACGCGTCTTTAGTGGCGCCAGTGTTTGTTGGAGTACCGGAAACGCCATTAGCTAACAGCAGAACCGTGTCGTTGGTGCTCATCGCGCCATCGACCAAAAGCATGTTGAATGAATCAGCGACTCCGTGAACTAGGGCTTGATGAAGCAAGGACGAATCGGCCACTATGTCGGTGACGATTACCGCCAACATGGTGGCCATGGCCGGCGCCAACATGGCCGCTCCTTTAGCCATCGCGCCAACCGAAAATCCGGGACCAGAAACGAATGCCTCTTTGCGTACGGTATCGGTGGTGAGAATGGCAGTGGCCGCGGCCTCACCGGCGGCCAAGTCGCTTCCTAACCCGGCAATCAGGTTGGGCAAGCCCGCGACAACGGGATCAATGGTCATCGGAATCCCGATAAAACCCGTTGAGCAAACGAGAACATCCTGTGGATCTAGCCCTAACGGCTCCGCGGTTAGTGCGCACATTTCTTCCGCTATTGCTCGTCCGGGTGCGCCCGTCGCAGCATTAGCGTTGCCCGAATTGAGTATCACTGCGGCGGCGCGTCCGGATTTCAAATGCTGACGGGTAACCTGCACGGGCGCGGCGCAAGCCAAGTTGGTAGTAAATACGCCGGCGGCCGGCACTGGACTGCGGTCAGTAGTAACGACCAAAGATAAATCGGGTGCACCGGATGCTTTAATTCCACACGCGACTCCCGACGCGGAAAATCCGGGCACGGCAGTAATGCTCACGGAACTAGCCCAAGCGTTGCTAACCCGGTGACTTCGGGAAGCCCGACTACTCGGTTGGTTGCTTGAATAGCTTGACCGGCGGCACCTTTAACCAGATTATCGATTGATGCCAATGCCAAAATACTGTTAGTGCGCGAATCGTAACGCACAGTCACGTAAGCGAAATTGGCTCCAAGAGAAGATTTTGTCGCCGGTGGATTTTCGCTAACGACAACGAACGGTTCGTTAGCGTAGTAATCGCGATAAAGATCGAGCAGACGTTGTGAAGTGAGGCCATCGACAGCAGGGCGGGCGTGACAGGTTGCTAAAAGGCCGCGCGTCATAGGTGCTAAATGCGGAGTAAAAAGGACTTCCACCGGATTTCCATAAACATGATCTAACGAGAACTGAATCTCACCAGTATGGCGATGAGTCAAAAGTTCGTAAGCATTGACATTTTCGTTGGCTTCCGAATAAAGACTTTCGACCGAAAGTCCATGACCACGACCAGAAATGCCCGAGACCGCATCTATGATTATTCCGGTAGGTTCAGCCATCCCGTGAGCCAACAGTGGAGCTAATGCCAAGGCACTCGCAGTCGGATAACAACCGGGGGCGGCAACAAATACTTCCGAGTTGAGTCGGCTGCGAAATAGTTCCGGCAGGCCGTAAGCAAAATCATTTAATAACTCGGGAGCCGAATGGGCTTCGCCATACCATTCGGAGTAAATCGGTGCGGGAAGGCGAAAGTCGGCGGCAAGATCAGTAATGTGTTTGACTCGTCCCACTAAATCAGGAACCAATTTTTGCGATTCGCCGTGCGGTAAGGCAAGAAAAACTAGATCAAGATCATCGATACTGTCCGGGGCGAGGGTTTCGAAATTTAAACGCGGATAGGCCGGACCTAAAGCCGGATAGAGCTCGGTCACGGCTTGGCCCGCATTCGTTCCCGCGGTGGCCAAGACGACATCGAATTCGGGGTGATTAGCCAATAGGCGAAGTAATTCGGCGCCGGTATAGCCCGAAGCGCCCAATACTCCCGTGCGATAAGTCATCCCTTTAGTATACAGGGGACTGAATACTTATTCAACCCCCCGCAGAGTGGCGCCGAGGGTATCGATTACCGCATTAACGCAGGCCGATCGCACTGCTCCCACCTCTTGATCGGTGAGAGTGCGATCAGAAGCTCTGAACCTGAGCGAAAAAGCCAAACTCTTCCGACCCGCGCCAAGGTTATCGGAGCGATATTCGTCGAAGAGCTCGACTGATTCCAATAACGCTCCGCTTGAATGGCGCAAAGTGGCCAAAACCGTGCCGGCGGAAATGTCTTCATTGAGTTCAAACGCTAAGTCGATGGTCGACGGCGGATACGAAGACGGAGCAAGGTACGGCCGCGCCGATTCGATTTCCAGTTGATCCCCCAGTTGATCCCCTTGATTATCGAGGGTCAACTCGAAGATCACTACGGGGTCGTCAAAGCCCGAAACTTTATTCAAAACCGCGATCCAACCCCAACTCGTAGCACCAACTTTAACTTCACTCCAAGATCCCGATCCAGCTCCAGCCGAACGGCTGGAGCTGGATGAAATTTCTAGAGCCTTTATGCCCAGCGCGTCGGCTACCACTCGTACGGCGTCGGCCGCGTCGAATCCGTCGAGAGTGCGATCATCTTCTACTGGACGGCGAGCTACCCGACCTACCAGTACGCCACCAATTCTTTCCGGTTCGTTGGGTAATAGTTGATCTGATGTAGGCGCATGAAAAACTGCACCTAATTCAAACAACCGTGCCGTTTTCATACCGCGTGAATAATTAAGGCGTAAGGCGTCAATCAAACCCGGTATCAGTGAAGTGCGTAAAAATGGTTCTTCGGCGCTAAGCGAGTTACGCAACGCTACTGCTTTATCATTTTCAAACCCTACTAATGCCGCCTCGCTTACGAACGGAACAGTTATAGCTTCTGAAAATCCTGCACCTACTAGTGCATCGGCGACGGCTCGGCGGGCGGATTGACGCGCGCTTAATCCCCCTACCTGATTTTGTGGCCGCGGTACTGTGCGCCCGATCCGAGAAAATCCGATAAGCCGAGCAACTTCTTCAATTAGATCCACTTCGCGCGCGAGATCGGGGCGGAAACTGGGAACCGTACACTCAAAGTCGTGAGACTTTTTAATCGGCTTAAGTTGAATTTCGATTGGCGTTAGCGCTTTGTCTATATCGTCCGGAACAAGTTCAGTACCTAACAGCCGATTAACTTGATCGGTGCGAAGAGTAATCCGTTTTTCTGCGTAGGCTTCAGGATATTTATCGACTCCGTTTGTCGCTACGCGCGCTCCCGCAACTTGTACTAATAACTCGAGTGCGCGTGTTGCGCTGTCAACAACGCCTTCGGGGTCAATCCCCCGCTCGAACCGCGCGCTCGACTCGGTTCGCACTTTTTGGCGTTTAGACGACCGCGCGATTCCCATACGTTCGAAATAGGCCGCTTCCAAAACGATCTCAGTGGTGACGTCGGTTACCTGCCCGACGCTTCCCCCCATAATTCCGGCCAGCGCTTGCGGGTTGCTGTTGGAATCACATATCAGCAGATCGCTATTTTCGAGCACTCGCTCAACTCCATCAAGAGTGGTGATGCGCTCTCCGTCCTTGGCGAGTCGGACAATCACTCCTGGACCGGCAAGATTGGCGGCATCGAAAGCATGCAGCGGTTGATTACGTTCCAGCAGTACATAGTTAGTCACATCAACCACGTTGTTAATCGACCGCAAACCCGCTTTTACTAAACGTTCACGCAACCACGCGGGGGAAGGTCCTACCGTCACCGAAGCGCGGTGGCCGTAATAGCGAGGGCAGCGTGCGGATTCTTCGATAGTCACATCGAGCGACGAATCGAGCGCGCGATCGACAGAAAAACTGGGTTTACTAACCAAAAGCGGTTCCCCAAAAAAGGCGGCCAGCTCGCGAGCTACGCCAATTACGCACATCGCGTCGGGCCGGTTGGGAGTAATGGCTATGTCGAGTATGACATCGTCGAGATTAAGCATCTCTTTAACATCTATTCCGAGGTCGCTATTCGGATCGAGTTCGAGGATGCCGCGAGCATCGTCGCCGAGACCAAGTTCTAAAGCGGAGCACAGCATCCCTTCTGATACTTGTCCCCGAATTTTTCTACTCGCCAGAGTTAACCCGCCCGGAACTTGAGCTCCGATTCCGGCATGAGGAACAACCATTCCGGCCACCAAATTAGAAGCACCGCAAACCACTTGGGTCGCCCCTGAACCAGTATCGATGTCAACGAGCACTAAGCGGTCGGCGTCGGGATGCGGAGCCACCGAAAGTACTCGTACGGTTTTAACTCCAACCACTTCGGCGCCGTGGTTATCTATTTGCTCAACTTCAAGACCGAGTTGATTAAGCGCGCTTACTATCTCCGTGACCGGATGGTCTAAGGGCGTAAATTCGCGGACCCATGACAGCGGTAATCTCATCAGTACTGCGCTAAAAATCGAAGGTCATTATCAAAAAAAGTACGGATTTCGTCGATGCCGTAGCGAATCATTGCAATCCGTTCAAGACCAAAGCCAAAGGCAAATCCCTGCCACACTTCAGGATCTATATTTACTGCGCGCAAAACATCCGGATCGACCATTCCGCACCCACCCAGTTCGATCCACCCAGTTTGTGAGCACACTCGACAGCCGCGGCTCTGGCAAAACACACAACTAACGGCCAGCTCGGCCGAGGGTTCGGTATAAGGAAAATAATCGGAACGAAAACGAGTCTGCACTGAGTTGTCGTCGAAAAGTTGCCGAGCAAAAGTTTCAATGGTTCCGAACAAGTCGGCCATCGTCAGATCGCGATCAATCGCTAAACATTCCATTTGATGAAAGATAGGAGAATGACGAGCATCTAAAGTTTCGTTGCGATAGGTGCGGCCGGGCGCGATTACGTAAATCGGGGGTTCCTCGGTTTCCATGGTGCGAATCTGAACGGGTGAGGTGTGGGTGCGCAGCATTACCTGTTCATCGGCGCCTAAGTCGACATAAAGAGTGTCTTGCATCGAACGGGCGGGATGGGCGGGGGGAATATTGAGTGCCGCAAAATTATGCCAGTCGTCCTCGACTTCGGGCCCTTCAGCAATCCGGTAACCCAGTCCGATAAAAATGTCTTCTAGCTGTCGGCGTATTTGCGTTACTAAATGAAGATGACCGCGAGCGTTGCCATGACCACCCGCGCTTAAATCAATCCCGTCGCCCGATGCTGTACCCACTCCTAACTGAGCCCGGCGTTCAGCCAATAATTCTTCTATAGCAGCGGTGTACTGAGAAAGTTGTCGCCCGACCTCAGGCCGTTCTTCGGCCGTAAGCGATTTAATCGCCTCTTTAACATTGGCCGCCACCGAACGCTTGCCCAGCAGTTCGCGTTGCGCTTCGTCTAGCGCAGCCAAGGACGAAATTTCAGCAATGGCCGCTGCCGCCGCCGTCGCTGCCGCCGCGAGATCGTCGGTGATGGATGCCATCGTCATGGCTTAATACGGTTTTGATTTCGCTGTCGAGCCGCTTCAAAACAAACTACTGATACCGCCATGGCCACATTTAGGGATTCGGCCCATCCGGCTAAAGGAATTGTCATGCGTTGATCGATATGTGGTCCCAGCGACCTCGGTAATCCATGAGCTTCGTTACCGAATACCACCGCGCTGCGCGAATGGAGATCGATTGTGTCGTAGCGTTCGCCGTCGTTTACATAGGCTCCGACCCGATTCCATTCGGGAGTTAAGGATTTCATGGCTGCCACCGAATCTTCGATCTCCAGTACCGGAATGCCAAAAATTGCTCCCGCACTCGAACGCACCACCTTGGGATTAAAAAGATCTACTGCCGAACCGCACGACATGACCGCGACTGCTCCTGAAGCTTCCGCGCTACGTAAAATCGTACCTAGATTCCCGGGATCATTGATGCCTATTGTGACCACCAACGTTCCCCCACCGGTGAGTTTGGCTAGTGAGGTAGCGGGCGCAGGGAGTGCCGCCAACGCCAGAATCGGCTGAGGAGAACGAGTAGTTGAAATTCGCTCGATGGCGTCGTCTTTGAGCTGAATAATTTCGGTTCCAGCAATGCTAATTCTTTCAACTAAAGGGGCGAAGGCTCGGTCGGCGCCCGGACCCAGAAATAGCGTTTCTAATTGGGCCGAGCGATCCAAGGCTCCCAAGATGGGGCGAGGACCCTCCAAGACGCAACGCTGTTCAGTTCGCCTTAATTCAGGATCGCGTAGCAGCGAACGCAGCCAGCGCACCTCGGTATTACGAGGGCCGAGCGCTCCGCTCAAGCGGCTGCGAGAGACTGTTGCGCAACTTTAACGAGCGCAGAAAATGCTGCCGCGTCCCTCACCGCGATATCGGCCAAAATTTTACGGTCGACATCAACTTCTGAGATCCGCAACCCTGAAATAAATTGGGAATAAGAAATTCCGTTTTCCCGACAGGCGGCATTAATCCGAACAATCCAAAGTCGGCGGAATTCGCCTTTGCGCGCGCGCCGGTCACGATACGCGTAGCGGCCCGAGTGCATGACCTGCTCATTCGCTTTACGAATATGTCTGCTACGAGCACCGGTGTAACCCTCGGCTTTTTCGAGTATCGACCGACGCCGTTTCTTTGAATGTACGGAACGCTTGACCCTAGCCACAATTTCTCCTTATCAGGCGCGTCCGAGCAATCGCTCGACGCGTTTTTTGTCTTTGCCTACTACTTCAGAACCGCGACCGAGGCGACGCTTCCGAGTGCTCGATTTCTTTTCGAGCAGGTGAGATCGATATTGCTTCCGACGACGGATTTTTCCTGAGCCGGTAATCTTGAAGCGTTTAGCCGCTCCTCGGTGAGTCTTTATCTTTGGCATTAGCGTGCTCCGGTCTGTTCTGGTGTCTCTACCACCGGTTTCGTTTTGCGACCGGGGTTTTTGATTGGATGTAGGACCATGGTCATGTTCCGACCATCTTGGCGCGGCGAGGAGTCGACGACGGCATACTCCGTAACCTCTTCCGCTATCCGTTCAAGAATTCTTAGTCCGAGTTCGGGGTGAGCCATCTCTCGCCCTCTAAACATTATGGTCAATTTGACTTTATTTCCTTCGGACAAAAATCGTTCAACGTGTCGCATCTTGGTCATGTAGTCGTGAATGTCAATCTTAGGTCGAAACTTCATCTCCTTCACTACGACCTGGGCGGTCTTTTTGCGAGATTCCTTTTTTCGTTGCTGTTCCTCGTATTGATGGCGGCGATAGTCCATGATGCGGCATACCGGTGGCGAAGCATCGGGAGCCACTTCAACTAAATCGAGATCGCGTTCAGTGGCAATAACTAATGCGTTAGGGAGGGTCTGAACCCCCAGTTGTTCGCCATTTTCGTCAATCAGCCGAACCTCGCGGGCTCTTATTCGATCATTGATCTTGGGTTCGTCGGTGGCGATAGCTCTACCTCGTATCTTTAATCAGGATTTTGGACTGGGTATTTTTGACCAATCTTGGCCACTCAAAACATCTATCGTTAGCCCGTGAGGTTATCAGCATGAGCACGCTGTGGACGCCTGGGGGCGGCGAGCCCAACCCTGTACAAGGGGAACCCGCGCGCCCGTCCGAGCCCGGACCCGGACCCGATCCCGGACCTTCGATGTCGCCCGAGATGTCGCCCGAAGCGGCGGCGGAAATGAATCGTATTCGATCCGAGATCGCTTCCGTGGCGGTCGCTGACCACATTGCTAACCACGCTATCGGCCTGTGGCAACTAGCGATTATCCACCTCTCCCCCGAAGAGCCCCGCGCCGCTCAGCTTGATGAAGCTCGACTCGCTATTGACGCCATGGCTTGTTTAGTCGACGGACTGGGTGCCGATTTGGGCGAGAACGCAGAAACTTTGCAAGAGGCGCTTTCTCAACTTAGGTTGGCCTATGTCGAAATTTCTGAACAAGTTAATACTTAAAACCGAAATCGTCTATGGCTGAAAAAACCGTAAAAGACGAAGCCGGTTCGTTAATCGAAGATTACGCCATGATCGGCGACACCGAGACGATTGCGCTCGTGAGTAACGACGGATCGATTGATTGGTTTTGCGCCCCCCGTTTTGATTCTGCTGCTTCTTTCGCGCGACTACTTGGCGATTCTAACAATGGATTTTGGAAAATAAGCCCGGAAGGCGGCGGCCGAGCGGTTCGTCGTACTTACCGCGAAGGAACTCTGGTACTCGAAACCGAATTCGAAACACCGACCGGCACGGTTCGTATTACTGATTGCATGCCCGTACGCGATCGTAATGTCAACATCATTCGCCGCGTCGAAGGTTTGCGCGGGACCGTAGAAATGCGCATGGAGTTGGCAATCCGATTCGATTACGGATCGGTTATTCCGTGGGTCAGGCGCCTTGACGATCAAGAAGTTGCTATTGCTGGTCCCGAAGCACTGGCGCTTTCGACGCCGATAAAAATAAGAGGGGAAAGATTTAAATCAGTCGCTACATTTACCGTTAACGAAGGCGACCAAGTTCCGTTTGTGCTTACTTGGTTTCCATCGCACCATGTTCTACCTAAGCCACTCGACGTCAATAAGGAAATTGCCAAAACCGACGCGTGGTGGAAAAGTTGGTCATCACAATCCACCTATACCGGAAAATGGGCTGAGCTCGTACAGCGATCAGCTATAACTCTTAAGGCTCTTACTTACGAACCCACTGGTGGCATTATTGCTGCGGGCACGACTTCGCTACCCGAGTGGATTGGGAGCGTACGCAATTGGGACTACCGCTACTGCTGGTTGCGTGACGCAACTTTTTCACTTTATGCGTTGATGAGTCTGGGCTATCGCCACGAAGCCGAAAAATGGCGCGACTGGCTTCTACGCGCGGTAGCGGGTGCTCCCGACAAAATCCAAATCATGTACGGTGCCGCCGGTGAACGACGGCTGGAAGAGTACGAAGTTGATTGGCTCTCCGGTTACGAGAATTCGACGCCAGTGCGCGTTGGTAACGCCGCTGCCAATCAGTTTCAACTCGATGTGTACGGCGAGGTATTCGACGCCATGCACCAGACCGTTAAAGTCGGATTACTACCGTCGCCGACCCTGTGGCCTTTATTGCTAGCGACATTGGGATTCGTAGAGGAAGTATGGAAAGAACCCGACGACGGAATTTGGGAAATGCGGGGCGAACGCAAGCACTTCACTCATTCCAAAGTGATGGCGTGGGTTGCTTTCGATCGGGCTATTAAGTCGACAAAAGCCCGAGAACTGCCGGTAGACGTCGAACCGTGGGTCGTCATCCGCGATCAGATTCATGCCCAAGTGTGTGAAAAAGGTTTTGATAAAGAACGCAACACCTTTGTTCAGTCGTACGGTTCAACTCACCTCGATGCCAGTTGTCTCATGCTGGCATTGGTCGGGTTCTTGCCGGCTACCGACCCACGGATTGTCGGTACTGCCGATGCCATTGCTAAAGAGCTAATGGTTGACGGGTTTGTTCAGCGTTACAAAAGCGATTCGGGCGTCGACGGATTACCTAAAGGCGAAGGAGCGTTTTTGCCTTGTTCCTTTTGGCTAGCCGACAATTATGCCCTTATGGGTCGCAATGATGAGGCCTTGGAGCTTTTTGAGCGGTTAATCGGATTAGTCAATGATGTCGGTCTCATCGCCGAGGAGTACGACGCTAAATCGGGGCGAATGCTCGGTAACTTTCCTCAAGCAATGACCCATGTATCTCTCATCAACACTGCTTACAACCTAAGCGGAGTCACCGGTCCCGCTCATACCCGATCGGGTACGGCGACTAGCTAGGGAACGATTTTACTAATCGCTAATTCAATAATTCCGGTAGCACCGCAATCTTTAAGCGCGGGAATAAGAATATTTATTTCTCGTTTATTAACCACCGTCTCTACTGCACAGGCGTCGCCGCCAGCTAAATCGGAAACTGTAGGAGCATCGAGTGCGGGAAGCAAGGCTAAAACCTCAGACAGTCGTGACCGCGCCACATTTAATTTCACCAAGACTTGCCCTCGTGCATCGAGAGTCCCGGTGAGAAGAACCATCAACTGTTCCATGGCGGCCCGTTTTGCCGGATCGCCGTAAGCCTCGGGGCTAGCAATCAGTTCGGTGCTAGAGGTAAGTATGGTGTCGATGATTCGCAGCCCCGCCACGTTCAATGCTCGACCGGTCTCGGTTATCTCTACTACCGCATCAGCAATATCGGGGACTTTGGCCTCGGTCGCGCCGTAAGACAGCGAGATCACCGCATCAAGCCCAATTTTTTCGCAATATCGACGGGTCAGTTCGGGGTATTCGGTGTGAATTCGTAAACCCGCGGGCAGTTCGCTTACATCTTTAGCCGTTGTACGCGAACCGACCGCGAGAACGATTCGTACTGGCGCATCGCTAACTTTCGAATACGGAAGTTCAGTAAGCGTTACTACTTCTGACTGAGTCTCTTCTATCCAGTCGCGTCCAGTAACGCCGAGATCGAAGCGGCCCTCAGCGATGTATCCGGGGATTTCTTGTGGTCGCAAAATACGTACATCATTGACGCGAGGATCGGCAATGGTTGCCCGGTAGTCGACATCGGAAGAACGGATTACGGCTAAATCGGCGTCATCGAATAAAGCAAGAGTGGCTGCTTCTAGCGATCCCTTAGGAAGAACGAGATTAAGCATCCCTAAATACTCCCACGCGGGACGGCGCGCAGACCTCTTAATAATTCCACCATTTCGACCGCGGTGGCCGCGGCTTCGGCGCCTTTATTGCCTTCACTTCCACCGCAACGATCAAAAGCTTGCTGCTCAGTATTGGTAGTAAGCACTCCAAAAGCAATCGGGACTCCAGTCTCGACCGCGACTCGCGCACAAGCTTCGGCGCACGGACCCGCTACGTATTCAAAATGAGGGGTGTCGCCCCGAACGATCGCGCCAATGCAGATAACCGCGTCGACCGCTCCACTGCTCGCCAATTCTTTGGCAGCCAGTGGAATCTCAAAAGCGCCCGGCACCCAGTAGACCGGGGCGGCTTCACCTCCGAGTTCCGAAACTTTTTCTTGCACGCCCGCTACCAACAGTTCGGTCATGGAATGATTGAATCGACTCGCCACTACCGCCAAATTCATGCCGGTCGCGTTCAGATCTGCTGGTTCGGACCCGGTGTCACCCACAGGAACTTCTCACTTTTCTGCTTCATCTAAATCGAGCAGATGACCCAATTTGTCCTGCTTGGTTCGAAGGTAAGAAATGTTTTCCGCGTTAGGAGTTGTCTGTACGGGCACCCGTTCGACTATCTCAAGCCCGTAGCCGTCGAGCCCGCCGTACTTGGCCGGGTTATTGGTCATCAACCGCATCGTGGTTACTCCTAGATCGACCAAAATCTGCGAACCAATTCCGTATTCACGGGAATCAGCCGAAAAACCTAGTTCGACATTGGCTTCAACTGTGTCGCGGCCTTGATCTTGAAGTTTGTACGCGTTGAGTTTATGTCCCAGTCCTATTCCTCTGCCCTCATGACCCCGCAAATAGACGACTACTCCTTGCCCCGCGGTTGCCACTTTTTCTAACGCGAAATCGAGTTGCACTCCACAATCGCAACGCAGCGACCCAAACACATCGCCGGTAAGGCACTCGGAGTGAACCCTTACTAATAGATTTTCTTGGTTTTCAATTTCACCTTTAACAAAAGCGATGTGTTCAACGCCATCAAGAATGCTCTCGAACACATGCGCGGTAAAATCTCCGTGACGGGTAGGGATGCGAGCCTGCGATACTCTCCGCACCAATTTCTCTCTCTGGCGTCGATAGCGGATCAACTCGGCTATCGAAATCATTAGTAGCGAGTGTTCGGCCGCAAATTTTTCTAATTCTGGAAGTCGGGCCATGGTGCCATCGTCATTAATTATCTCGGCAAGAACTCCTGACGGATAGCAATCGGAAAGCCGGGCCAAATCGATTGCCGCTTCAGTGTGACCAGCACGCTTCAGCACACCACCTTCGCGGTATCGAAGTGGGAATATATGGCCAGGGCGGGCCAAGTGGTCAGGTTTGCTATCAGGGTTAATCAGCGTTGCGACGGTAGCAGCACGGTCGGCGGCCGATATTCCGGTAGCGATGCCGTCGCGGGCATCAACCGAAACGGTGAACGCGGTGCGCTGTATCTCGGTATTATTAGAAACCATCAATGGCAGTTGTAATTGGTCGCAGCGATCCCCTTCTAGCGGCAAACAGATCACTCCACTGGTATGTCGAATCATAAATCCCATCGATTCGGCGGTTACGTGCTCGGCCGCCATAATAAGATCGCCTTCATTTTCACGATCTTCATCATCGACAACGATTACAAATTCTCCTCGTCGAATAGCCTCGATTGCATCTTCGATGCTAGAAAAAGGCATTTTAAAATTCCCCTTAAGTGGTGCCGGTTTGGTTAGATTCCGCACATTTCATTTTAATCATTTATTACTCAATCTGGTCTGAAATTGAATTATGAGACAACAAAGATTCGACGTATTTCGCCAATACATCTACTTCGATATTCACACGATCCCCGGGTTTTAAAGTTCCAAAAGTTGTTTGGGCCAGAGTATGCGGCACCAAAGCAACGTCGCATTGAGTTCCGGAAATTTTAGCTACCGTCAGACTGACTCCAGAAAAAGTCACCGATCCTTTCTCCACCACATAGCGGGCCAGATCTTTAGGTATCGACAACGCAAAACGGGTCGACCCGTCTGATTCTGGGGTCAGTTTTAAAACTTCGGCTACGCCATCAACATGACCCTGCACTACGTGTCCACTTAAACGATCGGACAGTCGAACCGGCCGCTCTAAATTAATACGGTCTCCTACTTTGAGATCACCTAAGGTAGAACGCATAAGGGTTTCGACCTGAGCATCAGTAGTCCACGACGCGTCATCGTGTTCAACCACAGTTAAGCAACAGCCGTTGACCGCTATCGAGGCTCCTAGGGTCGCGTCAGTAAGAACTTTGGTAGCCAAAAAGGTAAGACGGGTACCACCGCCATGCTTGTCGACGGCGGCTACCGTTCCCAGTTCTTCAACGATTCCGGTAAACATCAAGACCGCTTAACTGGTACAAAATCGAGCCGGGCGTCGGTACCTACTGCCACGCAACTACGCAGAGCAAACTTGGGGGCTTCGTCTAAAGAGGGCGTTCCGATAGCAGCAAAACTAGGTGTCGCGTCAGTGCCTAAAACTATTCCGGCGGTATACGCCACTAGGTAATCGACAAGGTTGTCGGCGATTAGGGCACCGGCAACCTGAGGGCCACCTTCGAATAAAGCCTGAATGACTCCGTGAGCACCGAGCAGCTCGAGAACTTGTCGAAGATCAACTCCTTGACCCGCGGTGCTGGGGTTAACCGTCTCCACCTTGGCTCCCGCGGCGCGCCAGTCATCAATAATTCGGTTGGGTGCGTTGTCGGTAGTTATTACTAGCGTCGAAGCTAATTCGGTATCGAAAAGCGGACCGGTGGCCGAAACTCGACCGCGGCCGTCGAGCAGCACTCTTAGCGGTTGATTATCGACTTCTTCGGGCAACCGGACCGTTAATAACGGACTATCGGCAATAGCGGTACCCGATCCAACCACCACCGCCTGCGACTGATAACGAAGACGGTGAC
>JBCKKA010000010.1:0-35150 GCA_038904515.1 Acidimicrobiia bacterium | reverse complement strand
GTCGCGACCGGTAATTGCTGGCTGCACCGACCCGTCCAGCGGAGTTGGGGCTGGCGGAAGACACGCCACGAGAGTCAGCACGACCACCGCGAGTAACGCAGTAAGACGAAGCCGATCTCGACGCGGTGACCAACCTAAAGCTATCGCTACGAGTACCGCGGCGATCAATAACAACGCACCACCAAAAGCAAAGCGTTCGGTTCCACTAGGAAGCGATAGCGCCGAAGCCAAAGCGCCGGCCGCGCCACTGGGGGCGCCGGTCACTTCAGAAGTGACGGCGTTGAGAGTTACATCGCTAACCGAACCCGACTCAACTACTACTCGAACCGCGATAGCGTCACTGCCCACCCAGACCGGCTCGGTGCCTTGATTACCAATCGCATCGACGCGCGCCGCTTCGGCAGTACCGGAGTCGGTGCCAGTGTCGTTGATTAGCCCTTCGGCTTTGGTCCAGTTGCCATCGGAATATTGCACTTCAACCGCAAAACTCGCAGCCGGATCGCCTTCCCAAGAAACTCCCACCAGAGTGGCGTCGGTAGCGACCGCGGGAGATTCCCAACCCGGCCCCACCACCACATCGGGCGCGACTACCGGAACCGCTTCACTCGTCACCGGTGGCGGGGGCGTGTTTTCCAGCGCGAGCACCGGAGATCCAACGAGCACCAGTAGTGCGGCGGGAATTAAAAGCAAGCGACGCATGGAATCCTTAAAAGTTCGTCGGGAAATGGGGTCACACGGACGCTCACGGCGACCGGTCCTCCACCCATCAATAGTCTCGCACGCCTCACTAGCCCCAAGCAAGGGCCGATAAACGGCGTAAATAGGCGAATCCAGGCTCAGGCGACTCCAGGCTTAGGCGAATCTAGGCTTAGGCGAGCGGTGGTCTAGCGTTTGGGTATGGCCGGTAAACGACGCACCCCAACTAATCGAAAAGCATGGGAAGCACGCGCGACCACTGAGCTCGGCGGCGGCGATCCCGCTCGTCTCACTTGGGAAACTCCCGAAGGAATTGCGGTCGCCCCGCTCTACACCGCGGCCGACCTCGAAGGTCTGGAAGCCGTCGACTCGCTACCGGGCGAGTCGCCTTATTTACGCGGCGTGCGCGCCACTATGTACGCCAACCGGCCGTGGACCATTCGTCAGTACGCAGGTTTTTCTACCGCCGAAGAATCGAACGCGTTTTACCGAGCCAATCTCGCGGCCGGACAAATGGGATTATCGGTGGCCTTTGATCTCGCAACGCACCGCGGTTACGACAGCGATCACCCACGCGTAACTGGCGATGTTGGTAAGGCGGGAGTCGCGATCGATTCAGTTGAAGACATGAAAATACTTTTCGACGCCATCCCACTCGACAAAATGTCGGTATCAATGACTATGAACGGAGCAGTGTTACCAGTGCTGGCTGGTTACATAGTGGCCGCCGAAGAACAAGGAGTAGCACCCGAACAACTTTCGGGAACAATCCAAAACGACATTCTCAAAGAGTTCATGGTGCGCAACACTTACATCTATCCGCCCGCACCGAGTATGCGCATCGTGGCCGACATCATTACCTACACCACGGTCAACATGCCAAAATTCAACTCAATCTCGATTTCCGGTTACCACATGCACGAAGCCGGCGCGACCGCGGTGCAAGAACTCGCCTTCACTCTGGCCGACGGTCTCGAATATGTGCGTTCGGCGCTGGACCGCGGCCTCGATGTCGATAAATTCGCGGGCCGGTTATCGTTCTTTTTTGGTATTGGCATGAACTTTTTTATGGAAGTAGCCAAACTTCGGGCCGCGCGTCTGCTTTGGGCTCGCATCATGGACCAGTTCGACCCCGCCCAACCGGCATCCAAAATGTTGCGCACTCACTGCCAAACTTCGGGGGTTTCGCTAACCGAACAAGACCCGTACAACAACATCGTGCGCACCACCATCGAAGGTCTCGCCGCGGTGCTTGGCGGTACCCAGAGTTTGCACACCAACAGTTTCGACGAAGCCATCGCCCTTCCGAGCGACTTCGCCGCCCGCATTGCTCGCAATACGCAATTAATTTTGGCCGAAGAAACTGGCGTCACCCATGTGGTCGATCCTCTCGGTGGCTCTTACTATGTCGAAGCCCTAACCCACGCGTTGGCTAGTCACGCGTGGAGTTTGATCGAAGAAGTTGAATCTCTTGGTGGCATGACCAAAGCGGTGGAGTCGGGTATGCCCAAACTCCGCATCGAAGAAGCGGCGGCGCGACGACAAGCGGCCGTCGATCAGGGCGAAGCCGTTACCGTGGGAGTAAATAAATACCGACTGGAGCACGAAGACCCCATCGAATCACGCGAGATCGACAACACCGCAGTACGCGACGCTCAGATCGCCCGCCTCACCCAAGTACGAGCCGACCGCGACGAGGCCCAGTGTGTCGAATCGTTGCAACGCCTCACCGAAGGAGCCCAAGGCGATGCCAATCTGTTGGAACTAGCCATTGCCGCCACTCGCGCCCGAGCCACCGTGGGTGAAATCTCTAACGCACTCGAAGAAGTGTTCACCCGTCACCGTGCCCAAGTCCGTACCATCGCGGGGGTGTACGGAAGTGCTTACGAAGGCGACGAGCAGTACGCCCAGGTTCATGCCGAGGTAGAAGCATTTGCGGTGGCCGAAGGTCGTCGGCCGCGCATGTTGGTAGCCAAGATGGGCCAAGACGGTCACGACCGCGGGGCCAAAGTCATTGCCACCGCGTTTGCCGATTTGGGTTTCGATGTTGATGTTGGCACTTTGTTTCAAACTCCTGAAGAAGTAGCACGCGACGCGGTAGAAAACGATGTGCACATCGTGGGCGTCAGTAGTCAAGCCGCCGGTCATAAAACTCTCGTGCCGGAATTAATTTCGCAATTACGCGCCGCGGGCGGTGGCGACATTCTCGTAGTGTGTGGCGGCGTAATACCGGCGAGTGATTACCAATTCTTGCGCGACGCGGGGGTGGCGGCCATCTTTGGTCCCGGCACCAACATTCCTGATGCGGCTCGAGAAGTACTCGCGCTGCTGCGCCCCGGCGATAAATAATCGGCCCGAGTTGCGGTCATGACCAAACTCGCCGAAGAACTAATCGCGGGCGACCGGCGCGCGCTGGCACGGGCGATAACGCTGGTCGAATCAACTCGCCCTGACCACCGCGTCGAGTCCGACGAACTGCTAGCCGAAATAATTAGCAGTACTGGTGGCGCGGTGCGAGTCGGTATTTCGGGGGCACCGGGAGCAGGTAAATCTACCCTGATCGAAACACTGGGCTTGAGTTTGGTTGATTCGGGCAAGCGGGTCGCGGTGTTAGCGGTCGACCCGTCGAGCACTCGCAGCGGGGGCTCGATACTCGGTGATAAAACTCGCATGGACGAACTCGTACGGCGCGACGAAGCCTTCATCCGGCCATCACCTACTGGCGGCACTCTCGGCGGTGTCGCTCGCCGCACCCGTGAAGCCATGTTGTGTTGCGAAGCCGCCGGATTCGATGTGGTGATTATCGAAACTGTGGGCGTGGGGCAATCCGAGGTCGCGGTTGAGAGCATGGTCGACTGTTTTGCTCTCATCGTTGCTCCCGGTGGGGGCGACGAACTCCAGGGCATCAAGCGCGGCATTGTCGAACTCGCTGATCTCGTCATCGTAAATAAAGCCGACGGCGATCTTGCCTCAGTCGCGCAAACCACCAGCGCCGACTACACCAACGCTCTGCACTTATTGCGACCCAAGACCACCGCTTGGACCGCGCGCACGGTGTTGTGTTCGGCGTTAGAGAAACGAGGCATCGACGATGTTTGGGCCATCATCGCCGAGCACCAGCAGGCGCTAATTGCGGTGGGTGCCCTAGCAACCCGCCGCGCCGAACAAGCCCGAGCGTGGCTTTGGAGCGAGATCAACGAATCGCTAATTGAACGGTTGCGAGCCAATGCGGCTGCGGCCGCAGTAATCGCCGAAGTTGAAGCCGCAGTAATGGCCGGCACTTTGCCCGCTTCGGTAGCCGCCGCGCGCGTGCTCGACAGCTTCACCAACTAAATCGGTATCCATAACCAGCACCGGATCTGCGGGTCGGCTCAGCACTCAAAGTGTCGTCGACTCGGAGGTAGTAATGCCCGAAACGCTCAAAATTTGCCCGTGGACCGATCCGGTGCTCGATGCCGTGGGACACGATCCCCGCTCGCGTTATGTCGAAACATTCTGGCTTCCCACCCTCGGCCCGACGGCATTGTTGTTGCTGCGCCACCTAGCGACACAATTTGAAAATCACCCGCAAGGTATTGATCTGCCCGTAGCCGACACCTCGCGTTCGCTAGGACTGGGCGACCGTAACGGAAATCAATCACCCATCGTGCGCTCACTCGCTCGCCTCGAAATATTCGATCTCGCTTGTAACGATGGTGCCAACACCATCGCGGTACGGCGCAATCTTCCCCGTCTCGATGCTCGCCAATTACGCCGCCTACCCGCGTCCTTGCGGTCTGCTCACGCGCAGTGGTCGGCGACTCAACTCGCCGCGGCGCCCCCACCGGAAAGCGCCACTAGCAAGATTTAACCAGTTTCGGTGCAACTGTCCTGCACGACCTACGCTCAATTCGTGGCAAAAATTCCCGCCGAAACTTTTGGGCAAATCGTTGAATGGATGCGGGCGGCCAAACAAATCGTCATCCTCACCGGTGCGGGTATCTCCACCGAATCCGGTATTCCCGACTTCCGCGGCCCTAAAGGACTCTGGACTACTAACCCCGACGCGGAAAAAACTTCAACTCTCCAGCACTATGTGGCCGACCGCGAAGTGCGTAAACGGGCTTGGCAAAACCGACTCGATAGCAGTATGTGGACCGCTAAACCTAACGACGGACATGTCGCTATTGCCGAACTAGAAAGTCGCGTCGCGCTCCACACACTCATAACCCAAAACATTGATGGGCTCCACCAACGGGCAGGATCGTCACCCGAAATCATTATCGAAATTCACGGCACCGTACTTGCCGCTAAGTGCTTAGCGTGTGGATGGCGAGGCCCGATGAAACCCGTACTCGATCGCGTGCGCGCGGGCGAGCTCGATCCCGTATGCGAAGTTTGTGGCGGAATGCTTAAATCCGCCACCATAAGTTTTGGCGAAAATCTAGTACCGGCCGATCTCATGCGATCCGAACAGGCCGCGGCGGGAGCGGATTTATTTCTGGCCGTAGGTACTTCTCTCGGCGTTTACCCCGTAGCGGCGCTGCCCGCCACCGCGCTTGCCGCCGGTGCTCATTTGGTCGTGCTGAACGGTGAGCCCACGCCTTACGATCGTCACGCCCACGCCGTCAGCCGCCAACCTCTCGGCCAGATCCTGCCCGCGCTGAACAAGGCGCTTAGTAACGATTTTGGCTAATCCCTACTTATACGGTAGTATTTAGCTGTGCCCGGATTTCGAGAATTACTCGCCCAAACCCGCGACCAAATAACTGAGATTGAGCCAGTCGCGGCCGAAGCTCTGCTTGACCACGCCACTTTCCTCGATGTGCGCGAACTCGACGAGTTTGAGCAAGGCACTATTCCTGACGCGCTATTCGTACCGCGCGGCAACCTTGAAGTTCAAATCGAAAATCGCATCACCGATCACGATGAGCAAATCATCGTTTACTGCGCCGGCGGTGCTCGTTCCGCCTTTGCCGCCAAAACTCTCGCAACTCTCGGGTACACCAATGTAGTTTCACTCGCCGGCGGTTTCGGACGCTGGAAAAACGAGGACCGCCCGTGGAACACCCCCACTGTGCTCACGCCCGAACAACGCACCCGTTACCACCGCCATACTCTCTTACCCGAAATAGGCGAGACCGGTCAGCAACGGCTGCTCGAAAGTAAAGTTCTTCTCCTCGGCGCCGGCGGTTTAGGTTCGCCCGCCGCGCTGTATCTCGCGGCCGCGGGAGTAGGAACCCTCGGAATTGTCGATATGGATGTGGTCGACGCGTCAAATCTACAGCGACAAATTTTACACAACATTGATCGCATCGGTGATCGCAAAGTCGACTCGGCCAAGAAAACGCTCACGGCGCTAAACCCCGATGTCAATGTTGTCACTTACGACACCCGTCTAGGCGCTGACAATGTGGTTGCAATAATTAGCGACTACGACATAGTTATCGACGGCACCGACAACTTTCCCACCCGCTATCTTCTTAACGACGCTTCGGTTCTAACCGGCATACCCGTCGTACACGGTTCTATCTTCCGCTTCGAAGGCCAAGTGACGGTGTTCGCACCGAAAACTGGACCGTGTTACCGCTGTTTGCTACCCGAACCGCCTCCACCCGAGTTAGCCCCCAGTTGCGCCGAAGCCGGTGTCCTCGGTGTACTCCCCGGAATTATCGGTTCGATTCAAGCACTCGAAGCCATCAAAGTGCTGCTCGGTTTGGGTGATCCACTCATCGGCCGGCTCTTGGCTTACGACGCCCTCGAAGAAGCCTTCCGCACATTTAATGTGCGTCGCGATCCCGCCTGTGCAACTTGCAGTCCCGACGCGCCGCCGATTGTGATTGCCGAGTATGACGACCTCTGCTTACCTCACGCAGTGCTCGCCGACGGCTCCACTACCCACTAAGACTGAACTGCGCTCGACTCACGCCGAACAATCAACCCGATAACAACTCGTTCAGTAACGACGAGTTATTTCGATGGCACCCGAAGTTTCTTAGCCGAAATCTTTATGCTGGGCTCATTGGTGGCCGCGCGGGCAGGCGCGGTCGTCGCCTTGGGCATACCCGTCAACTTGGGCACCCGCGGCAACACCACCGATCGATAAGGAACACGGGCGGACTTAGCCGAGCCCAGCAGCGATGCGAATAAAGCGATATCGGCGGTAAAACCTTTAGCGGATTTGCCGCACGGCATCACTTTTTCGATATCCGCCGGGGTCGAAGTGCTATAAGTGTTACCCGCAAAACAGTTCTTACCCGCGTCAGCGGCATCGGTCGACGAAGTAACCGCTACGAGGTCGTATTTATTGTCGCTCGTGATATTGGCTTTTACCGAATTACCGCGGGCATCGAAATCTTTAGCAGTCGGACTATCGAAGTTAAATCTCGTTGCGGGTAGTGGAACAATTCCAATCCCTGACACCGAGTGGTTTGTTACTCGATTGCGTTCCACCTGATTTTCATTTCCACCGGCGATCAAAATGCCGTTACCAGTGGCAACTTCAGCAATCCCAATTGCCGCCGCACCGGAATTGTTGTTGTCATAAACCGAGTTACCGATAATCGTTGCCCCGTGCTGATAGAAAAGTTTTTCGCCCGTACCACTATTAGGAACAATTCCGGCACGATTGTTGTGCCACGACGAACGAGCGATAAGTAAATTACCGCCGGCATTGGTTCCCGAATACCCCAAGCCGTTCCACTCCGATTCTGAATCAACAATCAAAGCATCACACGGATAACACTGGCCAATATAGAAACCCGCGTCGGGGCTTCCTGACGCGTAGGCGTGATCGAACTGGCCTTTTACCGAATCAAACGCGTAAATCCCGTAGTCGCCGTTACGAATTGCGGTTATGTAAGAACCGCGGTAGCCCTTGACGCCAGTCCAATAGAACCCGTTAGCAGAAAAATTTTGTGCCGTTATATTTTCAATCGCGACACCATCGGCAAAAACTTTAAAACCATTTTCGTGGCCCGATGCCGTGCTGAACTCGCCGTCGAGAATTGTCTTCTCGCGGTCTTCACCCCGAATCACGATATTGGGATGCTTCGGATCAACCACGACCGCTTCTTTGTAAGTACCGGGCGCGATCAAAATAAGTGTCCCCGACTTTGATGCATCAACCGCCGCTTGAATGGTGGGTTTATCTTTCGGCACCCTAATCACATTGCTCGACGCCGCCGTAGCGGCGGGCGCGATAACCGCCGGCAGCGCTCCGAGCGTGGCTATTACGGACGCAAGGACTGTTAACTTAATTTTTGTCATTGTAAAAACCTATCCACTCGGGATAACCCGCACAATTCCCTTGTGAGCCGACTTCGCCGAACCAACGTTTGATCCACTTGCGCTTTGAGTGCGGTAGGAATAAGAGCCAAGTGTCGCAAAGCGAAATGAATATTCCGCCTTGGGGGCAATCGCGACTCGGCGCAAAACCACCTCCGGATCAACACCAGTAGCGGGCGGGCTAAACGCCAGTTGCTGCTTGGTTCTCGATTTATTAATCCACTGCAGATTCTCACCCACCCGCACAACGATCTGTGCCGGAACTGCGCCTTTAGTCTTAATTTCGACACTCGCGCTTTCGCCTTGAGCCCGCACCACAATGGTGCCGTGCTGAGCAATACCCGGCGCGCCGTGCAAAGTGCAGTAGTAAGCAAAATTGCCAGCAGTTAAAAACTCGGCGGTGTACTGCGTCTGCGGCGCGATGCTCGCGCCAAACGCGCGTCCCGAATCAGGAGTTACATTATGCAAACTGCGCCCTTGATTCGACCACTGCACCGCGGCGCCCACGGGAACACTGATCGTCGTAGGAGAAAAATAGTTATCACCAATATTGATTATTACTGTTTCATCGTTAGCACTACTAGCCGCGTCAGATTGATCGACAGTTGTTACTGAAACCAAAATTACCGAGACTAAAAAAAATACCGCCAGCAAATACGCGGTGGCGATCCTACGGATGCCGTACCCCCTACTCAACGGATTGGGCGACGCTGCTTCGCTACTTTTTTAACCTGGACTTTTTTAACCTGGACTTTTTTAACCTGGACTTTTTTAACCTGGGATTTTCCGGTGGATTTTCCGGTGGCTTTTCCGGTCACCTTCTTAGCGGACGAGCGGGCCCCTTTCTTCGGTGTCGGCGGCACAAAAGTTCGGGCCAACTCAGCCAGAGTCCGTACACCAAAACCAGTGCCGCCTTGAGTCATCTCGCCATCATTCGAATTAGCACGCGACGGACCAGCAATGTCGAGGTGTACCCACGGCGTGTCGCCCACAAACTCCTCAAGAAATAATCCGGCGGTCAGAGTGCCGCCCCACCGAGTATTGGTGATGTTGCGGAGGTCGGCCACTTCCGATACCACCAGCTCACGATACGAATCGGGCAACGGCAACGGCCAAACTGCTTCGCCCGCTCTATCGGCTGCGGCGCGCACCTGATCGCTCCAAGCGTCGTCATTGCCCATCAACCCCGCAATTTTTTCACCCAGCGCCACTACACAAGCGCCGGTAAGCGTGGCGAGGTCAACAATGGCGTCGGCCCCATCGTCGACGGCCCACGAAAGTGCATCGGCCAAAATCAATCGGCCTTCGGCGTCGGTGTTAAGCACCTCAACGGTTTTGCCGCTGCGCATGTGCAGTACATCGCCAGGACGAATAGCACTCCCACTCGGCATATTTTCCACCATCGGCGTGTACGCCACTACCCGATGCCGAACGCCCAGCGCGCGCAAGGTCGCCATGGCTCCCAGCACAGCAGCCGCGCCGCCCATATCGGTTTTCATAGCCTCCATGCCGTCGGCCGGCTTAATCGAAATACCACCGGTATCAAACACCACCCCTTTACCCACTAATGCCAAAGTGCCCCGCACTTTTGATCCCGCCGGTTCGTAGACCGCTTTGACAAAACGCGGCGGACGCACTGAGCCTTGGCCCACACCGATTACGCCCCCCATTTTTTGGGCGCGAATTTGAGTTTCGTTTAATACCGTTACCCGCACTCCTCGTTTAGAGAGCAAGCGATTAGCGGCCGCGGCAAATTCGATCGGGCTCTTAGTACCCGATGGCTCGTTAACTAAATCGCGTGCCCAAATAGTTGCTTCCGCTATCACGCCTGCGCGTTTAACCGCTTCGTTCGCACTCGCACCACCCGCGCTCAGCACTACAACTTTCTTGAGTTTGCTATCCGAACCACTGGTTTTATACGCGCGAAATTCGTACCCACCCAGTAGCGCGCCTTCGGCCACCGCGTACACCGCGTCGTCGGCGGCAACTGAAGTGGGGGCCGCTTCAACCAGCGTGGTCGCCAACGATGTCACCGACGACGCCGTGCGCGCGGCAATCGCCGCGGCCCGGCACAACGCCACCGTATCGATCCGATCACGTTCACCAACCCCAATCAAGACTGCTGAAGCCGCTCGCAAACCGGTAACCGGAACCCGCAGGGTCTGACCCACCGCACCGGTAAAACCAGCCGCGGCCATAAAATCGACGATTACCCCCGCAAACGCATCGGCCACCACGGTTGCCCCCGGCCCCAACTCGCCCCCCGCGTAAACCGGAACCGCCAGCAGATCGACCGCAACCGCTCCGGCCTTATCAGTCGAAAGTGAACAAGTGATGCTCATAAGTACTCCCTGATTAATCGCGAAAATCTACTAATAATTATTGTTCAATCCGTACCGGACGAAACTCGCCTTCTTGCCAGCGAGCCAAGGTATAAACCAAATCGGCCAGCCGATTTAGATAGGTGCCGACAAACGATCCTGGACACCAGCCCGCCTGTTCGGCCGAAACGACTTCTCGTTCGGCTCGTCTTACCACTGTGCGAGCAACATCGAGCGCACCGGCCAAACGATTTTCGCCCGGCAACACAAACTCTTGGGGCGCAGTAAAACGAGTGGTTACATCGTCAATGATTGGTTCAAGATCACTCGCCATACTTTCGGTAACCAAAGTGGTACCGGCTACTAACTTCGAACGATTTTCGGGTGCGGTAGCCAACTCGGCTCCCACCACAAATAGTTCGCGTTGCAAGCGCACGAGCAGTATCCCTAACTCTGAATCAGGTTCGGTCTCGGCACGTGCCGTTCCTAACGCGGCCACCGCTTCGTCGACCGCACCGTAGGCGCTCGGACCAATGGAGTCTTTGGGCACTCGACCCCCGTACAGCAACGCAGTGGTGCCGTCGTCGCCTGTTCGGGTATATACCTTGCGAGGATCAGAGTTGGTAGCCATGTTCTGAGTCTACGGCCGAGTTTGCTCACACCGCGTAAACGCGCCTCATCCCTTAGCTCATCCCTTAGCTCATCCCTTAGCTCATCCCTTAGCTCGTCGCGGGTGGCTCCGGTAGCCTTGACCAGATGACTCCGGCCCGCGCCGATACCCCTTTGCCCAAGATCTCGTTTCTCTCAAGCGTGCTGCGACTGGCGCGGCCGCGTCAGTGGATCAAAAATCTCTTGGTATTTGCAGCTCCGGCGGCGGCGGGCGTGTTGTTGGAATCGGGTCCGCTTTTACGCACCGTGGTGGCCTTTATCGCCCTGTGCTTAGCGGCTAGTGGCACCTACTGCATCAATGATGCGCTTGATGTTGAAGCCGATCGGACTCACCCCGTTAAACGCAATCGCCCAGTAGCCGCCGGAATCATTTCCGTCCGCACGGCAATCATCGCGGGAATCGTTCTTATCGCGATTGGTATCGCAATCTCTCTTCCTATTCACAATGGTGAATTAACGCTAGTGGTAGCAACTTATGCAGCAATAACCATTGCTTACAGTTTGTTCTTAAAGAATGAACCAGTCATAGAACTCGGAATTATCGCCGCCGGTTTTGTATTGCGCATGATAGCGGGTGGCGTGGCGGCCGAAGTCGTCATCTCCGACTGGTTCCTCATCGTTGCTGCGAGCGGTTCACTTTTTATTATCGCCGGAAAGCGCTACGCCGAATTGCTCGAACTCGGAACTAATAGCGCCGCGCACCGACGCTCCCTAGATGAGTACACCGCGGGGTTCCTCGCGTTCGTGCGCGCCGTAGCGGCCGCGGTAATGGTGGCGGCTTACTGTTTATGGGCATTCGAAAGTGCCGCCGCCAACGACAACTCCACTTGGTTTCGCATTTCCATTATTCCGTTTGTATTCGCAATAATGCGCTACGCGCATATCATCGAACTCGGTCGAGGCGGCGCACCCGAAGATGTAGTCATTGAAGACCGCATGCTGCAATTTCTAGCCGTAATTTGGATCGCCACATTCGTTCTCGGCACTTATGCCTAATTCGAATAGCCAGATCCTCACCGGTTGGGGTCGCACCGCACCGAGTCGAGCGCGAGTTATCGCCACCGCCAACGGAATCGCAGTCGATCACGCGTTGGCGAGTGTTGGTAATCGAGGTGTGGTGGCGCGCGGGCTGGGTCGCAGCTACGGCGATGCTGCCCAAAACGCCGACGGCGACGTAATCGACGCCACCGCCCTAAACGAACCGTTCGATCTCGACTGCGCTACCGGCCAACTTCGTGTCGGCGGCGGAGTAAGCCTCGATGTCATCATGCGGAGAGTCGTACCGCTTGGTTGGTTCGTTCCGGTAACTCCCGGCACTCGTTTCGTCACTATTGGTGGCGCTATTGCCGCCGACATCCACGGAAAAAATCATCACCGCAACGGCAGTTTTACTAACCATGTAACCGAAATCGTTTTACACACCCCTACCGGCACCCTCGCGGTCACGCCGACAAGTGACCCCGAACTATTTTGGCAAACTGCTGGAGCTATGGGTCTGACTGGCGTTATCACTGAAGCCACGGTGCAGTTGCTGCCCATCGAAACCTCGCGGCTGCGAGTTGATACCGAACGGACTAAAGACCTCGACGATCTCCTCGATCGTATGGACGAAGGCGATCACCGTTATCGCTATTCAGTGGCGTGGGTTGATTGCCTCGCTAAAGGCCGCGCCCTCGGTCGCAGCATCCTCACGCGCGGCGACCATGCCCCGCTCGCCGCGTTACCGGCTAAAGATCGTTCCGACCCACTTGCATTTTCTCCCCGCACATTGGCTTCGGCGCCGCCTTGGGTTCCGAGTCGACTTTTCAATCGTTTTACCGTGCGTGCTTTTAACGCAGTTTGGTACCGCAAAGCACCTCGTCACCACATCGCCGGACTCGAAAGCATCGGGGCATTTTTTCATCCCCTCGATGGAGTAAACAACTGGAACCGCCTCTACGGTCGCCCCGGGTTTCTTCAGTATCAGTACGTCGTCCCCGATCAGGCCACCGCAACAGTGCGGGCCACGCTCGAACAACTAGCAGCCCGACAGTGCGCATCGTTTCTCGCGGTGCTGAAACGCTTCGGCCCCGAAAACTCAGGCTCCTTATCGTTCCCCATGCCCGGCTGGACTCTCGCCATAGATTTGCCCGCCACCACTCCCGATCTATCCGCCCTACTCGTCAAACTTGATCAACTCGTTGTCGATGCGGGCGGGCGAACTTATCTAGCTAAAGACTCGCACCTTTCACCCGCCACTTTACGAGCGATGTATCCCCGACTCGCCCAACTAGAGCAGGTGCGCGACCGAGTCGATCCTAACCGGATTTTACAATCTGATCTTTCGCGCCGACTCGAACTGTGAACCAATCTCGCACCGTCGCCGCTTTTGATTTTGATCACACGCTTTCAGATCGCGACAATGTTTTGGCTTTTCTTATTTCGGTGGGTGGCCACGCCCGAGTAACGCGCGCGCTGATCGCCAACACTCACAACCTGCTACGCAACCGACGCGACAAGATAAAGCGCTCAATCACCAAAAAAATACTGGGTGGTCTTTCACTTAGCGAAGTCGAAAACCATGCTCACGACTTCGCTCGGCAAATAATCACTCACCATCTACACAAAGAAGTCGTGGCGCGCGCCGAGTGGCATCGCCAACAAGGCCACCAACTAGTTATCGTCTCGGCGTCTTACGCGTGCTACTTGCGCCCCATCGCCGACCATCTTGAATTCGATGCGGTGCTGGCGACCGAACTTGAGACCAATCTCGGTTCCGGCGCGCGTCGCGACCAACCTTTTCTCACCGGCGAATTAATCGGCGGCAATGTTTACGGTGCCGAAAAAGTGACCCGGCTCAATGCCTGGATCGGGCCTCAACCAGCCACGGTATGGGCTTACGGCGATTCGGCCGGCGATCACGAATTACTGCAGAGAGCCGATCACGCCGTACGAGTGGGCCAACACCTGCTTAGCCCCATACCGGCCGGCTACTGAGCACTCTCGTCCTGCGTTACTCGGAGCCCCGCAAAAATCTGCGACAATGAAGCGATGACTGCATCCGAACCGTCGAGTGCTCCGAGCGCACCCGATAACAAAAATCCCGAAGTAGTAATCATCGGGGCCGGCCCCGCCGGTCTAACTGCCGCCTATGAATTTGGCCGCCGCGGTAAAACTGTAAAAGTATTTGAAGCCGACTCGGTAGTGGGCGGAATAAGCCGTACCGTCGAACGCGACGGCTGGCGTTTCGACATCGGCGGCCACCGGTTTTTCACCAAAGTTGCTCCGGTAGAAGCGTTTTGGCACGAGATTCTTCCCGCCGAAGACTTTCTGATGCGACCGCGCATGAGTCGGATTTTCTACGACGATAAATTTTATGATTACCCGTTGCGAGCAATGAACGCGCTACGCAACCTAGGGATTATCGAAGCGGTGCGCTGCGTTCTCTCCTATCTTTGGGTGCGCGTTCATAAGCCTAAAGACATGACCACTTTTGAAGGTTGGACGGCATCGCGCTTTGGGTGGCGTCTTTACCGTACTTTTTTCAAGACTTACACCGAAAAAGTTTGGGGGGGGTCCCCGCCACCGATATTCAAGCCGACTGGGCCGCCCAGCGAATTAAAAATCTTTCCCTCGGCAAAGCCATCTTTAATGCTTTACTACCCCGCCGCAACCAAACCGATGTCACCAGCCTGATCGAAGAATTTCAGTACCCCAAATACGGTCCGGGCATGATGTGGGAACGCTGCACCGAATTAGTACGCGACCAAGGCAGCACAGTTTCTTTAGAAACTCGTATCGAAAGTATTTCTCGCGACGACCACCGCGCCGTAAGCGTAAGCGTCCGTGATGCTAACGGCACAACCCAGCAGTCTTGTGACCACATCATTTCGACTATGCCCATTAATGAATTACTAAATGCAATCACTCCCCCCGCGCCGCCGGAAGTGCGCGCCGCGGCCGCCAACTTAAAGCACCGCGACTTTCTCACTGTCGCCATCGTGGTGCCCCAAAAATTCGCGTTCCCCGACAACTGGATTTACATTCACTCCCCCAAAGCCCGAGTCGGACGGATCCAAAACTTTGGTTCGTGGTCGCCCTATCTGGTTAAAGAAGGCCGTACTTGTTTGGGTCTCGAATACTTCGTTTCGATCGGCGACGACCTCTGGGTCATGGACGATGCCGACCTCATCGAATTAGCCAAACGCGAAATCGCTACTCTCGGTCTCGCCGACCCCAACCAAGTAGAAGCCGGGTACGTAGTGCGCATGCCTAAGGCGTACCCCGTTTACGACATCGACTACAAAGCCAATGTCGAGACCATTCGAGCCTGGCTCGACGAGTTCGTGCCTAATGTGCATCCAGTCGGCCGGAACGGAATGCATAAATACAACAACCAAGATCACTCCATGTACACCGCCATGCTGACAGTAGAAAATATTATTGACGGCACCCAGCACGATATTTGGTCGGTAAATGTTGAAGAGGAATACCACGAAGAAAAGAGTGGCCGCGACTCCACTCGTACCGGACGGGATGCGCCGATACTGCCTCGTTCGACCTAACCCAGCCCTCATGCATCGGCAAAATCGAGCAGTTAATCAATACTGACGTTCCTCGGTTGCACCGGTAGCCTGTAACTAATGTCAACGTTTCTCAACGCCCTCAATGAGCGAGTCTTGATTTTCGACGGCGCCTTTGGCACTTGGGTTCAAGACCAGCCACTCAGCGATGCCGACTTTGGTGGCCCCGAACTCGAAGGGTGCAATGAAAATCTTGTTTTCACCCGCCCCGACCTCATTACCACAATGCACGACGAGTTCTTACGCGCCGGCGTCGACGCTATCGAGACCGCCACCTTCGGTGCGTTCCCGATTGTCCTAGCCGAGTACAACATTCCCGAAGTAACTCGTGAATTAAATCGCCAAGCCGCCCAGTTGGCCAAAGTAGTCGCCCGCGACCATTCCACTGCCGACCGACCGCGGTGGGTAATCGGCTCGGTTGGCCCTGGCACCAAGTTGCCGTCGCTGGGACACATCGAATTTGCCGAATTGCGCGACGCCTACATACCGCAAATGGAGGGTCTGCTTGAAGGAGGTGTCGATGTAGTGCTTATAGAAACGGTGCAAGATTTGTTGCAAGGTAAAGCCGCCATAGTCGCCGCGCGGCGAGCCATGGCTACTACCGGTGTGAGTGTTCCGATCATGGTTCAAGTCACCATCGAAACCACTGGTCGCATGCTCATTGGTTCGGAAATCGGCGCCGCACTCACCACTCTCGAAGCCATGCGCCCCGATGTAATCGGTCTCAACTGCGCCACTGGTCCGGCCGAAATGACCGAACACCTGCGTTATCTCGGACAACACGCTCGCACCTATTTATCGTGCCTACCCAACGCGGGCTTGCCGTCAATCGTTAACGGCCACACTCACTACGACCTCACTCCCGAACAATTAGCCGAGGCCCACGAACGCAATGTCAGCGAATTTGGAATCAACATTGTGGGGGGATGCTGCGGAACCACTCCGGCGCATTTACAGGCGGTAGTGGAGCGCTTGGGTGCTGGGCGCATCGCTTCGCCTCGTAGTCCCGAATTTGAGCCCGGCGCGGCATCGGTCTATACCAGCGTGCCCTTTCGTCAAGACAACTCCGTTCTGCTTATCGGAGAACGCACTAACGCCAACGGCTCCCGCAAGTTTCGCGACGCCATGCTCGAAAGCGACTGGGACATGTGCGTACAAATGGCTAAGGAGCAAGTACGCGAAAGTGCTCATGTTCTCGACGTATGCGTTGATTATGTCGGACGCGACGGCGTTATCGATATGAACGAAATCGTTAGCCGATTTGCTACTCAAGTTCCGCTGCCGCTCGTGCTCGACTCCACCGAGCCTGAAGTAATGGAAGCCGGTTTAGCTCACTGCGGAGGTAAGGCAATTCTTAACTCCGCCAACCTTGAAGACGGAGAAAATCCTGGCTCTCGTCTCGATAGGGTATTTACTCTCGCTCGCGAATACGGAGCCGCGGTTATTTGTCTGGCCATCGACGAAGAAGGTCAGGCTCGCACCGCCGACTGGAAACTTCGGGTATGCAAACGCATTTACGATCTTGCCGTTAATAAATACGGAATTGAGCCCACCGATCTTATTTTCGACACCCTCACTTTCCCGCTCAGTTCGGGCCAAGAAGACTTGCGGGGCGACGCGGTAGAAACCATCGAAGCCATTCGCCGCATTAAAGCCGAACTACCGGGCGCGGCTACCGTGCTCGGTTTATCGAATGTGAGTTTCGGCCTAAAACCAGCTTTGCGGCATGTACTTAACAGCGTATTTCTACACGAATGCACCGAAGCCGGCCTCGATGCCGCCATCGTGCACGCCGCCCGAATTATTCCGATGCACAAAATTGACGAAAACATCCGCACTATGGCCCTCGATCTCATTTACGACCGCCGGCGCGACAACTACGACCCGCTACATCAACTCTTGGACGCTTTTTCAAATATCGATCTAAGCGCGATAGAAAAGGAGGATCGATCCGAGTGGCCAGTTGCTGAACGACTCAAACACCGCATTATCGACGGTGAGCGCGACGGCATTGAGGCCGACCTCGACGAACAACTCGATTCGTTACCCGGGCTCGCAATTATCAACGATGTTCTACTGGGTGGAATGAAAGTAGTCGGAGAACTATTTGCCACCGGCGAAATGCAATTACCTTTTGTACTTCAAAGTGCCGAGACCATGAAGTTGGCCGTCGCCTACCTTGAGCCTCACTTAGAAAAATCTGATGCCGGCGGTAAGGGCCGATTCGTTATTGGCACGGTAAAAGGCGATGTCCATGACATTGGTAAAAACCTTGTCGACATTATTCTTACTAATAACGGTTACGAAGTGCACAACATCGGAATAAAAGCACCCCTCCAGACTTTTGTCGATAAAGCCAAGGAAGTGAACGCCGACGCAGTAGGCATGAGCGGTTTGCTGGTAAAGAGCACGATCATCATGCGAGAAAATCTGCAAGCGATGAACGAACTGGGACTAGACGGTTTTCCCGTCATTCTTGGCGGCGCCGCTCTCACTCGTAATTATGTAGAGCGCGACTTGCGCGAGATTTACAACGGCCGAGTGTTTTACGGTAAAGACGCCTTCGAAGGTTTGCGAACTATGGACGAATTGATGGAAGGCAAGCGCAACGGCACTCTCGACCCCGACTTCGGTCGCGCTCTCGGTGGACGCGATCTCCCCGCTCGCATAAAAACCAACGAACCCGACGACCTGATCGCCGACACCAGCCGTTCCGATGTTGCCCACGATATGCCGATCTTCACTCCGCCGTTTCTAGGTACACGAGTGGCTAAAGGCATCGCCATTGACGACATCGCCACCTATATAAACGAAACCGCGCTATTTCGTAATCAATGGCAGTTTCGCCCCGACAAAACCATTTCTGAAACTGACGGCGACTTCAAAGAACGCCTACGGCCACAACTACGAGAAGAAATCGCCAAGGCACAGGCTGAGGATTTACTAACCCCCTCGGTGGCATGGGGTTATTTCCCCGTCAACTCTGAAGGCAACAATCTCATCGTCTGGACCGACGACGACCGCACTACCGAGCGCGTGCGTTTTAACTTTCCTCGTCAACGAACCGAGAAGCGTCTGTGTATCAGCGATTTCTTTCGCACCAGCGAGCCCGACTACGCCGCGTTTCATGTCGTCACCATAGGTTCGCGCGCCACTGAAGCCGAACGCGAATTATTCGCCGCCGATCGATACACCGAATATCTTTTGCTGCACGGGCTTTCGGTTGAGATGACCGAAGCATTAGCCGAATACTGGCACCGACGGATTCGCGAAGAATGGGGTTTCGCGGCTGAGGATGGACCCACCCTGCAGGGATTATTCCGTCAGAAGTATCGCGGCTCACGCTATTCCTGGGGATACCCTGCTTGTCCCGATCTAGAAGAACAAACCAAACTCGATGAATTGCTCGATCTATCAAGCATCGGGGTGACGCTGAGCGAAGAATTCCAACTCGACCCCGAGCAAAGCACTTCAGCCATCATCGTTCCTCACCCCGAAGCAAAATATTTCGTGGCTTAAACCGAACAGAACGAGTAAGTAGAGTAAAAGCCGTGAAAAGTGCGTCTCTAATTTGGATCACGGGCCTAATTAAGCGCGACTGCGTCGTATGCGGATATACCGGTGAGCAAAACCACATCGCCACGGCCAAAACCCCCGGGAACCCAACCGCCCTCATCGCCCGCTGCAATAAGTGCGGCTGCGTTCTTCTTGGTGATCCGTATCCGCCCACCGAAAATCTCGACTACTGGACCGACTACATAGAAACTACTGCCGGCATTGAAGCGATCGCATCCTATTTCGCATTAGTAGAAAGTGAGAAGAGTTCGCGCTTTCTTGATGTGGGTTGTGGTTACGGATTTGGCCTCGACCTCGCGCAAGTTACTAAGGGCTGGGTCGGCGTGGGCGTCGACCCCAGCGTTGGAGGCCGGATGGGCGCTCGGGAGTTAAAGGTTGACATTCGTGACGGTCGCCTTGACGCCAGTCTCGGAACGGAAGGAAAATTTGATGTGATTATGATGTCCGAAGTTTTAGAGCATGTTTCTGATCCCCGCGGTTTGTTACGCACCGCTCAACAGTTGTTAGCCGACGACGGAATTTTTATAGTCACTACTCCTAACGCCGACGTAGTTAGCCCTGATCGAAAAAATGCGGAAGTGCTAATGGCCCTAGCGATAGGCGACCATCAATTTCTCACAACGACCAACTATCTCAAAATAATGCTAGAAGACGCGGGGTTCGTCAATATAGAGATTGACAGTTCCACTAATACTTTGGTTGCCCTCGCCGCACTGAATTTAACTGGCCTAGCAAAGTCACGACTGAGTTCTGGTTACCACGCAGTGAAAGTAGACGAATACCTTGAATACCGCGGCGGCCTCGCGCCCGAAGGATCAGCGTTGGCGGTCGGAATGTGGGCCCGACTCATCCAATCCAAAGTATTCGGTGGAGAGATTGATGCCGCCAACAGTTTCGTACCTCGTCTGCGCGCCGCCCTCTTATCTCGTTACCAAGTCGATATTGATGATCCCGTATTAATGAAACGACTCAAAACGCCACCGGCAGTGTTGACTCAAATCTGTTACTTGATCGGTTTCATTTTTTTCGTTAAAGACCAGTTCGCTCTGGCCGCGGAATATTTTCGGGCTTCTCTAAACACCATTTCGCGGTACGATGTAACTCACCGCGGGCAGCCCATACCTGCACCGGTACTATTTCAGATACAGGCTTTAGGCCATCTGGCGCTGGCGCTGGCGACCACCGACAAGCGCGGATCGCAACGGGCCCTCAAGAAACTTGATCAGCTAGTGGTTGGCGGGGTTTGCGATGTCGAGGTGGCCGACGATTTCCGAGCTCGAGCATTAATACTTAGTCCAGCGACAAATTATTTTCGCTCGGTGCTAAGCAAAATTATTCCCAACCCGATCAAAATACGATTGCGTAAAATAAGGGGCACAAAATGAAACTCCGAAGTTTCATCACCCTCTGTTTCCCCACCCTCTAGGATCGCGCAAATCTAGCCGCCAGCGGTGCTGCGATTAGATCAAAAATCAATTTATTCAAACAGGTACAGTATCCGTATGAAAGGTCTCATTCTTTCGGGTGGTGCAGGCACGCGCCTGCGGCCGATAACCCACACTAATGCTAAACAATTAGTTCCGATCGCCAATAAACCAATTCTTTTTTACGGCATCGAAGCTATGGCGGCTATCGGCATCAACGAAATTGGAATCGTTATCGGTGAAACCGGCGACGAAATACGCAATGCGGTAGGCGACGGTTCCCGCTGGGGAGTGAGCATAACTTATCTACTCCAAGATGAACCGTTAGGTCTCGCCCACTGCGTACTTATCGCTGCTGATTTTCTCGATACCGATGATTTCATTATGTACTTAGGCGACAACATGCTCGAACAGGGGCTAGGTGAATTCGTTGAACGATTCGAAGCAGCCCGACAAAACGACACATCACCACCCACCGCGCAAATCTTACTTACCCATGTTGATAATCCCAGCCAGTTCGGTGTCGCGGAAGTTACCGAAAGCGGTGAAGTCGTACGCTTGGTCGAAAAACCTCTCGATCCTCCTTCCGATCTGGCCCTAGTCGGTGTTTACTTATTCGACCAAACAATTCACGAAGCAGTGCGGGCAATTGCTCCTTCACCTCGGGGCGAACTCGAAATTACTGATGCCATTCAATGGCTAATCGATAGCAAACTTGTGGTACGTCACGAGGTTCTAAGCGGCTGGTGGATCGACACCGGCAAGAAAGACCCGCTACTGGAGTGCAACCGACAAGTATTAAAAACTATTTCTGGCGCCAACGCAGGCGAGGTCGACAAAAAATCGACCATCGTGGGCGAGGTGGTAATCGCCGCCGGCGCAGTGATAAAGGGCTCACATATTTCCGGGCCAACCGTAATCGGCGAAAATACCGTGGTGACTAATAGCACTATCGGTCCGTTCACCTCTATTGCTAATGATTGCACTGTCACCGACTCCGAGGTTGATAATTCGGTAGTTCTGGAACAAACCTTGATTACCGGAGCGACCGGCATCACCGACTCGCTCATTGGGCGCCATGTTGAGATAACCCGATCTCACAAAACTGAGTCTGGCTATCGCCTAATGTTGGGTGATCATTCCCTTGTTGAATTGAGTTAAAACTTATATGGCTTCCCTTATTCCTTCAACCACTATTAATGATGTAGTCATTGTCGAACCCGACATCCATGGTGACGAGCGCGGCATATTCATCGAAACTTACCGCCGGCAATGGTTCCCTAATGGACGCGAGATGATCCAAGGAAATCGTGGTGATCGCCGCGCCGGTTCGGTGGTGGGTCTCCACTATCACCTTCATCAGGCCGATTACTGGTACGTACCGTTTGGAAGTGCGCGCGTAGTGCTGCACGATTTACGGGCCGGTTCTCCCACTGACGGGGCTACCCAAATGATTGATCTCGGAACCAAACCCGACGGCGACCACGATCATCGTGGTGTTTACATTCCGCCGGGCGTGGCGCACGGGTTCGCGGCATTAACTGACATGACCATTACTTACTTGGTCGATAGTTACTACAACGCGCAAGACGAACTGGGCGTTGCTTGGGACGACCCCGCCATTGGAGCCGACTGGGGAGTTACCGATCCCGTTCTCTCGCAACGCGATCAGTCCAATCCCCACCGAGCCGACATAGAAGCGATGTGGCAACCTCACTTCGCTTTACGCACCTAGCCGTGCGTATCTTCGTCACCGGCGCGGCCGGTTTTATTGGCTCTAACTATGTCCGTCATGTTCTCAACACCACCGACGACTCGGTAACCGTTTTCGATGCCTTAACCTACGCCGGAAACCGAGAGAGTTTACGCGACTTGAGCGAAAATTCTCGCTTTACCTTCGTCGAAGGCGACATCACCAAACGGGCCGATGTCAATGAAGCTATGCCCGAACACGATGCAGTGGTTCACTTCGCCGCCGAAAGCCATGTCGATCGTTCTATTATTTCGACCGACGAATTTGTCCACACTAATTGTGACGGCACCAATGTGGTCTGCGATGTGGCTCGCACGGTGGGGGTTCAACGATTTGTACATATTTCGACCGACGAAGTTTACGGATCTATAGAAACCGGATCGTTCACTGAAACCGACCGCCTCGAACCGCGCTCGCCCTATTCGGCGTCGAAAGCGGGGTCCGACCTAATCGCGTTGGCCTACCACGAGACTTATGACCTGCCGGTAATAGTCACCCGATCATCCAACAATTTTGGTCCGTATCAATTTCCCGAAAAAATTATTCCACTATTTGTAACCAACTTGCTTGATGGTAAAAAAGTCCCACTTTATGGCGATGGCCTCAACATCCGCGACTGGTGTTTTGTCGAAGACAACTGCGCGGGCGTTGATCTCGTCTTACGCAAAGGTCAGATTGGTGAGATCTACAACCTCGGTGCCGGCAACGAAGTAACCAACCGAGATCTCACCGACGCAGTATTAGAAATTCTCGGCCACGACGAATCGATGATCGAATACGTAGAAGACCGCCTTGGCCACGACCGGCGTTACTCCATTGACACCAGCAAAGTACAAGCTTTGGGCTGGAGTACGCAACGCGAATTTCATGAAGCGCTCGTCGCGACCATCGATTGGTACCGCAGCAATCGCTGGTGGTGGGAGCCGCTCCTTCAGCGAAGCAAGTAATGAAAATTCTTATCACTGGGGTCGGAGGCCAAGTGGGGCGCGACTTAGTAGCCGCGTTTGCTGCCGACGATGTCGTGGCCTGTGATCACAAAACACTCGACATCACCGACTTCACCGCCGTTGATGAAATCGTTACCGCCAACCGACCCGATGCGATAGTTCACGCCGCGGCTTGGACTGCCGTTGACGACTGCGAAGCCGACGCCGATAAAGCGCAACGAGTGAACGCCGCCGCCACTGCCAACCTGGCCGAGGCCGCTCGCTTAATTGGTGCCCATTTAACTTATTTTTCTACTGACTACGTCTTTGATGGCACTAAATCCACGGCCTACATCGAAACCGATAGACCTAATCCGCAATCAGTTTACGGCGCGTCAAAATTAGCGGGCGAATTAGCCGCGGGCCCCGAAGCCTTAACTTTGCGCATCTCGTGGGTTTGTGGTCGTAACGGGAATAATGTGGTTAAGACCATCTTGCGCCTCGCTAAAGAGCGCGACCACTTAACTTTTGTAGACGACCAACGCGGCAACCCCACTTTTAGTGCCGATCTTGCTCCGTTAGTGCGACGGTTAGTGGTAGATCGGCGGTCCGGAATATTTCACGCCACTAACCAAGGCGCAGTGAGTTGGTTTGAGTTTGCCCAAGAGGTTTTGCGAGCAGCCGGACTTGATCCCGACCGAGTGGCGCCAATAAAAACTTCTGACCTCCTTCCGGTTCGACCCGCCCCTCGCCCCATTAACTCAGTACTTGAAAACGCCGCGCTGGTGGCGGCCGGAATAGAACTCCTTCCCGATTTTCGTGAACCACTGGCTCGATTAGTAAGCGAACTAAAGGCCACTCAATTATGAATTCGCTTACCACCCGAGTAGTGGTGGTTAATTACAACGGCGGTGACCAAACTCGCGCTTGTTTAGACGCACTGCTAGCCAATGACCCTGACCGCCAACTCGAAATCGTTCTGATCGACAACGCGTCTACCGACGGTTTGATCGAACAAATTGCCAATGAATTGCCGGCCGTCCGGATAATCCGCAGTGAAACCAACCTCGGTTTCGGTGGAGCCAACAACTTGGCCTTAGCGGATCTAACCGGTATTGAGTTCGTGGCGTTGATAAATAGTGACGCCCGAGTGCACTCCGGTTGGCTCGAGCCGCTACAAACTGCGCTACGCGCCGACCCTACGCTGGGCGCGGCTTGTCCCCGCATTGCTCTCGCGGGTGAATTTGTAAAAATAACTATTACTACCGAACGCGCCATCACCGTGGCCGGAGTTATTGTCGACGGTCAAGACGCTAGCGCGCGCATGCAGTACGGCGACACTTTCGGTGCGCCCGAACCCCCTACTCCCAAAGCGCCGCGCGCCCGTCGGCTGCACGGCTCGGGTTGCCTATGGGTGCCAGTTAACCCCGACACTAAAAGCGTTTTACTATCGGTGCTTGACGGCGGACCCGCTGTATTTCACGCGGGAAGCGAAGTCGTAACTAGTGATCGCGCCCGAGCCGAACGGACCGTTGAAGTTCCGATTGGTCCAACCCGCGCCCGGTTGCTTAATAACACCGGCAACTATTGGACCAGTGAAGGTTTTTCCGCCGACCGCGGCTGGCTACAACCCGACACTCCCGACCAATTTACCGTCAGCGACTTAGTCGAAACTTGGTGCGGCGCGGCAGTTCTGCTCCGAAGCGATTATCTGCGAGCCACTGGTGGATTCGACGCGAAGCTATTTCTTTACTATGAAGATATAGATCTTGCCGAACGCGGCAAAAATTTAGGGTGGCGATACCGCTATATTCCTAATTCGACAGTTGAACACGATCACGCCAGTTCTACGGGAGAAGATTCCCTATTAGCATTGCGGCTCACCGAACGCAATCGCTTAATCGTGAACGGCCGCTATCGCAATCACCGAATGAGATCGACCCTACGCTCGTTAATCGCTACTGGTGGTTATGTGCGTCGAGATATTTTTGCCCGGCCCCTACGTCGCCGTTGGCCCCGAATTAGCGTAATCGCCGCGCGCCTGCGGGCGACTACCGGATCAGCGAAAATTAGTTTAGAAAAATAAAAATGAGTTGACAAAACTTCATTCAGCTACCAACCCCGTTCTGCTTTTCGACGACGACGAGAAATCACTAGGTAACGTGGGCTTAAATGCAGTCGTATGCGTTCCTTAATTTTTGCCCAGTCGCGTCGTTTTGCTAAACCGAAAAAATTCTTGCTGCGAATGCCTAGTGGGAAAATACCGTGGCCCGAGATTGATCTAATGCGACTCAGTGATCTAATCCTCGCTTGTGTAAGCCCAAATTCTAAGTCGCCGGCCGGTTCGGGGTCTTGGCAAAAACGAACTAGGGGCTCAAGAACAACTGACCAACTGAACCGAGCCGCCAAGCGCCCGCTGGCATCGGCCGCGCGCTGACGAGCGTCGAGGTCTTTCCCATACTTCAGAATTGCCGCAACGAGTAAATCGACATCACCCGCGGGCACTGAACAGCCGGCCCCTTCTTGGGTGATCAAAGTACTAAGGGAGTCACCCTCGGTCGCGATTACCGGTAACGCGGCCCAGAAACAATCGAGCAGTCGAGTGCGAAAAGAGTAGGCCGCCTCCAAATGAGCCAAGTGGGTACTAACTGCTACGTCGGCCTCGAGAAGATAGTCCCCCCGTTCGTCAAAGGGAACCCAACCTTCGAGAAAGAAGACATGACGGTCGGTTAAGCCCAACTCGGCTGACAAATCGCGCGCGTCCTGCGCCATCTTCATGGCCGGAACATTTGGGTTTGGATGAGTGGCGCCCATGAAGACTAAACGAGTCTGCGGAATTTCGCGGGCCACGCGCGCTACCGCGCGAATAAGAGTGAGGGGATCAAACCAATTATAGATTCCGCCCCCCCAGAGCAAGATGTAATCACCTTCATCAATTCCTGGCTGCACGCCCCGCAAAACTTTCCGTTGTTTCTGCGGAGGATTGGGATCGAGTCCAAACGGGACGATGGCCAGTAGTCGATCGACGCCACCTTCTTCACCGGGTAATATTGGATTCACTCGACCTCGAGCAGCAAGATTGCCGAGCCAAAAATCGCGTTGTTTCTCACTAGCGCAAAGAAAGAAGTCGCTAGTAGCAAGTTGCAAGATGACACTCCCAAGCGTCGACGACCAGATTAAGGTCTGCTCGGTTAGATCACACCCGCGATTTTGTTCAATCACCTCAAGATGAAGTGGATCATAAAGATCAGCCACCTTGATAGCGTTCGACTTGATTAGTGATGGTTGGGTTGCTGTGACATCACCCTGATGAATCACGATGTCAGCCCAACTCATTTCTTGGGCAAACTGCTTCGCAGTTACAAACTTGGTGACGAAAAAATCACTAGAGCGAGTGCACTCAACGGTCGAGAGCAGCCGTACCTCGTGCTCGACCGCTAGCGCCTCGGCGATTTTCCACGCGCGAATAGCCGGACCGGCCATCTTTTCTCCTATCACGTCAGGCGTAACGACCACTATGCATTGTCTAGTCATCAGTCAACCAACCGCCAGTTACCACCAAGGGAAAGAGGGCCGGTCTCAAACGATCGATCACCCCCAGTGGAATCAGGAATTACATCAAAACGAAGAAATTTATCGCGAAAATCGTAAGTTCGAGCCAAGTGCTGGTCAACCAGCGTGGCGGTTAACAAATACGCACCGGGGACCAGTGGTAGATCGCCGATAACTAACTCAACTGAGGCGGTGCCGTTGAGATATTTAAGAATTGGCCCCGTTGCGTTGAGGTTTACTCCACCAATTTGTACACCGTCAATAGAAGAAATCGTTATTCCGATTACCGGGTGGTCGACGCGAGTTGAACTTGAGCAAGCAAATCTAAAAGTAATCGGTGCACCGGAGCGAATCGAATTAACGGGAGTTGTGCTATCACCACAAATTGTTACCGCCTCAATCCGCGCTTCACCGGAACCCCAGCGAGTACCCAAATTATCCTCATCGGCGACCACTTCATGGGCCTCGCTGAGATAAAAATCGACTACATCTTGAGCGGGCCCACGGTTCGAGACGCATCCGTGCTCAAGCAAAACCGCGTTTTCACACAGACGAGCGACCGTCGAGATCGCGTGCGAAACAATGACAATGGTCTTGCCCGATCCGTGCACATCGGATATTTTCTCCATGCATTTACGCTGAAAATCCTCGTCGCCGACCGCTAGAATTTCGTCGAGAAGTAAGATGTCGGGATCGGTATGCACCGCAACCGCAAATCCCAGCCGCACGTACATGCCCGACGAATAGGTGCGCACCGGAGCATCGATGAACTCCTCCAACCCGGAAAAATGAACAATTTCATCAAACCGAAGTTTGGTCTCTTGGCGAGTCATGCCGAGAATGGCGGCGTTCAAGAAAACATTCTCTCGGCCCGACAGCTCAGGGTGAAATCCGGCGCCCAATTCGAGCAACGCGGCCATTGAGCCGGCAACGGTGATGCGGCCTTTCTCGGGAGTCAAAATACCCGCTATGCATTTCAAGAGAGTGCTCTTGCCCGATCCATTGTCCCCGATGAGCCCAAAGATGCTTCCGGCGGGAATCTCCAGCGATACTTCGCTTAAGGCGGCGAACTCTGTATAACGAGCTCTTCGTCCTCTAAGCACCGCGGCCTTAAGCGACTGATTGCGCTCGTCGTACTTGCGATAGCTCTTCGATACATCATCAACACTAATAGCGATACTCATACTTCTTCGGCCAATCGACGCTCGTTGCGACCAAATACCCAGAAACCGACTACCAAAAGTGCGACACTCCATCCGATTGTGTAGAGCATTGTCCCTACCGACGGGAACCGCAGATCGTACAAGACTGCTCGGTACGACTCAACCATACCCACCAGCGGATTTAGTCGGTATAACGCCCTTACTGGCAAGTCGGTACCAAATATCTCTGAATGTTTTGGCACCAAAGTGATCGGATAAAGAACTGGAGTTAAATAAAACATGAATTGCAAGGCAATAGTTATCAGATATTTGAGGTCGCGAAAGTAAACATTCCAAACCGAAGCCATCAATGCTATACCTAAAACAAATATCGACTCTATAAAAACCAAAACCAATACCAAGGGAAGCCACGGAAGAACAAAGTTGCCCATGACTAGCAGAATGATCGCTAAGACGCCAAGTTCAATTACCAGAGTAAGGGTCATCGCCATTACTACCGAAAGAACAAAGATTGATCGAGGAAAAGCCGCTTTTTTTATGAGGTTGCCGTTGCTTACCAATACATCAACGCTAGTAGTCAAAGTACTATTAAAAAATTGAAATGGTAAAAGTGCACACAACAAGTAAACCGTGTAGTTTTTAAGATCACTGGGATTACCAACAGGCGCTTCAACCTTTAAAATCAAGCTGAAAACTAATGTATAAAGAAGTGCGGTTGCGAGCGGATTGATCAACGACCAAGTCCAACCTAAAACCGAACGCTTATATTTCGTACGCAACTCGCGCAGAGTAAAAATTGAGATTAGTTCGCGTTTTTCAATTAGTTTTCTTGCTACTGACATCGTCTTAGAACGCTAGCGCAGGCATTGGTCGATTTTGAGTTACGGTAAATAATCAGGCTGCTAGTAGCGCTCGGGCCAATACATCGGTTCCAAAAGCGGTGAGAATGGCGAGGTAAAGCAATCCGGTTGCCGCCATCACCGCCGAGTAATAGGGCTCCTTGAGCGCGGCCCTGGCGACCCCCAGTAGACCAATAGTGGTGAGAGCACAAACTGCCCAAGTGAGCCCTAAAATTCCTCCGTAGCCGTCGTCGATAGAACCATTTAGTAACGAGATCATCCCAGTCGGGATTAAGAACACGACCACTTCAAACGGCCACGCGATCATAGAAAGCCTAACCATCTCGCGTAATGGCGCTCGCGACAAACCGGGCTGAACCAAATACCAATGTCCTAAAAGCATGGCGTCACTAATGAAGCCTAAAAAGATTGCGCCCACGCCAAGACGGGCAATAGTTAACGCTATCGGTCCACCGATTACGCCGGCGGCTGCAAATACCGCCACGAATGCAATCGCGGCGGCCAATAAATCGAAGGCGGGTGAAATCCGCAGTGGAGTTTTTCTAAACCGCACTGAAACTGCTACCGCTAACAACGCCAATAATGCGGCCAACCCGCCGGCGGCCGTGCGCACCGTGGCCGCAACACCCGTCTCATTTATTCCCGCGAATACTCCACCGATGAGCAAAACCGAAAATACTCCCCGCAGTAACCATCCGTAACCCACACCGAGAATGCGATGCCGGTCGGTGATCCATAGTCCGAGTAAGCCACCGGCCGCCCATTGCAACAGCACGGTGGAAAAATCTAACTCCATCACAAGGCGGCGCTCACCTCGTCGCGCGCGAGGGCGCGTTTGGCGTGATAACTCGAACGCACTAATGGGCCCGACTCCACGTGCATAAAACCCAAACTGGTGGCGTAAGCACCGATCTCAGCAAACTCGGCGGGCGTCCACCAACGAGCGACCGGTAGATGTCCGGCTGATGGCTGCAAGTACTGACCGATTGTTAAAATGTCGACGCCAACTGCGCGCAAGTCGGCTACGGCTCCTTTCATCTCGAGCATGGTTTCGCCTAGCCCCGTAATAACTCCCGACTTAGTACGCAAGCCGGCTGCTTTAGCCCGAGCCAGCACCGCTAGCGAACGCGCGTAACTCGCCGACGGTCGAGCTGAGCGTTGCCGTCGCAGCACAGTTTCGAGATTGTGATTAAGCACATCAGGACGAGCGGAAAAAATTGTTGCCAGTGAATCAGGATTGCCCTGGCAATCAGAAATCAAAACCTCGACTGACATACTCGGCGACTGTTGACGCACGGCCAAAATAGTGGCGGCAAATGCCGACGCGCCGCCATCGGCAAGATCGTCACGCGCCACGCAAGTAATCACTACATGCTCTAAGCCGAGCGTTGCGGCCGCGCTAGCCACCCGTTGTGGTTCATCGCGATCGGGTGGTTGCGGTTTACGGGTATCGACTAAACAAAATCCGCAGGCGCGCGTGCATCGATCGCCGAGAATCATGAAAGTCGCGGTACGGTCAGCCCAACACTCGAAAATATTGGGGCAACCCGCTTCCTCGCAAACGGTGTTCAACTTGAGCGATTTCATCAGGTTGCGAGTGCTGCGATAGCCCTCGCCTAAATGGGCTTTAGCCCGCATCCACTTTGGCTTCGGTTCCGTCGTTGCTACGGCAATGTCGCGATGCCGACTCGCGCTCTGAATATCAATTTCGGCGTAATCGGTCGCGCCCGTCATTGTCGCGACGAACTGGCACCTTGCATCGGCGAAGTCGAAGTGATGACTTTCCTCCGCATACACCCACACGGTTGCGTCGTCGTGAGTGAGCGTTGTCACTAACCGCGCGGCGCCTGCTGGATCGTCGGTAGTTACCAACAGTAAATAGTCAACTCCCGGTGCGGGAACTAACCCACTCACTACGGCATCAAGATCTAGTGGTGCCACTCGCCCTAGTTGGCGCACTCGTAATGAACGGTGCGAATTATCCAGTGAGTTCATAAATGAGGTCACGCGTGTAGGGCGCGACCGGTAAGGGCCAAAAGAGTTTCGCCAAACACTTCGCTCAGCGTGGGATGAGCATGAATAAGTGACGAAAGATCATCGAGTGAGGCCTCGAAGTTAACCGCTAGATACCCTTCGGCTATAAGTTCGGTGGCCCACGGCCCCACCATGTGCACCCCCAGTACCGCTCCGCCGCGTTCAGCCACCACTTTTACTAACCCGTCGGCTTCACCAAGGATTTGCGCGCGGGCATTACCAATGAAGCGCTGCGATTGCACCACGACATCGCCACCCCGAGCGCGCGCGTCGGCTTCGCTGAGACCAGCAAAAGCAACTTCGGGATGACAATAGATACCCCACGGCACTCGGTCGTAAACCACGGGATGAATATCGACGCCAGTAATTACTTCAACCGCTACCATCGCTTCGGCAAAAGCTACGTGCGCCAGTTGGGGCGTTGCCACCACATCGCCCACTGCGTATATACCCGAAGCTGAGGTGCGCATCGCTTCGTCGACCACAATGTAACCCCGTGCATCTACTGCTACCCCCGCGGCCGCTAAACCGATCTCGGCGGTACGGGGAGTGCGACCGACGCTAACTACTACTCGATCCGCTTCTACTTGGTGCTCGCCGGCGTCGTCGCGATAATTGACCGTGACAATTTCTCCCGCGCGTACCGCGCTGGTAACCGTGACTCCTGTCTGCATCGCAATTTTTCGTTTCTTAAACGCCCTTGCTAACGCGGCCGACACGTCTTCATCAGTAGCAGGAATAATCCGGTCGGCACTTTCTAGCAAAGTCACCGAACTACCGAAGTCAGTAAGCATTGACGCGAACTCCACTCCTATCGCCCCCGCGCCGATTATCACTACTCGTCTCGGAACTTCAGTTAATTCCAGAACATGATCCGACGACCACACCTGTTCGCCGTCAATTGTTACCCCAGGCAATTCACCCGGCTGCGACCCCGGGGCCAGAATTATCGCGTCACCTTCAATCTGGGTTCCGTCACTTATGTTGATCTGGTGAGGATTAGCCGCACTAAGAGTTCCGCGTCCCGCTATCACTTGCACCGATCGTCCGTCGAGTAATCCCGATACTCCTTTGGTTAAGCGAGCGACCACCGCCGACTTACGCTCTTGACTGGTAGCAAGATTAAGTGTGGGATCGCCGACTTCTACTCCGAATGCGCCGGCGCCGCGCACGGTGCGTAAAACTTCGGCGCTCTGTAGTAATTCTTTGGCCGGAATACATCCTCGGTGTAAACATGTCCCCCCGATACCCGACTCTTCCACCAAGGCCACCGTCTTACCCGCGCCGGCAGCAAACAACGCGGCCGCGTAACCACCAGGGCCGCCACCCACCACCGCCACATCAAACCGATCAGTCATTTCAATCTTCTACCCGCGCGTGCATCGTTACTGGGCCATTAAAATCTGCACTGCGGTAGCGCCCAGAATCGCCAACGCACAGATAACCGCTAGTCCGATAAGCATTCGAGTACTCATAACCTTTACCTATTATGCTCATAGGTCACTTCGGAATTCGGTTCCGGACCCCCCTCTTATGGCCAAACGCACCCAACGCTTACTCGAAACGGCGCGCAGCAGCGTTCCGGAGGGCACCTATGCCGTCGGCGTGGTGAAGTCGACGGTGGTGGTGGCGACCTGGACGAACTCGTTGTAGGTGAAGAGCTTGCCGGCGCGGCGAGGGAACGGGAACGAGAAGCTGCGCTCGACCGTGAGCCCGCACGCGGCGGCGATCTCGGCGAGGGCGTCGGTGGCCATAAACTCGACGTGCGTCGCGTCCGATGCGTACCCGCGCTCCTGCGGTGTGATCAGCACCACTTTCCCCGGTCGTCCTAGGTAGGGCAGGTACGAACGCACGAGCTCGGCGGCGGCGGCGCGTGTCATGTGCTCGACGACGTGCGCAAAGAGGAGCGACGAGAAGCTGCCGGGCATGCCGTCTGCGGAGTCGGCGAACTCGTCGCTGGTGTACGCGACGAAGCCACGGGATCGACACGTGGCTACGGCCTCGGCGTTGTGATCGACACCGACGACGTCGCTACCCAGGTTCTCGAGGTTCCGCCCGACACCGCACCCGACATCGAGCGTGCGACCGAGGTGCAGGCGCCGCAGGTTCCACCGGTACGGTCGCTGCACCGAGAAGAGCCGCTTCCACCGCGTGCCTTGGAGATCCGCCAGGCGATGCGCGTACGCCGCGTCGCGGGTGGCGTCGTCGCTCGAGTCCATCAGCCGAACACCAGTGTGCCCAAGATCGCGCCTGTCATCAGCACCGCGAACGCACTGATCGCTATGCGCGACGGTCGACCACGGACTAACGACGCGACGAGCACGATCACGATCGGAAACGCGCTCAGTGCGTAGCGCGGCGACGGGAGGAATATGACCTTGTTGGTCACCCAGGTCGAGATGATGAACGCCGGACCCGAGAGCACCAGCACGATCAGCGCCGCGGTCCCCAACGTGCTGAGTCGGTCACGCAGCGAGAAGCGGAGTGATCGCGCCACCATCGCAGTGACCGAGAGCCAGCCCGCGATGAGCGAGAGGTCGATAATGACGTTCGTCGTCAGGACCGGCACGCGGTACGCCTGAGCGCCGGCCGGGAACAGCGAGAAGAGGTTCGACGACATCAACAACTGCGCGCCAGGGAAGTGCGGTTGATAGAACTGCAGATTCGAGGGCAGAACGAGCGGATCGATGGTGGCCCGGACCGAGGCTATACCCAGCCACACGATTGTACAGGCGACGGCGCCACTCAGGAGCACACCGCACGCGATCGCGTATCGGCGCGCGTTCGGTCGATCGGGCTCCGGATCACGATGTTGGCGAAGTGCCTGGACCAGGAGCCACAGGATGACGATGCCGATCGCAATGAAGTTCGTGAGCTTGAACGCGGCCGCGATCACGCCCGCTACGGCGAGCCACCACGTCGAGATTCGACCCCGTTCCCACAGCAGGGCCACCACGAGGACCAACCCGCCGGCGAAGATCCCGGCCGCGTCGGGGTTCACGATCGCGGCTGAGTTCAAGGCATCGGGGGCCATCGCGAATATCGTCGCGGCGGCGACCAGTGGCACCCTCGGGATCCTGAGCAGCTCGCCGGCGAACAGCGCGAGCATCAGGCCGGCCGCGAGCCAGAAGCCTCCGAAGATGCGGGCCGGGTCGAGCTCGTTATTCGAGATCCCGAGCAGCGTCGTGGCTTTGGCAAAGGCTCCGGTCACGAGGTGGTACCCGGGCGGATGGTTCACCGCGTTGTTGAAGCCGTCGTCGCGGAACTCCCGAGAATCGAAGTGACGGCTCGTGCACGACGGGTTCGGGGTCGACAACTCGAGGTCGATGCCGCGACACGCCTCGATCCGCCTCGCCTTCTGACCAATCCGGTCACCGAGCTTGACGACGTAGCCGTCGTCATAGATCCGGACCATGTAGTCGAGGTTCTGGGTCTCGTCGATCGGAGAGAGCTTGGTGGACTGAGCGACGTGCAGCGCGCTCGATCCGATCGCGAGCACCGCGATGAAGAGGTAGGGCCAGGCGCGTCGCAGCCACGCTCTCGTCTTACCCGAGCGGGAGGTCGTGGAGGGCGGTTCGGACGCCATGGTCTCGGTCACTGTGCGAGGAATCTGCGGGCGACGCGCCAGTACCACGCGAGAAAGTCGTCGAAAGGTTGGAGCATTGGAGGGAGAGGGTAGTTGCGAGCATCGAGATGGTCCGCCATCAGGTGCGCGAGTCGCCGATCGGAGATCACGCGCTGTCCTTGGACTAGCTTCCGTCGCTGCGCGATCCACGCACGGTTCGCGTAGAGCCAGCGCCAACCGTCGAGCTTCGCCCGGAACCACCCACCCGAGATCGACGCGGCAGTAACCGCGAGCTCCGCGCCGAGGAACGCCGGCGCGAGCACGAGCAGTGATCGAGTCTCCCAGCAGGTCAGCACGAACAGCAACCGGTTGCGCTCGGCGAGGTAGAGCTTGTTCTGGACCCGGTCGAACTCGTAGCGGTGCAACCCGATCGCGTCCGGCACGTAGCGCACCCGCAGCCCAGTCTGCCAGCAGCGCCAGCTCAGCTCGGCGTCCTCGTGGAACGCGAAGTACTCGGGCGCGAACCCATCGAGCGCGTCCCACACATCACGATGCAGCACGACCAGCGCGCCCATCGCGCCCGCGATGTCGCGGGCGACGGCGTGCTCGGACGCGAGCTCACCGAAGGCACCCACCCAACTGAATCCTAGGAAGTGGATCTCGTTGTCGGTGAGGTCGTCGTGGCCGACAACGGGAGCACCGACGGCTCCCAGGATATCGCACGCGCCGAGGGTGCACGCGTGGTCGCCGTCGCCCAGGCGGGGTACGGCGCGGCGCTCATGG
>JBCKKA010000009.1:0-35944 GCA_038904515.1 Acidimicrobiia bacterium | reverse complement strand
GCCACCGTTGCCATTTCGAGTGCAGTTGATTCGATAGTTCCGAGGGTCAAACTTAAAATTGGTTGCAGCGTATTTTGGGAGATTCCCATTTTTTTGGCGGTATCAATAACTTTTTGCGAACCGACCGACTGTTGCAGCCGAGCGAAAGCACAGTTCACCGAACCCGAAGTGGTAAATATGTTTTTTGGTCATCGGGCGTTCGGATCCACTCTGGCATTTCCAGTAGTGGTGTTGTTGGTAGTGATGGTGACCACTATCGGCAAATCCCGCTTGTTGCGGCGGCGATGGTTGTGTCTACCCATCGGGATATTCAGCGGGTTAATTTTGTCGGGAGCATTCACCGTGTCGACATTGTTCTGGTGGCCTCTAACCGGCTCGGGCTTCGGGTTGCAACCGATGTTCCCCAGCGCGACGGTGGTGGTGGTCGAGGAGTTGATCGGAATAGTGGCGTGCTGGTGGCTGATCGGCCGTTACGACCTATGGCAGGCGCTCCCGCGCCGAGAGTTCATACGCACTGGGCGTTTAGAACTGAGGGACTCGTGATTATTTTGGTACGCCACGGACGCACTGAAGCCAATCGGAGCGGGTTGTTGTTGGGAAGGGCCGACCCTGACCTCGACGAAACGGGTAAAGCCCAAGTGGTGGCAGTGGCTGATTATCTTGCCGCCGAGTTAGAAGGCCGCACAGTGAACGCGATCGTTACCAGTCCACTGCAGCGCACTCGACAAACGGCCGCGGCGTTAGGAGCCGCTCTCGGCGTGGTCCCCGAAACTGATGACCGTTTAGTTGAAATGCATTACGGCGAGTGGGACCAACTCCCCGTAGCCGACATTACGACTGAGGTTTGGCGCCAGTGGCGCACCGACCCCAACTTTTCTCCACCGGGAGGCGAAAGTTTGGCGCAAGTGCAGGTGAGAATGAACGAGTGTCTTACCGATCTAGTTCGGCGCGCCGATTCACCCGACCCCGACACGCCGGGTGGGGTGGTTATAGCAGTGAGTCATACTTCGCCGATCAAAGCCGCGTTGGTGTGGGCGTTACGCGGTTCGCCCGAATTGGCGTGGCGGTTTCGTCTGGATGTGGCGTCGATAACACAAATAACTCTCGGACCGTTTGGCCCCGTGGTGACGCGCTTTAACGAAACTGTTAACTACGACGCGGGCTAGTTAACTCAACCGGCACGGCCGCGTTGCCCGTAGGTTTAGCGGGACGAGCCTGCGCTCCGTTGCCATCAACGATGAAGCGGCCTTCGCCCGGACCGTCGGCTTTAGGCATGCCTAGAGCTTCGAGGAGAGCGATGTCGGCTTCGGCTTGACGGCCGGTAGTAGTTAGGTAATTGCCGATAATGAGTGCGTTGGCTCCGGCGAGTAAACCCATGCCTTGCAACTCACCTAACACCCGTTCGCGTCCGCCTGCTAACCGCAGCCATGCCGACGGCAGGATTAAGCGAAACAAGGCGATGGCTTGTAACGCTTCGCGGGGCGAGAGGATGGTCTGGTCTTCGAGCGGAGTCCCGGGCCGAGGATCGAGAAGATTGATCGGTACTTCGGTGGGGTTGAGGGCGGCGAGTTCGAAAGCAAAATCGATGCGTTGTTCTAAAGTTTCACCGAGCCCGAGGATTCCACCACAGCAGAGTTCCATTCCCGCGTCTAGGGCCAACTGGGCCGTAGCAACCCGGTCGTCGTAAGAGTGAGTGGTGCAGATCGACGGAAACATTTCTCGACAAGTTTCGAGATTGTGGTTATAGCGGTGTACGCCCGCCGCGGCCAGTCGCTGCGCTTGCGGTTCGGTGAGTAGCCCCAGCGAACACGCTACTTCTAGTCCAGTTTCTTGGTGTACCGCATCGACCGCGTCAATAACTTTTTTTAGCAGGCGTTCTCCGGGACCTCGCACCGCTACGACAATGCAAAATTGGGTGGCGCCCGCGTCGCGTGTCGCGCGGGCGGTAGCGATCACTTCGTCGAGATCGAGAAACGGATAAACCTCGGCATCAGTTGAGAACCGAGCAGATTGAGAACAAAACGAACAGTCTTCAGGACAAGCACCCGACTTTGCGTTGATCAAACTTTCGAGCTCAACCGAATCGCCGCAGTATTCGAGGCGAACTCGATGCGCCAACGCGACCAGATCGAGAAGTTGATCAAGCGATACTGCCGCTACCGCGCTGGCCTCGGAGCGGGTAAGTGGCCGTCGCTCGGTTAGCAGCGCGGTCTCGGCTTGAGCGAGAGCAGTAGCAATAGGCATGACAAAAAGGTAGCGGTTGGGCCGCCCTTATTTCCATCTCAAGGAGCCCAATTGTTTACCCGCCGGGATGCGCACTAAATGGGTCTAATTCGGGCTTGGGAGGGCAATCAGGCTCAGCACCGGGTGATTCGCGCTCACCGTCGTACTACCGTTTAGAAAATGAGTTCTGGCCCCGTATTGGTTAGTCGTATTACTGAGTCAGATTTTGCCGAACTGCTGCCACTGATTGCTAAATATCAAGAGTTTTACGAAACACCATCTGACGATGCTCACAATTTTAAGTTCTTTCTTCGCTTTATCACTTCTGAGGCCGAAGGAGTTTTGCTCGGCGCCCGGAGTGATGAAGCCGGCCCGCTAGTTGGTTATGCCTGTCTGCACTGGCGGCTCGACACCGTGGGCGCGCGCGAAGTGGTCTGTTTGCACGACTTGTATGTTGATCCCGATCGGCGTCGCACTGGTATTGGCGCCGCGATTATTAGCGCGGCTGCCGATATTGCTCGTAGCCGCGGTGCGGACGCGCTGGTTTGGACCACTGCTCCGAATAACACCACTGCACAAAGCCTTTACCACGCTCTGGAGGCAACTTCGTCGGCTTGGATTGAGTACGAACTTTCTCTCGAATCGCCGCATTAATGCCGTTGGTGCTCAGGTATCGGGCGTGCCAAACTAGAAGTGGTGGTGAGTTGGCTGGGTGGCCGCGCGTCGGTAAGTCTTTATGATTTCCGATCCGAGGAACGTCCGGACTCCGTAGGGCAAGGTGCTGGGTAACACCCAGTCGGGGAAACTCGCAGGAAAGTGCCACAGAAAATAAACCGCCGATGACAGTCCTCCCGCTCGCGAGCGGGCTGCACAGGCAAGGTTGAAAAGGTGCGGTAAGAGCGCACCAGCATTCGGGGTGACTCGAGTGGCTTGGTAAACCCCATCGGGAGCAAGGTCAGACAAGGGGAGGGCGGCCCGTCCGTAGACACCCCTGGGTAGGCTGCTAGAACCGGCAGGCAACTGTCGGTCGAGAGGGATGGTCACCGCTAACGCCTCGGCGTTGGTACAGAATCCGGCGTATAGGCCGACTCACCACCACTTATTAATTAACTTGTCGGGCCGATTTTTTTGTGAACAGCTTTGCGATCCCTCGGGTGAAAACTTAGTGTCACACGAAACGAGGATTAAATATTGTTGGAGGTGAGCGTATTCACCGTCATTTTGCGGTTAGTCCTGGCCGCAGTATTTTTAACCGCCGGGCTAGCCAAGGTTAAAGGGCGACGAGAATTTTCCGCCGCATTACCCAGTCTCGGAGTTCCGGCCCGACTCGTACCGATAATCGCCGTAGCGGTAGCGCCGCTGGAAATCGCAGTAGGAGTACTGCTCCTGATAAACGCCACCGCGTTTGGGGCCGCAATCGCGGCCTTGATTTTGATAGTGGGATTCTCTTTACTTTTGGTAACAACAATCCGGCACGGTACAACCGGAGGCTGCAATTGTTTTGGCGCGTTATCTAGCGATAAGCCCGTTGGTCCGAGTGCGCTAATACGCAACGGAATTATCGCCGCTATCGCCGCCATGATTGTGGCGGCCGGCCCATTGTAATTTAGCGCACCAATTTCTCTCTCTGGTGCTAGTTGACGATTACGCTGCGAATTACTTCACCGTCTTGCATGGCGCGGAATCCTTCGTTGATCTCATCAAGAGTAATGGTCTTGGTGACCATATCGTCGAGGTCGAGCTTGCCCGATTCGACCAATCCGATGAGGCGAGGGAAATCACGCAACACCTTGGCCGAACCATAAACGCAACCAATCAGTTTCTTCTCTTGTAGCACTAGCGGAAAACTCGGAATTGAAACCTCGGTCCCAACTTGAGGTACCCCCACCGCAATCGTGGTACCACCTGGCCGAGTGCAATCGAACGCTTGACGGATTAGATCGACATTACCGATTACCTCAAAGACATAATCGGCGCCGCGTCCACCAGTGGCCATGATTACTTGACCACCCACATCGCCCGCTTCGGGGTCGATGGTTTCGGTGGCGCCAAGTTTCATGGCGGTTTCGCGTTTGAGCGCTACTGGGTCGACAGCCAAGATGCGGGCCGCACCCGCGATGCGAGCACCTTGGATAACCGCTTGGCCTACGCCACCGCAACCAATGACGACGACGGTGGAACCCGGTTCTACTCGGGCAGTATTGAGTGCGGCGCCCACTCCAGTGGTGACCCCGCAACCAATTAAGGCCAGTTGTTCGTCGGGAAGATCGGTCTCAACTTTTACCAGTGACATTTCATGGCAGATCATTTGCTCGGCGAAAGTTCCGAGCCCGGTCATGGCGGGAAGGAGAGTTCCGTCGGCTCGCTCGGCGTGAGGAACCGAGACCATAAATGTTTGTTCGCAGAGATTCGTTTGGTTGTTTTTGCAGTACCAACAAACTCCACAAACCGGAATGAACGATCCGATAACGCGATCGCCCACACTCATGCGAGTGACTCCTTCGCCCACCCATTCAACCACGCCCGCACCTTCGTGACCCAAAATTCCCGGTGGCGGCATTGGCAGTTTGCCGTTGATAACCGAAAGGTCGGAGTGGCAAATACCACTGGCGGCAATACGCACGACTACATCACGAGGGCCGGGATCATGAGCCTTAACCTCCTCGACGATAAGGGGACTATTGAGCTCGGTAAAGACGGCAGCGCGCATGAAAGTTCTCCTAGTCGATCGGAAGGGCAGGTTTCTAGTTCGCTAACGCTATCGCGCCTAGGCCGACCTTGTCAGGCTCGGTGAGATCAAATTCACGACCGGCCCAGCAAAAATGATAGTAATTATCAAGGCGCGTAGCCCGGTCGCCCCGCTTCTTCCCAGGCTTGGTAGAAGTCGAAAAATGCTTGTCCAAACGGATCTTCACCCCGTACTGGCATCGAGCCTCGATGGATGGTCCAGTCTTCGGGCGCTAATTGCATAGCCGTGGCGAGATGGGCCTGAGCCGACTGGTCGTATCCGGCCCGCAAGAGATGCATAGCTAACCGGCGCTCGGCGCGCGCGAGTTGGAGATCGGCGCGGTTCGGCACGATGCGGTCTTCAATCTCGCGTAGCGTCATCGGCGCCACTCCGTCGCGTACCCACGCCCGTAACGCCTCGTGATGGATCGACGAATCTATTTTGGTGAAGTCTTTGAAAGTGTCATCACCTGGAGTAATGGCGGGCGGGCGCGCGACATTACCCGACTCGTCGATCCAGACGGTGCTGGGCACATTAGTGATTCCGTAAGCTTCAGCAAAAATAAAATCGCGGTCGACAAGTATGGGGTAGGTGAGAGGGGATTGTGGTTCATCGAGTGCCCATTGGCGAATAGCGGCGACATCTTCGTCGAGCGCGATGGCCAGAATAATAAACCCCGAATCTTTCAGCTCATCAAAAAGTGTCTGCCAGACCGGCAGATCATAGCGACAGCCTCACCAAGAAGACCACGCCAGCAACAACCGTTTACGGCCGGCGTAGTCGTCAAGGCTTACTTGGTTGCCGTTAATGTCGGCTAGAGAAAAGTTGGGCGCTTTAGCCGTCGTCAGTTTTGCTGCGGTATCGGCACTACCGAGCACCGCCATAGGTGGATCAGTTTCAGCCGCAAATGACCGCCCCAGCGCTTTGGCTACTTGATTTAGAGATAACGCGTCGCCGACCATAAGCGAACTTTGATCGCGTACGGGCACGCATACATCACCGCGGCAAAGACCTTCGGGGCGCAGATCCCACCCGATGGCCGACTCAAGATCGTCAGAATCTATTAGCCAAGATCCGGCCTTGACCGCTACGGCCAATTCTCGCTCGTCGTCGTTGACGACCAAAGTGGCGGATACGATCGGCGAATCGGGCACACCGACACGCTATCGCCTCTAGCATCGACGTGTGGGCGATGGACTCCTTAGTAATCGAGTGGCGATAGTCACGGGTGCGGGCGCCGGTATCGGGCGCGGCGTAGTCGAGTGCTTTTTAGCCGCGGGCGCTCAAGTGGTGGGCGTGGAGATAGATTCCGAACGCGCCGCTACGGTGACCGACGACTTAGCCTCGGCGGGTGACAATTTCTGGTGCGTGGAGGCTGATGTGACGACCGCCAGTGGAGTTGCCGCCACGATGGCAGTTGCTCTTGATGTATTCACCACGGTCGATGTCTTAGTTAATAATGTCGGACATTACGGCGGCCCTCGTCAGCCGTTTCATGAACAAACTGAAGACGATTGGGACAACCTTTACCGGATAAATCTCGAACATGTTTTTGCTTGCTCGCGCGCCGTGCTCCCGACGATGATGGCGGCCGGACGCGGAACCATTATTAATGTTTCGACGGTTGAAGCTTTTCGCGGCATTCCTACGCGTGCGGTTTATTCAGCATTTAAATCGGGTATCACTGGTTTTACTCGCAGCTTGGCCCTTGAATACGCGCGCTACGGGATAAGAGTTAACGCAGTGGCCCCTGATGTAACCGAAACACCTCAGGTTCCTTATTCCGATTGGGTAGCACCCGAAGATGCTCACCTAGCCGAACAGTGGGTTCCCATTGGTCGTTTCGGAACTCCCGCCGATATCGCCAACGCGGTTTTATTTCTCGCGTCCGATCTTTCGGGTTTCGTAACCGGTACCACTATTCATGCCGATGGCGGTACTCTCGCCGCGGGCGGTTGGTACCGCACTGACGAGGGCGACTGGACTAATCGCCCTCGCCGGCCTTGACCTACTACCGTCATTGTCCGTGTCAGTAACTCAATCAACTCCGCGCTTGCTCCTCGTTCGCCACGGTCAGTCGACCTGGAACGCCAACGGGCGATGGCAGGGCCAGGCCGATCCGCCCCTTTCCGATTTAGGAATACGACAAGCCGAGGCGGCTCGCGATGCCGTGGCGCAATTGGCATTCGATCTCATAGTTGCGTCAGATTTAGAACGGGCGCGTCGCACCGCGGAGTTATTGGCGCCGACGAATACCGAGATTGTCATCGAGGCGGGTTTGCGAGAAAGACACGCGGGCGACTGGACGGGGCTAACCCACGACGAAATCGCCGAGAACTATCCCGGCTGGATCGAAGACGGGCGGCGACCGCCAGGATTTGAGAACGACGCGGAGTTGCTAGCGCGGGTATTGCCGGTATTAGAGAGTTTGGCGGGTACGGCTGATACGACATTGATCGTTACTCACGGAGGAGTAGTGCGCTCAATTGAGCGCAGTTTGGGCGGACCGCCGGAGAAAGTCCCTAACCTCGGTGGCCGTTGGATTCAATTCGTTGATAGCGAATTTGTTCTGGGCGAGGGCGTTCTTTTGTTCGACCGCAATCAGATTGAGTTCACCGCTCCTGAGCAGATCTAACCCGTACTTCATTAGTTCCTGATGGCTTCTCGTCTATTTGGAGCGAGCCGTTCTTAGTTGTAGATTGGAACGTTCTTTAACTCTCGGAGCGTAGATGAGCAATATCCACCCAGATCTCGATAGCGAGCAGGCCTACATCGATGTCGCCTATTCGTATCTTGATTCAATGCGGGCGGCCGCTCGACGATTGGCGGAAGGGTATGCCGCCGTCGGCCGAGGAGGAACGCATCAAGCCCGACTCGAACGCGAGGCAGTAGAGGAAACCAGTCGCCGGCGACTCGGAGCCCTTGAAGTCGGTGATCTGCCGTTGTGCTTTGGTCGGCTTGATCTTGAAGACACTCAGACTCACTATGTCGGGCGAATCTCGGTTACTGATGACGACCACACGCCCATAGTTATCGACTGGCGAGCTCCCGTAGCGGAAGCGTTCTACCGTGCGACCGCAATAGAACCGATGAATATTGTACGCCGGCGGCATTTTTTAAGTAAGCCCAATGACGGTCGCGTTCTGGTCGGAATCGATGACGAAGTATTCGATCAAGAAGCTGTCGATGATGCTGGTTACGAAGTCATGGGTGAGGGAGCGCTACTGGCGGCTTTGAATCGCGAGCGCACCGGACGCATGGGCGACATTGTCGCGACTATCCAGTCGGAGCAAGATAAAGCTATTCGGGCACCGCTTGCCGGAGTCTTAATCGTTGCTGGGGGAGCGGGAACCGGCAAGACCGCAGTGGCGTTACACCGTGCGGCCTACCTTCTTTACACTTACCGCGACCGTTTAGTTAACGACGGTGTTTTACTTATCGGCCCCAATACACTTTTCTTGCGTTATATCGACCAAGTTTTGCCGGCGCTGGGCGAACAAGATGTGCAGCTTTCTACCGCAACCAGCCTAAAGCCACAGTATTCAGTACGGGCAATCGATACTCCGGAGGTTGCCCGTATAAAAGGCGACTTGCGAATGGTAAAAGTTATCGGACGCGCGTTACGTGATCGTGAGCACGCACTACCTAAAGATATCGCCGTCATACTTGACGGAACCGTGTTGCGCTTAGGACGCGATTTTTCTATACGAGTAGTCGAAAAAGCACGAGTAGCCCGTGGCCGTCATAACGAAAAACGCGTGCGGGTATTGCGAACCGTTACCGATCACTTGCTTTCTCAGTATCAAAAAGCGAGGGTCGATACGATCCCCGACGACCCCGATGTAAATCGTGAACTTGGTCGCCGCATCCGTGCCATTCCTGAAATCCGAGCCGCGTTGCTCAGGATGTGGCCACCGCTGTCGGGTGCCGAACTCCTCCACGACTTGTTTTCATTTTCCGGTCTTACCACTTCGGCCGCGAGCGGAATTTTAGAGCCGGATGAGTATAAATCGCTGATGCGGAAACGCGAAGCCGATGTTAGAAATGTCGCGTGGAGTGAGGCAGATCTTGCCCTAATCGATGAAGCCGATTCCTTGCTCGGCCCCTTAGAGGTGGCGCGATCAAAAAAGAATCCCGCGAGCCAAGCATCCGATCCCGACGCGGCTCAGGTCGTGGCGGATCTGGGAGTAGGGGGATATTTTCTTCCCGATGAATTGGCCCAGCGTTACGCGGGCGATGGTGGTAACGGTTACGCCGGCTCCGATGAACCCCGCACTTTTGGTCATGTGGTAGTTGATGAAGCCCAAGACCTTTCGCTGATGCAATGGCGCATGTTGATGCGGCGTTGTCCGTCGGGGTCAATGACAATTGTGGGCGACTTCGGGCAGGCCAGTACGGCCGGATCGGCGACATCGTGGGATTCAGTACGTGAAGTGTTAGACAAACGCCGGTCTGTTGAACTGGTAACGCTCACGGTCAATTATCGAACTCCCGCGGAGATAATGGCAGTGGCCCACGGTGTGCTCGCCGCCGGCGCGCCCGGAATCGCGCCCACTAAAGCGGTGCGAGAGACCGGACTATGGCCAACTTTCGAGTCGGTTGAACCGGCCGATTTGGTAACCGCCACCGCGAGCGCCGCCCGTCAAGCCGTCGCCACCGGCGGAACCGTGGCCGTGGTGGCGCCGCGTGCAAATCATCAAGATTTAGTTGCCGCGTTGGCCGATGTGGGAGCAGTGACCGGAACCGTCGATGTGCTGGACGCTCCGGTCGGTGTGTTTGATGCCCGCGGTGCCAAAGGTCTTGAATTCGATCATGTGGTGGTGGTCGAGCCCAGTCGATTAGTTACTACCGATGAGCTGGGTTTGCGTTTGCTCTATGTTGTCCTCACTCGTGCTACTCAGAGTCTCGTAATCGTGCACGCAGAGAATTTGCCCCCTTCGCTCTCAGCTGTTAGAACTCCGGTCTCTACCTCCGTTAGCACTTCTTATACAAGCGTTAGTATACAAGAGAAATAAGCACCTTTTCTTCATTTCTTAAAATTTTTAGTGCGGCGTTATACGGGCTTATACGGGGGTATCTCGCAAAATAAGGGGAAGAATAAGGGGAAGATCTTGGTTGGGTTTAGCCCGTAAAGGTCAGCACCACCGGATTTACCGGGGGCACAGTCGTGGTCGTGGTCGTGGTCGTGGTCGGGGGCACAGTCGTGGTGGTGGTGGTGGTGGTCGGGGGCACCGGTGACACATCAAGGTTCACCACAAAACCCTGACTATTTTCATCTTCGTCGTAGTAGTAACCGGTGACGGCACAGTTGCCGTCACTCGAACACGACACCGAATTCCCTTGCGCCTCGTCACCGGTATTGAGCGCAATTAAGTTCGGAATAGGAATGGCATCGTCCCACTCCTCACCGGCGGTTTGGTTCACCACAAAACCCTGCCGCCCGTCGTCGTAGTAGTGACCGGTGACGGCACAGTTGCCGTCACTCGAACACGACACCGAAAGTCCTTGCGCCGAGCCGCTGTTGAGCTCAACTAAGCCCGGAATAGCAATGGCATCGTCCCACGTGCCGTCGATTTGGTTCACCACAAAACCCTGATAATTATCATCTGCGTCGTTGTAGTAACCGGTGACGGCACAGTTGCCGGCACTCGAACACGACACCGAAGTCCCCACCGCCTCGCCGCCGGTATTGAGATCAATTAAACCCGGAATAGCAATGGCATCGTCCCACTCCTCACCGGCGGTTTGGTTCACCACAAAACCCTGATAGTCGCCGTCGTAGTAGTAGTAGTAGCCGGTGACGGAACAGTTGCCGTCACTTGAACACGACACCGAAAGTCCTTGCGCCTGGCCACCGGTATTGAGCGCAATTAAGTTCGGAATAGGAATGGCACCGTCCCACTCACCACCGTCGATTTGGTTCACCACAAAACCCTGAAGTCCGGTGCCGGTGAAGTAGTAACCGGTGACGGCACAGTTGCCGTCACTCGAACACGACACCGAATTCCCGGCCGCTTCGCCACCGTCGTTGAGATCAACTAAGCCCGGAATAGCAATGGCATCGTCCCACGTGCCGTCGGTTTGGTTCACCACAAAACCCTGATAACTGGCACCGTCGAGGTAGACACCGGTGACGGCACAGTTGCCGGCACTCGAACACGACACCGAAAGTCCTTGTGCACTGCCGCCGAGATTGAGCGTACCTAAACCCGGAATAGGAATGGCATCGTCCCACGTGCCGCCGGTTTGGTTCACCACAAAACCCTGCTGACCGTCTTCGTCGGTGTAGTAGCCGGTGACGGCACAGTTGCCGTCACTTGAACACGACACCGATCTCCCACCCGCATAGCCGCCGCTGTTGAGCTCAACTAAGCCCGGAATAGGAATGGCCGTACCCCACTCACCGTCGATTTGGTTCACCACAAAACCCTGACTATTTCCATCTTCGTAGTAGTAGTAACCGGTGGCGGCACAATTGCCGGCACTCGAACACGACACCGAACGCCCTTCCGCCTCGCCGCCGATGTTGAGCGCAACTAAGTCCGGAATAGCAATGGCATCGCCCCAATCGCTGGTGGCGTCAGCCAAACTCACACTTGCGGCCAACAAACCCGCACTAAGGACGACTGAAAGCAAGACTTTTTTCACCGAACACCTCTCCAATGCGGTAGCAAGAAACGCTACTCTGCTCCGCCCCGCCAATCGTTCATCGTGCTCCTTGAAACGCTAGAGCGTCGGTCTCTACCTCCTAGGCTTAATAACCATGGCGATAGTAACCGATCAGCAAGGTCGCGATTCTAACGATCTTCAGGCATCGACGGTGGCGTGGAATCTCGAATCCCTTTTAGCCGGAGCGGCCTCGATCGATGCGCTACTCGTTGACGCCGCAAACCGAGCCGATAAGTTCGCCAAAAAATATCGCGGCCGCATAGGAGCACTTAGCGCCACGGAGTTGGCCGAAGCAATGCAAACCATCGCCGCTATCAGTGAACTTATCGGGCGGGCGGGTTCGTACGTTGGTCTTAAGTTTTCGGTCGACACCACTAATCCCGAATTTGGCGCGCAACTTGCTCGCACCGAAGAAAAATCGACCGAAATTTCTAACACGCTGTTATTCGTGGAGTTGGAATGGGCGGCGGCGGCCGACGAACATGTAACCGCGGTGCTAGCCGATCATCAATTAGATTTTTGTCGCCACCACCTAGAGTCGGCTCGTCGTTACCGATCGCATCTTCTGTCAGAACCCGAAGAGCGAATTTTGGCCGACAAGTCAGTGACTGGTTCGAGCGCGTGGTCACGTTTATTTAGTGAGCTAACTTCAACTATCGAAGTTGATCTGGCGGGCGATACGGTGAGCCTCGAAGAAGGTCTTTCGCGTTTGCAATCACCCGACCGATCGGTACGCCAAGAGTCGGCAGCAGCAGTTACCTGCGCCCTTGAACCCGGCTTGCGCACCCGCGCGTTCATTTTCAATACTCTGATCGCCGATAAAAGCACCGATGATCGTCTGCGCCACTTCGACAGCTGGTTGGCCAGCCGTAACCTCGACAACGAAGCCAGCGATGCCTCAGTGGCGGCTCTCGTGGAAGCGGTGGTGGGGCGGTACGACATTCCTCAGCGGTGGTATGCCCTTAAAGCCCAACTGCTCGGCCTCGATCGCATTGCCGACTACGACCGGATGGCGCTGGTTTCGGATACTGAGGAAACTTTTGCTTGGAGTGAGGCACGCGAAATCGTTACGAGTGCTTACGAATCATTTTCGCCCGAACTCTCTAATGTAGTGAGTCGGTTCTTTGACGAACAGTGGATCGACGCACCGCAACGACCCGGTAAACGACCGGGCGCGTTCTGCGCGTACACGGTTCCTTCGCATCACCCGTATCTACTACTTAACTGGACGGCGCGACGGCGCGATGTGCTTACTCTGGCTCACGAGCTTGGTCACGGATTACACGCGTACTTAGCTCGTGAGCAAGGAATCTTTCACCAAAACACACCGCTTACTTTGGCCGAGACGGCATCGGTGTTTGGCGAGACAGTCACATTTGGTCAACTGCTAGCAAAAACCTCCGATCCCGCGCCACGGTTGGCATTGCTCGCCGAAAGTCTCGAAGGCCAAATCGCGACGGTGTTCCGCCAAGTCGCGATGAATCGTTTTGAAGATACAGTACACACGCACCGACGCGAGCAGGGTGAAGTCTCGGTCGAACAATTTGGCGATCTTTGGGTTGCCACCCAGGGCGCCATGCTCGGTGATTCCGTAGAACTAACTGAGGGCTATCGGTCGTGGTGGTCGTATATTCCCCACTTCATCGGTACGCCCGGTTATGTGTACGCCTACGCCTACGGTCAACTCTTAGCCCTTTCGGTCTATCGACTTTACGAACAGCAGGGGGTTGATTTTGTGGCTGCTTACCTCGAATTATTACGCAGTGGGGGGTCGATGAGTCCCGAAGATCTTGGTCGTATTGTCGGCGTCGACTTAGGCGACCCCGCGTTTTGGGACGGCGGTCTTAGCATTATCGAGGAACAACTCAATGCGGCCGAAGAAGCTGCAGTAGTGGCGGGGAGAATCAGCCGCGGTTAGTAAAAACCTCAGGCCAGCCGACGGCCGCGACTAGTTGTGAGGCGTGGTGGTAATACAGTTTGACTTATGACAAAACTGATCGATGCCCATGTGCTCATCACTGGTGGTTCACAAGGGATTGGTCTGGCTTTCGCGCGACAGTGCCTAGCGAAAGGGGCACGAGTATCGCTGGTGGCGCGCGACTCGGCGCGACTCGCACAAGTTGCGACGGAACTGATGAGCGATGGACAATTTAGCGAACGAGTAACTACCGAGAGTGCCGATGTAACCGATGCGGCCGCTCTAAGCGCGGCGGTCGATCTCTTAGTCGACAAAATGGGTCCGGTCGATGTTCTGGTCGCGAACGCCGGAGCCGCGGTGCCAGGTCATTTCGAAACATTGCCGCTGGTCGCATTCGATGATCAGATGAAACTCAATTATCTTGGGATTGTTTATTCAATTCGCGCCGTATTGCCAAGCATGATAGAGCGGGAAAATGGCCATTTGATGCTGGTGTCTTCGGACGCGGGCGTAGTCGGGGTCTACGGTTATTCGGCTTATTCACCTACTAAGTTCGCGGTGCGAGGTTTAGCCGAAACTTTGCGTAGCGAAATGCGGCCCTATTCGATCAAAGTCAGTTGCGTCTTTCCACCCGATACTGACACTCCGGGGTTAGCGACGGAGTCGCTAACCAAACCTGAAGCTACGGCTCTTATTTCGGGGACAATTCGAGTACGCACCGCCGATCAGGTCGCCCACGCGATGATCAAGGGAATTCAGCGCAATCGACTGCTAGTAACCGCCGATGCCGGCGGTGCTCTGTTGTTGCGCATCGGCGGTCTGCTCGGTCCTTATGTGCGATGGTCGATGGATCGGAAGGTGCGCAAAGCGGCACGGAGTGCGCGGTAGCGTCGCGATTACTAATTGAAGGGGAATGATGGCTAAAGCAACCCGAACCGAGACTGACAGCATGGGTCCAATTGAGGTTCCGGCTGACCGTTACTGGGGCGCGCAAACACAGAGGTCGCTCCATCATTTTTCTATTGGCACCGACCGCATGCCCGAACCGCTTATTCGCGGCATGGTGATTTTAAAGAAAGCCGCGGCACTGACTAACCGCGATCTAGGCGAGATGAGCGCGTCGCAGGCCAAGTTGATCGTATCGGCGGCCGACGAGATTCTCGCGGGCAAGTTCGTAGACGAGTTCCCGCTGTTTATTTGGCAGACCGGTAGTGGGACCCAGACCAACATGAATGTAAACGAAGTGATTGCTAATCGGGCCAACGAAATCAATGGCGGGTCTAGGGGCGATAAAGAACCAATCCATCCCAATGATTCGGTCAATATGTCGCAGTCGTCGAACGACACTTTTCCTACCGCCATGCATATCGCGGCGGTCGAAGAGATGGTTAATACGCTGATTCCCGCGGTGCGCGAGTTGCGAGATGCGCTTGATAAGAAAGCTCGTGAATTCGCGAACATAGTCAAGGTTGGCCGCACCCATTTGCAAGATGCCGTACCGCTAACCTTGGGACAAGAATTTTCTGGTTACGCGACTCAACTAGATGACGATCTAAAGCGTCTCGAAGTAACACTTCCCGGTTTATACGAATTGGCTATCGGCGGTGCTGCAGTGGGAACCGGAATAAATACTCATCCCGAGTTTGCCGATGCGGTGGCAAAACGTATTGCCAAACTCACTGGGTTCCCGTTTGTAAGCGCCCCCAATAAATTTGCGGCACTAGCGGCACACGATGCGGTGGTATTTGCCAGCGGAGCACTGCGCACGTTGGCGGTGTCACTAATGAAAATCGCCAACGATGTGCGGTGGCTGGCTTCGGGACCGCGTGCGGGTTTAGGCGAGTTGTCTCTCCCCGAGAATGAACCGGGATCGTCGATTATGCCCGGCAAAGTAAATCCCACCCAAAGCGAAGCCCTGACCATGGTTTGCGTTCAAGTTATGGGCAACGATGCCGCGGTGGGTATCGCGGGTTCGCAAGGTAACTTCGAATTAAATGTATTTAAGCCGGTAATGATCTTTAATCTTTTACATTCAATTGATCTTTTAGCCGATTCGTGTACCAATTTCCGGCGGTTTGCCGTAGAGGGAATTGAGGCCAATGAAGAACGGATTGCCGAAAATCTTCAGAATTCGTTGATGCTGGTTACTGCGCTCAATCCTCATATCGGTTACGACAAGTCTGCCGAAATCGCTAAGCACGCGCATAAAAATAAACAGACTTTGCGCGAGTCGGCTCATCAACTAGGACATGTTACGAAAACCGATTTTGATAAATGGATACGACCCGAAGATATGACTGGACCTAAATCCAAAACCAGATCTAAAAGCAATAAATCAAAGAAAAAACCAAACTATTAACCAAACTATTAACCAGACTATTAACCAGGAGTGAATATGACCGCTATCGATTTGGCCAATGCCGACGAACTCCTGACCACCACTCGTTCGGTTCGTAAGCGACTCGACCTCACGCGTGAAGTGCCTCAACAGTTAGTTCTTGATTGCATTGAAGTGGCGCTGCAAGCCCCTACGGGTTCGAACCGACAAGGATGGTCGTTCATCGTTGTGACTGATAAAGAACTGCGAGCGGAGTTGGCTCGACTTTACAAAGAAGCTTTGCTCATCTACGCGACAATGCCGGGCCCTGATTACGAGTCGGCCGACCCGCGTGCTCAAGCCGCCCCTCGCGTTGCTGACTCGGCTTGGTTTCTGGCGGAAAACCTCCAGAATGTTCCCGTACATGTGATTCCTTGCGTAGAAGGCCGAGTCGAACTGGCGGGAGTTGTGGGCCAAGCATCCACTTACGGATCGATTCTTCCGGCGGCATGGTCGTTCATGTTGGCCGCTCGCGCCCGAGGCTTAGGGTCGGCCTGGACCACTTTGCATCTTATGTACGAAAAAGAAGTAGCCGAGTTATTGAATATTCCCGACCATGTAACTCAGACGGCACTGCTGCCAGTAGCTTACTACACCGGTGAAACTTTCAAGCCCGCTTCGCGTTTACCGGCGAGCGAAGTGACTTTTTCCGACCGCTGGGGAAACCCCGTCTGATCGCTAGCGGTCTAGTCCTAAACGCTGGCGCCAAAATTAATTACTTCTCCCGGCGAGAGCGGGAAGTGGCAAGCCACGTATTGATCGGTCGCGATCTCTCGCATTTGTGGTTCTTCTTCGGCGCATAGTTCAGTGGCCCGTGGGCAACGAGTTCGGAAACGGCAGCCGCTCGGAGGCGAGACCGGCGACGGAACTTCACCACCTAAAATATTTTCGGTAGAAACTTTCACCTTCGGATCAGGAACCGGAATCGCGGCGATCAACGCAGCACTATAGGGATGAGCGGGCTGGCGATAGATTGTGTCGGGTTTTCCTACCTCGCATATTTTCCCGAGGTACATAACAACTACTCGGTCACTAACATTTTTTACTACTGCGAGGTCGTGAGCGATGAAAATTAAGGTAAGACCGTAACGCTGCTTCATGTCTTGAAGAAGATTGATGATTTGCGCCTGCACCGAAACATCGAGGGCCGAAACGGGCTCGTCGCAGATTATAAGTTTGGGTTCGGTGATCATCGCCCGAGCAATAGAAATTCGCTGGCACTGACCACCCGAAAATTCGTGCGGCCGGCGATCGCCGTTAGCAGGGTCAATGCCGACGGCATTAAGAATTTCGTCTACGCGCTGATTGCGGCTGGCTTTATCGCCAATCTCCCAAATATCGAGTCCTTCGGAGACGATGTCGCGTATTTTGCGACGAGGGTTAAGCGATGAAATAGGATCCTGAAAAATCATTTGTATTTTGGGTCGAATCTTGCGGAGTTCCTCGCCGCGCAAGGCGGTTAATTCTTGGTCGCCCAGGGTGACTTTCCCTGAGACGGGGCGGGGAAGTTGCACAATCGCGCGTCCGGTAGTTGATTTTCCACATCCAGATTCGCCGACCAAACCGACCGTTTCGCCGTCAAGTATGTCGAAACTAATACCACTAACTGCTTGAATCAGTTGTTTTTTCCCGGCCGAAAATGTCACCACGAGATCTTCAACCCGCAAAAGCGAGTCGGCCTCGGGGCGCAGATGGGCCGATCCGGTACCGGCCATCAGGACTTTTGCTTATTAGCGAGAGCGGGCGTGGGTGGGTTGAAGATTAAACCCGATGCGGTGGTTCCGCGCTCACGATTACGGGCCAGCGCGTCGGCGCCTTCCGGAGTGTCAACCGGAAACCAGCACCGGTATTCATGACCCGGACTGGCCTCTCGCAGTGGCGGCTCTTCTTGCAAGCAACGGTCTTGGGCGTAGTTGCAACGGGGGGCAAATTTGCAACCCGCGGGCGGGTTGATTAAGTCGGGTGGGCGACCAGGAATAGTAGCGAGGCGCACATGGCTCGCCTGATCGACACGGGGGATTGATTGCAATAGCGCTTCGGTATAAGGCATCTTCATGTGCGAGAAGAGGGTTTCGGTTTTTGCCCGCTCTACGATCCGGCCCGCGTACATGACTACGATTTCGTCGGTACGGCCCGCGACAACACCCAGATCGTGGGTGATGAGAATCATGGCCATGAATCGTTCGCGTTGGGCAATGGCCATGAGGTCAAGAATCTGAGCCTGTACAGTTACATCAAGAGCAGTAGTGGGTTCATCGGCGAAGAGCAACTTCGGACCGCAAGCCAACGCCACCGCTATACAAACCCGTTGGCGCATTCCCCCCGACAACTGGTGGGGATATTCATCTAGACGCTGGGCCGCTTCAGGAATACGTACCGAGATGAGCAGCTGTTCGGCCAACTCTTTGGCGTACTGCTTGGTCACATCAAGGTGTTCACGAATCGACTCGCTGATCTGATTTCCGATTTTCATAACCGGATTAAGTGAAGTCATGGGGTCTTGAAAGATCATCGCCATTTGTGCGCCCCAGTACGGTCGCATCGATTTGGGGCCGAGATTTATCAGTTCATCGCCTTCAAAAAGTATCGATCCATCGCGTTCAAGCCCTGCTTTGGGGAGCAGCCCCATGATTGAACGGGCAAGAACGGTTTTTCCTGACCCAGATTCGCCCACAATTCCGAGAGTTTTGCCTCGGTTAAGGTCGAAACTTACTCCGTCAACCGCTCGCACTAAGCCGTGACTGCTACGGAAGTAAGTAGTCAGGTTTTTTATTTCGAGAAGAGTCGCGGGCGGAGCAGCCATGATCGCAGTATCGGGCGACTTAAGTGGTTCAGGTTTACTCATAAGAGCCCTTCCCGCACATCGAAGCGAGCCCGCACTACATCGCCCAACATGTTCAGTGATAGCACGGTTAGGAAAATCATTAGCGAGGCCTCAAAAACAATATGGGGCGAGGTGAAGAGGTTCCCCCGGTCGGCCGCGATTATATTTCCCCACGACGGGGTCGGAGGTCTTACCCCCACGCCTAAAATCGCCAAGGTTCCTTCGGCGACGATAGCGATAGCAATTCCTAAGAGCGAGATCGACAAGATGGCCGGCAATACATTAGGCAGGATCTCTTTGATGATCACTCGTCGATGTTTGGCCCCTTGCGAGCGAGCGGCAAGTACGAATTCGCGTTGGGTCCAACTCAAAGCACTGGCGCGCGCAATGCGACCGACCAACGGAATACCAACAATTCCGATTGCGATAATGAGGATTACCTCAGGAGAGATCGAACTCTTGCTTGCGGTTTCCGCGCTGCCCTGAAGAAATGCTACTAACGCGAGAGCCAAAACCACTCCCGGAACCGATAACAAAATATTGAATAATCCAGTGAGAAAAGTGTCGGTTTTTCCACCGAAGTAGCCCGAAATGATTCCTAGTAGCCCACCGATAGAAAATCCGACGAGGATGGCTCCGACCGCTACGTAGAGCGATGTCCATGTGCCTAGAGCCAAGCGAGCCAACATGTCGCGTCCGTTGCTATCGCAGCCCAGAATGAAGTTTGCTGCGGTCCCTTCTTGAGAAAATGGTCCGCGCCGAGCGCAGGAAACGAAGCTTTCGTTGGGATCGCCCCAAGTGAAGATGCCGGTCTTAGCCAGTACGGCAATCAAGATAATGAAACCCATCCAGCCGATAGCCAACCATGCGCCGATACTCAATTTTTTACGCGAGGCTTCGCCTTCAGGCCCAGTTTCAACCGCCGCCAGCGCGATCTCGGATGAGGAACCAAGAAATCCGCGCTCAATCGATTCGCCAACTATTTGTTGACTAGTTGATCCCGAACTTTCGGGTATCGCGTCAGGTCGCAGATCGTCCACGGCGAATCCTTGGATCGAGAATGGTATAGAGGAAGTCGACAAAGAAATTAACGAGAATAAACAGCACCGCTACTACTAACACATAGCCCTGTAGCTCGATGTACTCACGCGAGAAAATAGCCAAAGTGATTTTTTGTCCCATTCCGGGAATTCCAAAAATTACTTCCACCACGATGGCACCGCCGATTAGTGCGCCTACATTTAGACCAACCACAGTGAGGAGAGTCAAACTCGACGGCCGGAGAGCGTGACGCCAGAGGATGCGTAGGTTGGAAATACCTTTAGCGCGCGCCATACTGATGAAATTTTCTTTCAGAGTGGCGATCATGTCGCTACGGAGCAACCGCATGTAAATGGCGATTTGCCCTAAGGCCAGAGTAATGGCGGGCAACAACATGTAGTTAAAATGCCCCCCGATGTCGGTGCTACGAGTGCCGTCGAAAATCGGGTCAAGCCATCCCGGTGCGTATCCGCCAGTAGGTAACCATTTCCAACGGGCACCAATAAAATACGACAAAACCAGCGCGACTACGAAGTTCGGTAGCGCGAGGAGAGCGAATCCGGTGGTATTGATGGCGGCGTCGCTGCGCGAGCCCACGCGGTAGGCCGCCCAAATCCCCAGTGGGAGGGCGAAGAGCAGAGCTATTAACTGCGCGTAGATCATCAGCTGGATCGAAACCGGCAACGACTGGGCCACAAGCTCGGATACTGGGCGACCGCTGGAGTATTGGCGACCGAGATTGCCTTGAAGAATATTGCCGAGGTAATCGATGTACTGCCGGTATAGAGGCTGACCTAAACCGAGGTCGGAGCGAAGTTGTGCTTTTTTGGCTTCGGTTCCGAACGGAATAATTATGTCGGTCGGGTCACCCGGTAAGAGTCGAACTAGGAGAAACGTAAAGAAACTCACGAACAGCAGCACGATGACTAATTGCACCGCGCGCCGCGCAATGAGCTTGGTTAGCTCCATTATCTAAAACCTAGTCCGTCTCCTACCGGGTTTATTCCCGTACCTATCTCGTTCGCTACTTCTTGCTCAATCCGATTACGGGAAGAACACCGTAGACAAATAGAGGCTTACCGGCTCCGTCAGGAAGCGCGGGTAGCGCAACCTTGACGCTCTTTTGACTACCGATGGTCCAGTTCACGTACCACATGGGCGTTATGAAGTTTCCCTTGGCAAACGCCTTGTTATATGCGGTGTAGGTGGTCTTTGCTTGCGCCGGTGTGGTCTCAGTACGACCCTTATCAAGGAGGGCCTGAGTGGCGGGGTCATTGAAGTGGGCAAAGTTAATGAGGTTCTCTGCGCCCGATTCAGGGTTGTAATTAGACCACCACGGATAGTTATCGGGATCAGATGAGTTCGAGAACCCACCGTGCAAGTTGCGCCAGAACAATACGTCGATATCACCGGAAATTGCCTTGTTGATCAGCGTTGCTTGATCGAACAGGGCAATGGTGGCAGTAATACCTACTTTGCCCAACTGCTCTTGGACTAGCTGAGCCAGCTTCGAGCTCTCGGCATCAGTAGTGGTGCCGAGAACTACATCGAACGCTCCACCGTTACCCGCCTTGACCTTGGCCACTAGCGCCTTGGCCTTTTTAGGGTTGTACTTCGGGTAACCCGCGTTTTTCAGGTAGCCCGGAGCCTTGGTGTCCATTAGACCGTTCGCAAGAGTGAAGGTTCCTTGATTTTGGATCTGGTTGATTTTCTTGCGGTCAAGTGCAGTGTTGTAAGCCTTGCGAGCGTCCGCGCCAACAGTTTCGAGACCGAAAACTTTCTCCGTAGTACCTTTTGACTGCACCAGAACGGAGTAAGCAATTTCACGATAGCCAGGCTTTTGGGTTAACGCGTTAACGCTTCCGATGTTCTTGAGCGCCGCGATCTGCGTGGCGCTAGATGTGTGCATCAGGTCGAGTTGGCCACCTTGCAACTGATTAGTCCGAGCGGCGCCGTCAGTTACGGGAATGAAAGTGATTTGCGCCGCCTTCGGATAGCCCTTCTGCCAGTAGCTAGGGTTAGCGGTAACTACCGTTGCTTCGCCCTGACGAATGCTCGAAAGTTTGAACGGTCCACTACCAATCAAATTGGTCTTGCACGCATCACCCGAGTTGAGCTGAGCCGGTGCCATTATTCCCATGCGACCAGTTAGGTAGAGGTACGCGGCAAAAGTAGACACTGGAGTCTTAAGCGTCACCGTTACTGTCAACGGATCGGTCACGACAACGCTCTGAACAAAACCCAGAACACGCGGGATCAGTGCGCCGACATTAGGAGCGTCCGGAGCGCCGTAGTAAGAGTCGAGGTTGGCTTTTATCGCCGCCGCGTCAACTGGAGTTCCGTCGTGAAAGACAACGCCTTCGCGCAGTCCGATAGTCCAGACCGTGAAGTCGGCGTTGGGCTCAACTGACTTAGCGAGATAAGGAACTGCTTCACCTTTACTATTAGGAACAGTGAGAGTGTCGTACACCGCTTTAACGACCTGAATACCCGAAACCGCCAACTGTGCTGTAGTCAAACAGTAATTTGTGGATTCGGCTTCAAGGCCAAAAGTTATTTCGCCACCCTTGGCTTGTTGAGGTGCGCGACTTGGTGCCGACGCACTCGATATTCCAGTCGTGGTCAACGCCATGGCGCCCACGACAACCGCAATAGCAGCAATTCGATTAACTCGACTCACAATTATCCCCCCACTTAAGTGAAATATGCTTGGTTAGGTTTGTTGCTGTCTCGTTGGGATACTTTAGACGGATTACGCCGGTCGTCAAGTTTGCCGGTCGTCAAGTTTGCCGGTCGTCAAGTTTGAGGCCCGCTATTTGAGGCCCAGGATGGCCCCGAGTTGAGACGCTAACCCAGCCGGCGAGCCCCGAAGAATGAACCACTCTTGGCCGAAAATCTCTCTAAAAACTTCCTCCGGTATGGCTAAAAAGAAAGAATTGCCGTCGACTTGGCTAGCGTGCTCCGCCAGCGCCGCCCGTTTAATGTCGACAAATTCGCTCACATCGACAGTGGTATTTATCTCCGCCTCTGGCGTGCCCATAGTGATCTCGGCGGGGTCGTCGAACGGTATTTCGACTCCTCGTTCGCGAGCCTCTTCTTGGTGAGCTACCGCGAAACGCCTTATTGCATCACGATTCATAGTGGCCTCGTAGACTCTAGGAGTTTGGGCAATTTCGGCCGCGCGCCCGCCCACCCGATGGACCTGAATGTGATCGGGGTGACCGTAGCCTCCAAATTCGTCGTAAATCGTGAGCACTTCGGCGTTTTCCTCGTTAAGAATTTGGGCCAAGCGATTAGCAGCTTCTTCGACATTGGCTTGCCAAAAACATTCGGGCGATTGGTTTTCGGGGGTGTCGATCATGCCCGAGTCGCGGTATCCAAGGAATTCGACACGAGAAATACCTAAACGAGCGGCCGCGCGGTTGGTTTCGTCCACGCGCCGATCGCTCAGTGATTCTTCCGGCGCCATTACTCCTTCGGCAATTTCGCCTTCTTCACCTCGAGTGGCTAAAACCAGTACCACTCGGTGACCGGCGGCGGCGGCGGCGGCCAAAGTGCCGCCAGTAGCAATGCATTCATCATCGGGATGGGCATGAAAAGAAACCAGAGTAGCCACGGGCTCCATAGTGGCACTCCTGAGCCCCATTAATCGAAACCCGTTAATCAGGGTGGCGCCGGAGTACTGCCGGAGTATTGACTAAATAATCCTTATGAACCGGGCATATGAACCGGGCATATGAACCGGGCATATGAACCGGGCATATGAACCTGATACGCCCGTCAGATTTGGTTAGAGTGTCGAAGTTCATCTATAGGGGGGTCTCAATGCGTCGTTTTATTGCGGTGATGGTGGCGATAAGCGCCGTAGGTTTTGCCACAGTCGGTATGGCTGATGCTCAAGGTGCCGGTAGGCCGGGAGTGACCGATAAAGAGATCAAGGTCGGCGGATTATCCAGCCCGTTGAGCCTACTTAGTACCCCTTACGTCAACGGATTCGATGGGGTCAACGCTTACTTTGATGTGATTAACAAAAAGGGTGGCGTCTACGGCAAGAAGTTGAAATTAGTTGCCCAACTCGACGATCTCGGTTCGCCCTCCGGAAATATTCGCGCGGTGCGGTCGCTGGTAGAAGAGAAAAAAGTTTTCGCAGTGCTGCCAGTGATGACCAACTCGTTTGCCGGGGGTTCGTATTTAGCCAGCAAGGGAGTGCCAACTTTTGGATACAACGTTGATGTCAATTGGTGTGGAACTAGTGCGGAAGGTGCGGCTCTCGAAGCCAAAATTGCCGACGGCGATTTTACCGGTAGTTGCAATCGTACGACGCTCTTCGGTGAAAAAGGATCCTTCATCTGTTTTTCGTGTGCAGCAATCGCGCCCGCCTACATAGCTAAGCAAAAGGGATACACCAAAGGTGCGCTATTTGCCTACACTGCGGTGGCATCACGAGCTTGCGCCGAAGGAATGAAAAAATCATTTGAAGAATTCGGCATTGACATGGCTTACGAAGACACCAGTTTAGAGTTTGGTTTTAGCGAGGCAAATGCCGGTGTTCAGGCAATCAAAGATAAAGGCGTTCAGTTCGTTGCTACTTGTATGGATTTCGGTGGCGCGTTCAAGATCTCTCAAGGGTTGCATCAGGCGGGTGTTAATGATGTGGCGTTCTATGCCCCCGAGGGCTATCGCGATTCAACAATTAAAAAATATGGCGCACAACTCGATAACTGGTTTTTCAGCCTGGGCTTTTTCCCTTGGCAAGCCAAGAACCAGCCCGCCGGAACCAAGGCTTATCTCAAGGCGATGAAACAGCGGGGAATTTCTCCGAGCGAACAGTCGCAAGCCGGTTGGATTAACGCCAACTTGTTTGTCGACGGTTTGAAAGCCGCGGGTAAAGATTTTACTCGACAGTCGGTAGTAGACGCGATCAATAGTTTCACCGACTTCACTGCGGGAGGAATGGTCCCTCCACAAGATTGGAGCAAGAACGGTCATGGGCCCGACGTCGAGGCCTGCGCTGCTTATGTAGAAGTGGTTAAAGGAAAGTTTGTTCCGCGGTTCGGTAAGCCCAGTCAGCCGTTTGTGTGCTTTCCCGATAATCCTCGTCCAGCAAACCTGAACGATCCTTACTACCGGCCGTTGAAGGCGGGCGAAACCGCGCCAACGCTTGCGGGATCGTAGAAAACGAATAGCCGAAATCACGAACTGCGAATAGACGACCCGCGTGGCTCAGTTCATTCAGTGGCTTATCGAAGGTGCTCCTATTGGATGCGTCTACGCGTTGGTGGCAGTGGGGCTGGTCCTTACCTATAAAACTTCGGGAGTTTTTAATCTCGCGTTCAGCGCACAAGCCTTTGCGTCAGGAGCGGTATTTTACCAAACAGTAATCAACAACAAATGGCCGCTCTGGTTGGGCTTTGTTTTTTCGGTTTTGATTTTTTCACCGCTACTCGGTCTTTTACTGGATCGAGCGTTGTTCCGGTATATGCGTACTGCTTCGTGGCAGGTGAAACTCATTACCGCGCTTGGGCTATTACTCGCGCTACCAGAATTAGTACGGTTATTTTTCGGTGCCCAACCGGGGGAAGCTCCACCGAGCATCGCTCCGCTGATCGGTATCGATCAATTGAAAGTTTTTAATTTAGGCGGTTACTTCATCTCCGCCGATCGCATGACGGCCGTTATTTTTACGGTCATCGCAGTCGTTCTTCTCGGTCTCATGTTTCGCTTTACTTCAGTCGGCTTGCAGATGCGGGCAGTAGTGGAAAGTCCTCGCATGGTCGAACTAGCGGGAGTCGATGCCGATCGGGTGAGCATGACCTCATGGATGTTGTCAAGCACACTCGCGGGATTAGCGGGAGTCCTGCTGGCCCCGCTTTACTTCGTACTCGACGGCAATGTCTATACCTTGTTAATAATCGCCGCTATCGCCGCGGCCGCCGTAGGTCGTTTCGTCAGCATTCCCTTTACTCTGCTCGGCGGGCTGTTTTTAGGGGTAGGCGAACGGGCGCTACCCGACATAGTGGGCACCAGCAGTTCTTTTGCCCAAGACATTCGCCCGTCGTTTCCGTTCTTAGTTCTTTTTGGGCTATTGGTCTTTTGGCCCAAACTTCGCGAACAGCGAGTGGTTTCGGATCCGCTATCAGGAGTAGACCCGCCACCGCCGGCGATGGCGCACGAATACAAAGACGCGAATATGGTTCGGATGACGCGTATCGCGTTTCCGGTGTTCATGGGAGGTTTCGTACTCTTGATGATGACCGTGGTCAGCCCGCTTTGGGTTACCCGGTTAACTGATGCTTTTGCTTTGGCCGTCGTATTTTTATCAATCACGATATTTACCGGTTTAGGTGGTCAAATCTCGTTGGCCCAGGCCGCATTTGCCGCTTTCGGTGGTTTTGCCATGGCCAACGTGGCTGAAGACGGGAACGTTCCGGCTCTGATCGCTTTACTTATTGGCGCATTGGTGGCGGCAATCGTCGGTGCGCTTTTTGTTCTGTTTATTGATGGACTACCAGCACTAATCGGACGGTGGCGCCGTAGGCCGGTAGTCAGGCTGGCCGGGCTTTACCTATCGCTAGCAACGCTGGCCTTCGCGCTAATGGCCGAGAAAGTTATTTTTCGCCGTGAGGAAATTTCTCGCGGCGAGTACGGCATTGCGGTTAGTCGACCCGAATTTGCCCAAGGTGACCGCGAATGGTTTTTGCTGGTCTTTGCAATATTCGCGGTAGTGGCGTTCATGGTGATTTTCATTCGTAAAGGAACGGTCGGCCGTTACTTGTCGGCGCTGCGCGGCAGCGAGAGCGCGGCGGCATCTATCGGCATCAATGCCACTTCGCTACGGATAATCTTGTTCTCGCTATCGGCCGGTATAGCGGGACTGGGCGGTGGTTTGATCGGCATGGCGCAGGGCCAAGTCGAACCGACGGCAACCTACCCAGCACTGTTCGGCGTGGTGTGGGTGGTTTTGGTAGTAACCCTTGGCGCGCGCACCGTTGACGGAGCAGTAAATGCGGCAATTGGCTTCGTTGTAATTCAGTGGTTGTTTGAAGCCTTAGGTCTGCCGACCACTATTGCGATCATCGGATTTGGCTTTGGAGCCATTACCTACGCGCGACACCCCGAGGGCATTGTTGAATTTCAAACTCGCCGCAGCATTTTGGCCGCCGCACGCGGGCGGATGCTCAAAAGCCGCGCGAATGAACTATCGAATACCGGTGATTTGCCGTCGACTTACCGTCCGGTTTGGCATGTCGTATTACTCGTCTTAGCCGGACCCGCGCTGTATCTGTTTTATATTCTTATCCGTAGCGCGGTTCAGGGACACTGGGTGGCAGTGCACAGCACCACTTTGCTGGTTTTTGTGGTACCCAGTCTGATTTTTGCCCTCGGCTGGATATTGGTCACCGAGCGGAGGCTGCGCAAAAGCGGTGGTTTGGCTAACGGTGGATTTTTCTTGATTGGTGGGGCTGTTGTCGGCGCATTGGGGGGGTGGTTATTTTATAGTCAGAGTTGGGTGCCTAGAGGATCAATTTCGGATTGCGTACTCGTAGGAATCCCTGCTGGCGTTGCCGCGGTGGGATTTTTCCTCCTTCCCGTACACGCAAATCGAATCGCCTTAGGGCGAGGTTGGCTGGCCAGCCCGATTAGTTGGCTAGAAGGGCGAACTCCGTTTGGATTTCTACTCTTCGGCGCGTTTCTTTTTTTCCGTTCTTCGGTTACCGATGCCAGCAGTGCAACCGGAAGTTTTATTGACCACGGTTTTCCACCGTCGGGTTGGCCGGTCTTTCTTATTACCGCCATTCTGGTCGTAGTTTGGGTTCAGTGGGTTGCGAGAGTCCAAGGCGCGGTCAATGAATTGGCTATTGGGGGAGAAGGATTTGAGCCTCCCGAAGAATGGGCGACTCAACCCAGTGAGGCGATTGAATCATGAGTCTGATAACTCCGGCCAACGCCGAAAGTTCAATGACCGAAAGTTCAATGAGTGAGTCAACCGCGTTACTCGAAGTCGATAATGTCACTAAGCACTTCGCGGGGATTAGCGCGCTGACGAATGTCAACCTCAGCGTTAGCGCCGGCGAGATGGTAGGGCTTATCGGACCTAACGGGGCGGGCAAAACTACCTTGTTCAACTGCATTCTCGGAAGTCTGCGGCCCGAGATTGGTGACATCTATTTCAACGGCACCAGCATCAGCTCGTTACCGATCCATAAACGCTCCCGTCTGGGTATCGGACGCACCTTTCAGCGGTTAGAACTTTTCGCCGGCATGACCGTGCGTGATCATTTTATTGTCACCGAACGCTGTCGGAATGGCTCAGGGCGACTTTGGAAAGATTTGTTGAATCGATCGCAGCCCACCACTGAAGAGCGGGCGTTGTGTGACGAAATGATCGCACTTTTAGGCTTAGAACTTGAAGCCGACCGACCGGTTGAGTCGCTAAGCCTCGGTCGTTGTCGGTTGGTAGAACTAGGCCGAGCGCTAATGACTCAACCTAAATTATTGCTACTTGATGAGCCGTCTTCGGGACTCGATGTAAAAGAGACCGCGGCACTAGCTGACAAACTCCGCCGCGTCCAGCAAGTCAACAATTTGTCAGTCTTGTTAGTCGAACACGATGTAGAGATGGTCCAGAGTTTGGTTACTCAGCTTTATGTGCTTGATTTCGGAACCGTCATTGCCGCGGGTGAAATGGGTGCCGTTTTCGGTGACGCCAATGTCCGGCGGGCTTATCTGGGGGATACGTAATGAGCGATTTCACCGGACAAGAAAAACCTGACGCAGTAATGGCAGCTCCACCATTACTTGAACTGCGCGATATTGAGGCCAGTTACGGTCCGTTCCGATCGCTTTTTGGCGTCTCGTTCTCGGTGTCAGAAAATTCCGCGCTGGCTTTACTGGGCTCAAACGGATCGGGAAAGACGACCGTAGTGCGAGTTTGCTGCGGTCTTCTTAAGCCGACTGCTGGTAAAATCTTTTTTAAGGGTGAAGATGTAACCGGCACGCCTACCTACCGACTGGCTCGGCTAGGCATTGTTCATGCCCCCGAAGGTCGATCGGTATTTGCCTCGTTGACCGTAGAAGAAAATTTGGTACTGACTTTTCGTCAAGTATTCGGACGGTCGGGTGCGAAAGTTGCGCTAGGTCGGGCTTACGAACTATTTCCCCGCCTCGGCGAGCGACGTAGCCAGTTGGCCGGCACTCTTTCGGGAGGCGAGCAACGCATGGTCTCTCTGGCCCGAGTGCTGGTGCACGAACCGAAGTTGCTTATTACCGACGAACTCTCCCTCGGTTTAGCCCCGGTCATTATCGACGAGGTTTACGAAACTCTCGATGTGATTAGTAAAGCCGGCACCGCGTTGATAATCGTTGAGCAACATGTGCGCAAAGCTTTGAGTTTGGTCGACACCGTCGTGGTAATGGCTAAAGGCCGAGTAGCACTTTCTGGTCGCACTGACGAGCTGGGTGACTTGGCCGACCAGATCATGCCCGCGGTGCACGGTGAAACTTAATAACGAAAAAGCCGAAAAGTTAAGTCCGTTAACGCGAATGGAGCCGCCCCGAAGGGCGGCTCCATCGCGTTACTCGTTTTAATTAGCCCGTTTTAATTAGCCCGTTTTAATTAGCCACTGGTTAAGATCGTCAAACACGGTTCATTCTCGAGCGTTGACGTGTCAGCAAGCGCCCACATATCGCACATGGTTATTGCACTGAATTTCCATACCTTGCCATCAAGCACAGCCGAAGCATTCCCCGGAGCAAGGCCCGAATCCGTGCCGCCGATAACCAAGTCGAAGTCGACGTCAGCAGTTTTTTTGCCGGTACACTTGACGCGGTTGATTGCAATAGTCACCGTCGCAGCAGCGGCGGCATTCTTGGCGAATTCGCTAAAGAACTTATCGCGAAATGCCTGATTTATTTTTTTACCCCCCGCGTACTGAAGGAACTCGGTTTTCTGCTCTGCAGTAAGACCCAAAGATCCGTTTAGAATACTGTTGTACGCGGTACCAATAGCTTTTATTGCTTTCGGCTTAGTTTTGCCGGCGCAAACTAGGACCGCAGCTTTTTTGGTTGGTGCGGCGCTGGCTCCGGTTACGCCCACTGCAAATGGGGCGACACCCAGTGCGACTATAACCGCTATGGCGAATTTCTTTTTCATGTTCCCCCTCTTATTGGCCTGATTGGATTTAGTTTTACTGGCGTTATTCACACTGTCGTAAACCTGACACTAGCGTCAGCAGTTAGTCGGCGCTAGGGCCACAATCCCCATCCCCATCCGTGACCGGTCAGGGAGAGCGGGTTTCGTTACCGACTGTGGCCCAATCTTGATCATGAGCTCGGTTGGAGAGCGGGCGTGGAGGCGTTCGTTTAGGGCCCGAGTGAATCGGGTAACGAGTCCACCACCAAGTCGACCAATTTCGTCACTAGCTAATTCGGCGACGATCTTAACGACGAGCACTGCGAATACTTGAGCGCTGGCCTCGAGAAGGCGCTTACGAGTGCGCGGGCCACGGGGCTCAGAGGTCAGGCCCAGCAGCGTAGGGGTAACTGACAAGCGTGTCGTGTTTGACGGTATTTGCGATACGCTGCCAACCTATGACGACACTTACCGCTGGCGACCAGTTGGCACCCATAGTAATTGAAAAGATCAGCCGTACCGATTTCGTTCGTTACGCCGGTGCGTCCGGTGACTTCAACCCGATGCACCACGACGAAACCATTGCCACTTCAACTGGCAACCCTTCAGTTTTTGGGCACGGAATGTTAACTGCCGGAATCATGGCGCGTGTACTCACCGATCATTTTGGTCCGGAAGCATTGCGTAAGTATCAAGTGCGATTTTCTAAACCGGTATGGCCCGGCGACACCCTTACTTTCACGGCAACAGTAGTAGCGGTACGGGAAGTCGACGGCGAAACTCTCGTTGATCTTGAGTGCCAAACCGTCAATCAAGACGGAGTAGAAGCACTGACTGGTTCGGCCACTGCTCTGAGTCGGAATTGATCAGATGGGTTTACTCGACGGACGGGTAGCCGTCGTCACTGGTTCTGGGCGCGGTATTGGTCGCGAGTTTGCGTTAACGATGGCGGCTGAGGGTGCGAGTCTAGTAATTAATGATACCGGTGTAAGTCTCGACGGCCAAGGCACCAAAGACGATCCCGCGTTAGCGGTGTGCCAAGAAATTATCGACTTCGGTGGCGCCGCGGTTCCTAACTACGACTCGGTAACCGATTTTGTCGCGGCCGAAAATCTAATCAATACTGCAGTAAAAGAGTTTGGCACTATTGACATATTGGTAAATAATGCCGGCATCGTGCGCGACCGCACACTGGTAAAAATGTCGGAAGAAGAATTTGATGCGGTAGTAGCAGTGCACATGAAAGGTACTTTTAACTGCACTCGGCACGCGGCCCCGATAATGAAAGAGAAAGGCTACGGCCGAATCGTTAACGTCACTTCTTCGGCGGGTCTACGAGGCAATTTTGGCCAGACCAATTACGGCGCCGCCAAGGCTGCGATTATGGGCATGACTTTCGTTTGGTCGCTTGAGTTGGGTCGTTCAGGAATCACCGTAAACGCGGTCGCGCCGGCCGGGGCAACGCGAATGACCGCAGCACTGTTTGAACGTAGCGGCACCGCACCACCGCCCGAACAAGACCCCGCGCTAAACGCGCCGCTGGTGGCATTCTTGGCGTCGGAGCGTGCCGGTCATGTTAACGGCCAGATTTTGGGTCGTAGCGATTATGCGTTCACTCTGTTTCAGCAGCCGAAACCAATTGCCGCAATGTGGCGCGACGGAGGCTGGACACCTGAATTAGTGGCCGATAATTTTGACAAGATATTGGGTCAACATCTTCAAACTGTGGGCATGGCGATGCCGGGCGGTATGGGACGCGACGAAGGGTCGTAGACCCGTGCGAGTTATAACATGCGAGTTATAAACATGCGAATTATCAATATGATGGGTCAGCAGATGGCTGCCACCATCGCGAGAGTTGCCCCCGACGCGGAAATAATAAATATCGGTGCCCAAGATTCACCCCCCGCCGATCTTGTTGCTGATGTGTTATGCGCGGCGTGGCCGGAACATGCGCTTTATTCACAACTTGATTCCACCGGTATTAGATGGATGCATCTCCCGGGCACGGGCATTGACGGCTGGGATCCAGAATTGCTGCGGGGTCGAACGGTCACTTGTTCGCGAGGAGTGAGCGCCATACCCATCGCCGAATTTGTTTTGGCTTCGATGTTGGCAGTGGAGAAAAATTTCCCCCAAACTTGGCTTTCGGCTCCACCCGAACACTGGAATCTTGCGTCGTTGGGTGAATTGGCGGGTCAGACCGTAGGCCTAGTCGGTATTGGCGGTATTGGGACTGCTGTCGCGCAGCGGGCGCAGGCGTTCGATATGCGAGTGCGAGCGTTACGCCGCCGATCCGGCCGTTATCTTCCGCCCGGAATCGAGTTGGCTAACGACCTGCCCGATCTATTGGCCACTGCTGATCATCTCGTTTTGGCGGCACCCAGCACGGCCGCAACCGAAAAATTGATTGATGCAAAAGCACTGGCGTTAGTAAAACCGGGCGTGCATATCGTGAACGTTGCTCGTGGCACATTGGTTGATCAAGATGCGCTGCGGGTTGCGCTCGACGACGGTCGAGTTAGGTGCGCGAGTCTCGATACGGTCTATCCCGAACCGCTACCCGTCGGTCATTGGCTTTATTCTCATCCGCAGGTGCGGTTGTCGGCCCACGTGTCGTGGGCATCGCCGCACGCCTTTACTCGGATCCGTGAAGCGTTTGCTAATAATCTTCGGCACTTTATGGCCGACGAACCGCTAGACGGAGTAATCGAAGTCGACGAGGGCTATTAGTCGTTAGCCCACGGGTTGGTAAAACGATCTCGGTAAGTGTGATCGACGAAAGATTCGCGCCGGGGCGGTCCGAGTGGTCGATGAGGAAAACCAATCGGTATTAGTGCTTGCGGTACGTGAGTGTTGGGCAGTTCGAGCAAAGTCTGGAGTTCGGTTGCAAATCCCATAGTGATAGTGGTGAGTGCCGAACCCAACTTGAGCGCAGTAGCGGCTAAAAGAATGTTTTGGATCGCCGGCAGAATTGAGGCGGCGATGGCTTTTGGGTGGCAACGGTTGATATCGGCCGCCACCACGATCATCACGGGCGCAGTGGCGTAACCACCGCCGGAGATTCCGTCGTCGACTTCGGCCAGTAATTTTGTATCAAGGCGAGTAGCGGCAGAGTCGCGTCCGCCGGAGTCCCAAGCTCTTTCGGCCAACTCATGCAGTTGAGTACGCAGAGATTGGTTTCTAACTACTACGAAGACCCACGGCTGAGAATTTTCCGCGCTAGGCGCAAAAGTTGCCGCTTCAAGGATTTTTCCGATTAACGAATCGCTAATCGGTTGGTCAGAAAATCTCCGGCACGCTCGTTGTTTTTTTACTACGGAAAAAAAATCTTGGTCACTCATGTGCTGCCAATACGCCGAAAAGTGTTTACATACATAATTCGCAGCGCTTCGTGTCTCGCCCAAGTTTTAAACACTTCAGTATCCGGACCACCCAAGCGATCTTCCACTAGCGGGGTCATCGCTTTGAATGATTTTTCCGGATTTTCGGTATCCATTTCATAGAAGTGGAGATAGCGAGGATCGGAATGATCGGCGCTTTCGTAAGGCGTAACCATGGTGTACCCCGGAACGCCCACTTGCGCGATATGGCGGAGATGAACAAAGTCGCCCCAGTCGCGTAAAGCGGTCGCCGCTTCCGGAGGGCGCGGACTTATTAACACTAAAGACAAACCGATCGTGGGCCGACCCGATAACGATCCTTGGCCGGGACGGGGAGTACGGCGAAAGTGATAGCCGGTAACACCAGGCACCGACTTTGGCGGCGGAATGAAATCGTCCGTTACTTCGTAGACACCCAATAAACCAAACTCAGGTAACACGCGGGGCAAGTCGGTGCGATCGCGATTGACATTGGCCCACCAAGTAGCACGCGTTACTTCGGGATACGCACCAATCTCGCTCACGCGAGTCGTCGCGTAGGTATCGCTATCCATATCAGTCATCTCTAGATAGAGCCCCGGCGTGTTTCGGTCTTCCACGGTGCGCATCCTATGGCGATTCCCGCACGCGGTGAGTAAGGTAAAGTTCGCTTCGTGATTCAATCCGACTCAATCAGTAGCGAAAAAGCAATTCCCGCGCCGGGCGAGGCACCGATGCCCGCGGCGGATGCCGCCGCTTTGATACGGCGCAACGGTACTGCCCCCGAGTTTGCCCGCCGATCCGCGTTGGCGTTTGGCAACGAGTCTTGGACTTACGCCGAGTTCTTGGCCGAGTCGGAGCGCTTCGCTAATCTTTTTCGCTCGCGGTTAACCGCACGGGCTAAAGACAAAAAGCGTGGAGTACATGTGGGGGTATTGCTCGACAACACTCCTGAATACTTGTTCGCGTTTGGCGGAGCCGCGCTAGCGGGAGCGGCGATAGTAGGGCTTAATCACACCCGCCGTGAGCAGCATTTGTTACGGGATATCCAACACTCCGATTGCGATCTGTTGATTACTGAACCTAAGCATCTAGCATTACTTGACTCAATTTCTGGCGAGCTACCCGAAGTTTTGGTATCGCATCGATACCCTTCGGCGGATGAAGCCGTTGCCGCGCACTCAGTAGTAAGCATCGATCTCGACGAAGCATTAGCAATAACCGATTCCAAACTCAATTCCGATTCCGAACCCGATTCCGAACCTGATTCCGAACCCGACCCCGATTCTCTTTGGGCGCTGATTTTCACATCCGGAACTTCTGATGCACCCAAAGCAGTTATTTGTTCGCAACGGAGGTTTTTGGTTACCGGTACCCGTATGGGAATCATGATGGGTTTAGGACCCGATGATGTGGGCTATATATGCATGCCGCTGTTTCATTCGAACGCGCTGATGGTGGGTTGGGCACCCGCATTGGTGGTTGGTGCTTCGGTCGGTTTAGCTCGCAAGTTCTCCGCGTCGGGCTGGCTACCCGATGTGCGCAAGTTTGGATCCACCTACTTCAACTACACCGGCAAGCCCCTTGCCTATTTACTGTCGACGCCCGCAGCGCCTGATGATGCTGATAACACCATGCGCGTTGCTTTTGGCAACGAAGGTTCACCCGAAGTAGTAAATGCTTTTGCTCGCCGTTTTGGCGTCGATGTGATTGATGCTTACGGTGCGACCGAGGGTGGCATAGCGGTAAATAGCGATCGCGAGGAACGACCCGGTGCACTGGGCCACGTGGAAGATTTCATCAAAGTGGTTGACGAAGCCGGCGGCCCCTTACCTCGAGCTCGATTTGATGAAAATGGTCGGCTGGTTAACGCCGAGGAATGTGTCGGTGAAATCGTTAATACCAATGGCGCGGGTCCGTTCGAGGGCTATTACAACAACGACGAAGCCAATGAGCGCACCTTGCGGTTTGGTTGGTACTGGACGGGAGACCTTGGATATCTCGATGACGATTCTTATCTCTACTTCGCCGGCCGCAATGCCGACTGGCTCCGCGTCGATGGCGAAAACTTTCCCACTCAACCCATCGAGACCGCGCTTAGCCATCACCCCGATGTAGTACTGGCTCCGGTATACGGGGTACCCGACGCGCAAGCGGGCGACCAAGTAATGACCGGATTGGTATTGCGGGCGGAAGCATTATTCGATCTCGAAAAGTTTGGCGATTGGTTGTTAACTCTCGACGAAATCGGGCCCAAGTGGCGGCCGCGTTATCTACGGGTGTTGGCGGATCCCCCCACTACCGGTACTAACAAAATTGTTAAGCGCACCCTCGTACACCAAAAATGGCGAGCGGATCGCGTAGGAACGGATCCGGTTTTTGTATGGGACGGATCGCGTTACGAACTTTTTACTGCTGAAGCCGAAGCGACTCTGCGGCGCTCATTTATAAGCAATCAACGCGAACAATTTTGGGATCTATGAATCTCGCCTTTACCGAATCCGAACAGAAGTTTGCTACCGAAATCCGCGAGTGGCTCGCGGCAAATCTCGTCTTACCGCCAGAAGCCGCTTCACTAAGCGAGGAAGTGGAGTGGGGCCGAGCGTGGCAAGCGCAGTTGGCCGCCGATCGTTGGGTGGGTATCCACTGGCCAGTTGAATACGGCGGTCG
>JBCKKA010000008.1:0-36409 GCA_038904515.1 Acidimicrobiia bacterium | reverse complement strand
CGGAGCGACCTTGGCTCTTGCGGACGCGGCGGGAGCATCAGCGTTCGGTGGAGCGGTGCGGCCTCAGCCGGTGAAGGTCAGCGAGACCTCGATCGGTGGTGCTGGGGGCGCCCAGTTCACGATCAGCGGGAGCTGCGCGGGGGTGATTCCCGCGAGCGCCTCGGACCCTGTGGTCGGCAACCGCCGATCCCGACCTACGCTAGCCCTACGCCGGTAACTCAGAGAGAGTCGTCGGGAGATCGGAGGTGGTCGTGGATCTGGTGGAGTTGGCGATGGTCTACGACGCCGATGCCGGTGTGGTGGGGGAGTTGCGCTACATCCTCGGCAAGCTCGCCGGACGACACTGCGGACTCTGCGACATCACCCACGGGACTCTGCGTCCGAAGCCGGCGTTCGAGGATCTCCGTTACTCCGTGGGCGTGCCGGTCCAAGTATGGCACCGTAACGAGCAACCTGCCGACGTGGCCGAGTTCACCGCTAGTCGCACACCCATCGTGGTTGGCCGACGTGCTGATGGGGCGTTGGTCGAGTTGCTCGACGCCGCCGCGGTCGGCGATTGCGAAGGCGACGTGGAACGCTTCGCGGCGAAGCTCGACCGAGCACTCGTCGGAGTCGGATCCCGCGGTGATGGAGAGGTGTCGTGATTTCTAAATCGCGGGTTGCTGTCGGTCTGCTTGGCTTGGCGTTATTAGCGTCGAGTCTGACCGGAGTGACGGGATCGGCGACGGCCATGCCTCGCACCGCAACGACTCCCGATGATCAAACTCCGTGTGCCGGTTCGGCGGGAGTTGGTTCACCGGTGCCCGCTGGATTAGGACCGGGCGATCTTGTTGCGGCCACCGATTTAACTGGTCAATACCGTTCGAGCTCGGGGTTTCCGCAACGGTCGCGGGCCTGGCGAATTCTTTATGTATCTACTGGAGTTGACGAAAACGATCGGCAATTGGTGTGCGGTTTAGTTGCTGCCCCCAAAACTGGGCCCACGTCAACTGATTTACGCGGTCGCATGCTCACTTGGGCCCACGGCACTACCGGCGTTAAAGAAAGTTGCCTTCCATCAGCGGATCCGGCTGCTCGCTTTTGGGGCAAGACCCCTAGCGGTATTGGATCGGCTTCTTGGGGCTCGCTGCTCGGTGCTCATAACGGCTCGGCTCGCGACGGTCCGTTACAACACGCAATGGACCAAGGCTGGGTCGTAACTCTTCCCGATTACCAACCTGATAATTATTTGGTCGGCCGGATTGCCGCCGCCAATGTGCTCGACTCGGCTCGCGCCGCCACGCAGTTGATGCGACAAGAATTTAACGCGGCGGCGCCAACTGATTACGACTACCTGACATGGGGACATTCGCAAGGTGGTCACGCGGCAATGTGGGCGGGGCAGTTAGCCCAGAGTTATTTAAACGGCACTACACCGAGTAAGCCCACGGCGGCTTTGCGTTTAGTGGGAGTGGCGTTAGAAGCACCGGCTAGCAATTTTTTGGTTCAACCGGAGCGACAGCCCGGAGTGAATTACGGCGACGGCTTGGCTGATTGGGATATGCACGAGAGCGTTAAGATGGTCGGTCTACCGATCGCCGCGCTTGAATTACAGATAGGGCCGGCATTGTTTTCCTATATTTTCGGATCGTGGAGTCAGTTGGCCAGCGAAACTTCGTTAACTCCGAACGCAGCGTTTCCGGCTTATCCGACTACTACCGAACCCTTAGCACTGAAAAATATTGCTACCGCCAAAGGACGAACCACCATTGCTCAGGTGATGTCTCAGTGTCTGATTGGCGCGGGAGCAAAGAAAGTTAAAGCCGAAGTGGCTCAATACCGCAATGCTAAGCAGAACCAGATGCTGGTTTCGCCGCTTTGGAATTTACCCAAAAATTATAAAAATGGTGATTACTTCAAGGGTGGGCTCGATCGAACTTGCGCCACCACCACCGAGCCGGGGTTGGTGGCATGGTGTGACTGGCTGCGCTGGAATCTTCCTGGCCCGCTGGGAGTTAATCCTTACCCGAAAACGCCCACGTGGGATGGTCAACCGGTACCGCTACTGATTGCTCAAGGGAGCAACGACACCGTCGTTCATTGTGTTGTTGCCGACGGTGAGTCGTCAACCGTCGTTCCCTCGGCCGCCAACTGCATGGCGAAGGCTTTGTTTGATTCGTTAGCCACCGAGGTTTATTGCCCCGCAACCACGAGCCCAAAGGGCTATTTAGAAATGATTGTGATGCGCAAACAAGCACTTAAGAGCCCCGCCTCGCACTTATCGATTCCGGGCGAATTCGCCGTCCGCGGGCTGGCCCGATCTGATCTGGTCTTTTCGGGTTCGCCCATTGAAAGATTTTTTAGCGGCGCTTTTGACCATTCTTTGCGTCCTAGTTGCAAAAACCGAGTAATCAATCTCAGTTAGGGGTAACTCCAAACGAATGATGGCGGGTAACCGGAGCAGCCGGAGCAGCCGGAGCAGCCGGCACTACCGGAGCAGCCGGAGTTTGTGACGATTACTGAATAAAGTTAATGCGGGAACGCCGGAGTTAGCCGGCGGCGCGAAATGCCCGAGCGAGCAATGGCGAATACGGACCCACCGGCTCGGCGGGCAGTTCGGCGCGCGCAGTAGCGGCAGCGATACTCGGCTGAGCTTGCGGTACGGGATTCGCAGTAATCCGTTCGGGAGCTATAAAACGGCTAGGTGCGCTCGGCGCGGGTGCGAAATGTTCGGGTAGCGCGGGGCGCATATCCCGGAGTTCCCATTTTCGAGGCGGGGTCATGGCGTCGGCGTGGCGGCGACACAACAGGCCGGCGCACTGAGCAGAGGTTTCGGGGATTGGAATTATCCAAACCACTCGAGCCAGACCGTCGAAGTTATAGCCCGCAGTAGCGGGTGCTTCGCAGGCTGGTCGGGCACACCGTTTCCCCATGAGTTAACGGTAACGGCCGGCGCGGCGATAATCGTGGATTTCGCTCCGGCAATCCGGATAATCCGGTAATCCGGTAATCCGGCAATCCTGATAACCCGTTTAGACCGGATTTAACCGTTGGTAGGAAACCCGAGATTAGGGCCGCGCGTTGCGGGGTCGGCCCACTGGCTGGTCACGACCTTACCTCGGGTATAGAAATGCACGCCTTCGAGACCATGCACATGAGTGTCGCCGAACAAACTTTGCTTCCAGCCTCCGAATGAGTAGTAGGCCATGGGTACCGGAATAGCAACATTGATGCCGACCATGCCCGCGTCAACTTCGCGTTCGAAGCGACGCGCCGCACCACCGTCGGCAGTAAATATCGCGGCACCGTTGGCGTAAATGTTGTTCGAGATCAATTCGGTAGCTTCGTCGTAAGTGTCGACTCTCACCACGCATAGCACCGGTCCGAATATTTCTTCGCGATAAATACTCATCTCGGGAGTGACTTGATCGAATAAGCAGGGACCGAAAAAAAATCCCCCTTCGGGTTTCACTAGCCCGCGTCCATCGACTACCAACGTCGCACCTTCGCTGAGGCCGGCGTCGACCAGCGAGCTCACGCGGTCGCGATGGGTTGCGGTTACGAGCGGCCCCATTTCGGCCGCGGGGTCATCACCCGCGCCAATCGTCAGCGCTTCGGTGCGGGTGCGAATCGCGTCAACTAGTTCGTCGGCAATGTTGCCTACTGCTACCACTACCGAGATAGCCATGCATCTTTCACCCGCCGATCCGTAGCCCGCGCTCACTGCGGCATCGGCCGCGGTTTCGAGATTGGCGTCGGGCAAAACAACCATGTGGTTTTTCGCGCCCCCTAACGCCTGGACTCGCTTACCGTTAGCCGCGGCAGTCGCGTAAATCGCGCGCGCGACAGGAGTAGAGCCAACGAAACTTATTGCGCGTACATCGGGGTGCGCGAGCAATGCATCGACCGTTTCTTTGTCACCGTTGACAACATTAAAAACTCCGTCGGGTAAACCGGCTTCGGCCAGCCATTCGGCGACTAATAACGAAGCCGACGGGTCTCGATCTGACGGCTTGAGTACAAAAGTATTCCCGCAACCAATAGCGACTGGCCACATCCACATGGGCACCATTACGGGAAAGTTAAACGGAGTGATACCAACGCAAACGCCTAGCGCCTGGCGAATTGAGTGCACATCGGTGTTAGTGGATACCTGTTCGGAATAGCGACCGGCGAGGAGACTAGGTAGGCCGCAGGCGAAATCAACTACTTCGAGCCCGCGCGCGATTTCTCCTTTGGCATCGCTAATCACTTTGCCGTGTTCGGCACTAACAAGTTTGGCGAGATCGCCGGAGTGACGCTCAGCGATTTCGCGAAAAGTAAAGAGCACCCGAGCGCGTCGACCAAGAGGGGTATCCCGCCACGAAGGGAACGCCGCCGCCGCCGTCTCCACCACCGCGGCCACATCATCGCTATCGGCGAGTGCGACCGACCGCGCAACCTCACCCGTGGCGGGGTTGTAGATATCGCCGCGGCGACCTGATTTGCCTGACCAGAGCCGATTATTTGTCCAGTGCTCGACTACTCGGTTTGATTTAGCCATAGAACTACCATAGATCTAGAGGTTAGAGCCTGTCCGTTACCCCAGTTGCAGTCAGTGGCAATCGGACTACGCTTACCCTTGCTAGAAGCGCGCTCATAGTGAGCATTAATAAAAAATCTAATTACCATCTAATTATATGGGAGGGAAATAAAATGCGAAAACTTCTTGGTGTTATTGCGGTGGTCGGATTGGTTTTGGCCATGGGCACACCAGTAAGTGCGGCCGAAAAAGGAAAACTAAAAGTCGCTACCAGTTTGCCCGCGCCGGGGTTCTGGAACGGCGATTCGCCCGAAACTCTTGATGGTGGTTTGGAGTGGGCCATGGCTGCTGACATTGCTGAAGAACTTGGATACTCAGGAGTTACTTATAGCAATGTGTCGTTTGACGCGTTAGTGGCCGGTAAGGCTAAGGGATTCGACCTCGCGTTGTCGCAGGTAACGATTACCAAACCTCGTGGCAAAGTGGTTGACTTCACCGTTCCTTATTTTTCCTCCGATCAAGGAGTATTAGTTAAATCGGGAACCAAAATTACGAGTAGTAATGTAAAAACTATTCAGTGGGGTGTGCAGACCGCGACCACCGCGCAGACTTTCCTGAAGAAGAAAATTAAGCCTACGAAAACTCCCCGTTCTTACGGTGAAACCTCGCAGGCTTTCGCGGCTTTGCAAGCGGGTCAAATCGATGCAGTACTGCTCGACACTTCAATCGTTCTTCAGCAGGCCTCGGCTTCGGACGGAGTGTTCGAAGTAGTGGGTCAGTTCAGGACTGGTGAAGAGTACGGCGGCATCTTGCCTAAGGGATCCAAATTGCTCAAGCCGATCAACAAGGCCATCACCAAGCTTATGAACAACAACACGATCGCTAAACTTGGTGATGAGTACCTCACTGCTGAATACGGTGCTGACCCGCAGAAGGTTCCGTATCTGACGCCGTAGTTGAGCGTTCGACCTCTAGCTGAGAGATTGCGAGGTCGATGGCATTAGATATTGATGGGGGGCCGGGCCGCGAGGCCGGGCCCCTTCATCGCGCTGACAAAGATTCACGAGCCGTCCGCGACGCGAAGCGGTCATTTCGCGCTATGGGGTTATCCGCGAGCGCGGTCGGACTGGCAGTCGTCGGTGGAATCTTGGCGATTATTTCTGCGCTCGGGAGCAAAATTAGTTTCTTGGGTTGGTTCGCTTTAGCTTTACCGGTCGGCATTGTTGCGTTGAGCTATGCCCGCCGGGCCGAAGAACGCGTGGTTGATGTTGATGGCGCAGTTAGCGACGAGAGGCGTTCCCGTCGTGCTCGCCGCGTAGCAGTGCTAGCCATCACTCTTGGCTCTATTTATTTATTAGTGCTCGCAGTATGGAGTTCTTGGGACGGTTTCGTTGATGTCGCTAATACGTTTTTTTCGTGGGACAACATCAGCAAAAGTTTTCCTGCGGTTTTCGAGGGTTTCAAACTTAATATCGCAATCTTTATCGTGGCAGAAATATCCGTTTTAATTTGGGCATTAATAATCGTTGTGATGCGACAATTGCCAGGGCGGGCGGCACTCCCCTTGCGCTGGATTGCCGTTATTTATGTGGATGTGTTTCGGGGTTTGCCGGCCATCGTCACTATTTACTTAGTGATATTCGGTTTACCACTGGCCGATCTCCCCTTAATTTCCGACTTGGAGGATGTCAATTTCTCGGTACTTGGTATTCAGATCGACCAGCTGTTTATTCTTGGCGTATTGGCGCTTACTTTGGTCTACGGCGCGTATGTAGCCGAGGTATACCGATCGGGAATAGAAAGTGTGCACTGGAGTCAGAGTGCTGCGGCACGCGGACTCGGTCTTTCGCAGGGCAAAACTCTGCGTTTCGTAGTAGTTCCCCAGGCGGTACGGCGGGTTATCCCGCCGTTGATGAATGATTTCATCGGTCTCCAGAAGGACACCGCGTTGCTAAATGTCGCCGGTGTGCTGGAAGGGTTTAACTTGGCTCGAATTTATGCTGGTAATAATTTCAACCTTTCTTCGGTTACCGGCTTGGGCATTTGCTTTTTAGTGATCACTATTCCAATGACTCGTTTTACCGATTATCTGGTGCGGCGCGACCAGCGAAAAACGCAGGCGAACTCCTAATGGCGCTGGTTGAGGTGCGGGGCGTGGTCAAGAAATTTGGCGACACTACCGTGCTTGACGGCATTGATTTCGAAGTTGACAAGCATCAAGTGGTCTGTTTGATCGGCGCATCGGGCTCGGGCAAATCAACTCTATTGCGCTGCATTAATGGTCTTGAAGCAACTCAAGCCGGAACAGTTACGATTGATGGCCGTTTAGTCGTACAAGATGACATAAAACTAAATCGTCTTCGCCGCGATGTCGGTATTGTTTTTCAAGCGTATAATTTATTTCCGCATATGACCGTTATCGATAATGTGATGTTGGCGCCGAACAAAGTTTTACATTTATCTAAGTCGGAAGCGCGTGAACGAGCCGAAGAGTTACTGGCGCGCATCGGCATGTCGGATAAGGCGAAAGAGTATCCCGATCGGCTATCGGGCGGCCAACAACAGCGGGTGGCCATCATTCGAGCGTTAGCCATGCAACCTAAAGTGTTGTTGCTTGATGAGATAACTAGCGCCCTTGACCCTGAATTGGTAAACGAAGTTTTGCTCATGATGATCGAGCTAGCCCAGCAGGGTATGACGATGGTGGTGGCCACTCACGAAATGTCGTTCGCGCGTGATGTTGCCCACAAAGTGTGCTTTTTGCACTCGGGGCATATCCTGGAGGAAGGGCCACCCCAGAAGATCTTTACCGCACCGAGCCATCAACGCACTACTGAATTTCTTCGCCGCACTCTCGAGTCGGGGAAACTATGACGACACGGATAAAAACTCGCGAAGATTTCTCCTCGCTTCCCCTCGATCCTGAAGTCTTATCTCGGTCGCTCGCGCCATTAGGTGAGGCCCGCATGCTTCCCGCCGCGGCTTATACCGATCCTGAAGTGCTGGCGTGGGAGCGAACCAATATTTTTGATGCGCGGTGGGTGATGGCTGCGCATATTTCTGAGCTGGCCGATCATGGTGCGCAAGTGGCAGTAAAACTCGGCAACGAAAGTGTGGTGTTAACTCGTACTGAACCGGGTGGTCTTTGCGCGGTGGCTAATGTATGTCGCCATCGCGGCCATGAACTTTTGGCGGTAGGTGAAAGTGCCTGCCGGCCGGTCTTGCGTTGTCCTTATCACGGCTGGGTTTATGACCTTGATGGTCGTCTCCGCCACGCGGTGGGTGGAAACGATCTCCGCGCCGATGAGTTCTCGTTGGTTCCTCGTCGTTGCGAAACTCATAGTGGTTGGATTTTTGTTAATGCTGACGGAAATGCTCCGCCTCTTGCCGATGAGGTTGTCGGACTTGATGAAGTGTTAGCTCCGTACGAAATTGAAAAGTTGGTTTCGATTGCCCGTCACGAATACGAAATTGCCGCTAACTGGAAAATTGTGCACGAAAATTATCAGGAGTGTTTGCATTGCTCTCGCCTACATCCCGAATTGAGTCGAGTTAGTCCACCCGATAGCGGTGAAAATATTGCTCCCGGTCCGGTTTGGGTCGGCGGTTGGATGGAATTGGCCAACAACGCCGCGACCATGTCGATGGACGGCCGCGCGATTGGGCCACCGTTGCCCGGGCTTGACGATCGGCTAAAACGCCGAGTCGCTTACTTTGCGTTATTGCCTAACCTTTTGATTAGTGCCCACCCTGATTACGTTTTGACGCATCGCCTCGAGCCATTAGCCCCCGATCGCACTCGAATCGTCTGCGAGTGGTTAACCGATACGGCCACCGCGGCCGACCCCAAGTTCGACCCGTCGGGGGCGATTGAGATATGGGATCGTACGAATCGTCAAGATTGGAAGGCCTGTGAATCGGTACACCGCGGGATGATTTCGCCGGCGTATTCACCCGGCCCGTTGCTCGCGCGCGAAGATTCGGTTGCGATGGTGGTGCAGTGGTTTGCTCGGGCGTATTTAGGGCTCGATCGTTAGAATCATTTTGAGTATGGCTGCTACTTACGGTTCTTCTACTGGCGATTCTTCTACTTACGATTCTTTAGGAAAAGTTGGACTACCCGAACCGGTTTCACAACTGGCGGCTCGGTCGTGGGATGCGGTGGTGGTTGGCGGTGGTCATAACGGGCTAACCGCGGCTGCGTATTTGGCGATTGCCGGAAAGTCGGTGCTGGTACTCGAAGCGAAAGAACGCTTAGGCGGCGCCTGCACTCTCGATACGCCGTTCACTGACGAACGGTTCCTCATTAGTCCGTGCGCGTATTTGGTGGGGTTGCTACATCCGCGCGTAATTGAAGAACTTGATCTTGAACGGTTTGGCTACCGCACTTTTAGAGTAGATCCGAGCCAGTGGACGCCGTTCGAAGACGGTACATCGCTATTTCAATGGGACGATCCCAAGCGTTCGGCGGCGGCGGTACGCGCGATTGCGCCCCAAGAGGTTGATGGATTTATGGCGTACGAAGATCTCTTTGTGCGCATTCGCTATCGTTTGCGCAGCGGTCCCCGCGGTGACGTATGGCTCGGCGATTCACCTGATCAGGTTGCCCTCGAAGAACTGTTCGCTGATGACCGCGAAGCCGCTGAAGTAATTTTCGGAGCTTCCATTGCTGATGTAGTTGAAGCTCATGTGCGCGACGAACGACTGCAAGCAGCCTTGCACGGACAAGGGGTTATCGGAACATTCGCCGGCCCGCGCGACCCCGGTACCGCGTGGGTACATGCCCATCACAGTTTGGGGTTAATAGGCGGCTGGGGTTTTGTTGAGGGCGGAATGGGTCGAGTCTCATTTTGTCTGGCCGATGCGGCGCAAGAGGCGGGCGCAGTTATTGCCGCCGGAGTTACGGTAGCGGAGATATTACCGGGCGAAGGAGTCCGACTAGAAAGTGGCGAAATAATAATTGCTTCCGTAGTTATTAGTAACGCCGACCCAGTCAAGACAGAAAAGTTGCTTGGTGCCGCGAGTTCTCCAAGTTTTAGCGCTCAAGTTGCTTCGTGGTCTATAACTAGCCCAGTAATTAAGTTAAATTGCGCGCTCGACCGGCTACCTACATTTACTGCGGCTCCAAACGACTCCACAATTTTTAACGCGCAAGTAGAAATTGCGCGCAGCATTGATTTAACTCAGACCGCTTGCGACACCGCGCGTGAGGGTGGAGTTCAACCTGAATGGTGCGAGTTGTATTTTCAGACTCCTTACGATCCATCGATAGCACCACCGGGAAAACATGTAATGAGCATTTTTGCCCAGTACGTTCCTTACACTTTGGCCGAAGGAACTTGGGATAGTCGTCGAGAAGAAATCGGCGATCAAGTCATCGCCACAATTGCCCGCTTTGCTCCCGATGTTGCTGATTGCATTACTGCGCGTCAGGTTTTGGGTCCGCCCGATGTTGAAGAGCAGGTTGGGTTAACCGGCGGACATATTTTTCAGGGTGAGATTTTGCCCGAACAAATGTGGGAAAAGCGGTTCACCCCCCGTACCGGAACCGCGGGGGTCTATCTGTGTGGCGCGGCCACCCACCCCGGCGGGTCGGTGATGGGGGTCAATGGTCGTAACGCCGCTATGGCGGTACTCGCCGACTCGAAGTAAATACGCGGTTCTTGCGTAGCGTCAGTAGATGCGCGCGACTGATCTCGATGAATACGCTTTCACCGAAGAAGCTCCGTGGGTTATCGACCCCGCGGCGCTTACTTGGAACACCGGTCTCGATCAGCGCCGAGCCCGCACCCGCGCCGAATTACCTCGCCTGTTGGCTCGCCGCCGCCTGCCTCCGATAGGTCGTTCCGCGCGAGTGGTTGGGGCTATCGGGCTAGCGCTAGTGCAGTGGCGGCTTAGCGACGCCAAGACTCCGCGTTCGCGAGCCGGATTAGCCAGTCGTTTACGACGCGCGTTCGAAACTTTAGGTTCGACTTATGTGAAGCTCGGCCAAATAATTTCTGCTTTTGAGGGGTTATTTCCTGATGAGTTAGTAAATGAATTTAAAAAATTGCGTGATCAGGTTAAGCCCGAACCATTTAACGAAATTCGCGCTCTTATCGAACAAGAATTGGGTCGGCCCCTAAACGCGGTATTTTCCGAATTCACCGAAATTCCGATTGCCGCCGCGTCAATCGCCCAAGTACACGCGGCCCGTTTAATTACCGGCGAAACCGTAGTAGTTAAAGTACAGCGGCCGCGTGTGGCGGCTTCGGTAAAAGAAGATTTGCGCGCCCTGTCGTGGCTCGCGCCATTACTAGTGGGGCGAATACCGGTAGTCGCGTTGGCTAATCCTCCGGCTCTCGTCGAACTTTTCGGTGAACAAATCGTCGAAGAACTCGACTTCAGGCTTGAAGCTGAAAATATGCTCGACCTCGCTCACGTATTCGCGGCCACCGACCAGCGCACGATGGTGGTACCCCGACCACATCCCACTTTGGTAACGCGTCGAGTTTTGGTTATGGAACGACTCGACGGGTTTTCTTTTGAAGATGTTGAAAGTATGAACGCCGCCGGTATCGACACCACTCTGGTCTTGCGGGCGGGATTGATTGCGTGTCTTGAAGGCGCGTTGCTTTACGGGGTTTTCCACGGCGATCTTCACGGCGGTAACTTGGTAGTGGCGCCGAGCGGCCGCACGGTGTTATTTGATTTTGGGATTACCGGTCGATTGGCCGAACCGCAACGCTTGGCGTTCTTGCGCTTACTTCTGTGCGGCACTGCGGGCGACGTGCGGGGACAATTGGCCGCGCTGCGCGACCTGGGCGCGTTTCCTTCCGACACCGACCTCGATGTGGTCTTCGAAGATCTCGGACTTGACCAACCCCCACTCGATCCTGAGAGTATTTCCGCCAATGAATTGGTGGGCGAACTGCAGGAATTGGTGAAGAAATTATTGGGCTATGGTGCTCGGGCACCCAAAGACCTCATGTTGTTTGTAAAAAATCTAATGTTCCTAAATGCCGCCGCGGCAACTCTTGCTCCCGATCTCGACCTGATTGGCGAAGTGATTCATATCCATACCCATTTCACGCTTACCCACGGTGACCGGATTGCTCAAGATTTGGGCGTGGCCGCTACTCAGCAGACCATCGACCTCGACTCCGTAAAAGCCAGTTTTTTAGTCTCACCGGATACCGATCGAGTTACCTTTAGCGAACTGCAAGCGCGCCGTCGCACCATCATCAAGCGAATGGGCGACGCCGATACTAAACGCAAGCGATGAGCGAAACGCCGGCGACCAGTTCGCCCCCCGTCCAAAACGACCAGACTGAGTACGCGTCGCGTTTAACCCGTAAACGAATTGTTCTTACCACGGTTGCGGTTATGGCGGGCATGTTCCTTGCCGCGATCGACGGAACGATCGTATCGACCGCGTTGCCAACCATTGTGGGCGAGCTCGGTGGTATCGATTCTTACGCCTGGGTGTTTTCGGGTTTTATGCTCGCCGAGATCGCCACGATTCCGCTATGGGGCCGGTTGGCCGACATGTACGGCCGCAAACGGATTTTTTTAATCGGCATGGCGGTGTTCTTAGTCGGTTCGGCATTAGCCGGTACTTCGCAAACTATGACCGAGTTGGTTATTTGGCGCATGGTGCAAGGTTTGGGCGCGGGCTGTTTGCTTCCTGTCGCCCAGACCATCAGTGCCGATCTCTACACAATGGAGCAGCGAGCCAAAATTTCGGCGGTCTACGCAATTCAGTTCGCGGTGGCGGCAGTGCTAGGACCATTTATTGGCGGTTTTCTCACCGATCAGTTGTCGTGGCGGTGGGTGTTCTACGTAAATATTCCTATTGGCTTAGTAGCGATTGCTTTGGTTGCGTTTGTGATGATCGAACCAATCGTGGAGCATCATAAACATTCTTTCGATTGGCTGGGAGTATTTTTGCTGCTGGGCTGGACCGGAACGCTGGTATTTGCCTTAGAGTCGGCCGGCCGTAATTACGCATGGGGATCACCCGAGATCCTGGGCCTGCTCGCAATCGCGTTTGCGCTATTCGTGGCTTTTGTATTGGCGGAGCGTCGAGCTAAGGAACCGCTATTTCCTCTTGAACTATTGAGTATTCCTTCTTTACGCGCGTCGGCAGTCATAACGGTATTTCTCGGAATGTCAATGTACGGAGTGCTGTCGTTCCTTCCGCTCTACGGGCAGACGGTTTTGGGATTATCGGCGACCGGCGCCGGTCGAATTTTGATTCCGCTGATGCTGGCCATGATGGTGGGGTCGGCAGTGGGCGCGCGCTTGGTATTGCGGCTCGGGTTTCGCATTATCGTTACCGTCGGCGGGGTGCTGGTGTTGATCGGCACATTCTGGCTAACTCAACTGACGGCTGATTCCACTCAGTTGATACTGAGCGCTTATCTAATAATTATCGGTCTAGGCATGGGCCTGATATTTATGGCGACTGCACTCGCGGGACAAAACTCAGTTGGCCTAAAACACATGGGTGTGGCAACCGGCTTGATCAACTTCACTCGCCAATTGGGCGGCTCTATCGGAGTAGCTATTGCCGCGTCGGTCATGCTTTCTACTCTGGCTACGCGGTTAAACGATGTGTTCGGAAATACGGGAATAAATGTCAACGATGTTTTATCGCCCGCTAAAACTGGCACCAAAATTCCCGCGGCCATGCAGTCGTTAGTGGCCGACGCGTTTTCGAGTGCGCTCAATGCAACTTTCACGGTGGCGTTTGTTCTGTCGGCGGTTGGTTTATTGACGGTCTTGATGATGCCGCGCGGCCGGGCATCCGATTTAACGGTCGATCGCGGAACTTATTCTGGTAGTGAAGCTGAACTCAAGCAAGAGATTGCCCTTGACTCATTTTCTCCTAGCGGTGAAATGATGACGGTTACTCCCCCCGACGAGTAATACTGCTTGGCCGTGTCGGTATTAGTTTTGCGAGTCAATCGACCGCGTTGCCAACCATTGTGAGCGACCTACGCTGGTAGAAATGTTTGCTTCAATTCCCAGTCCGACGAATGGGGCTCTAAACCTCGGACCAATTCCACTGAATGTTTACGGCTTGTTGTTGGCTATTGGAGTGGTGGTGGCGGCCGTCATCGCCGAACGACGATGGGTGCGCTGGGGTCAAGACAAGCAGGTTTTCCAAGACGCATTGTTTTGGATTGTTTTGGGTGGAGTGGTAGGCGCGCGGCTTTACCATGTGTTAACCGATTACCAACGATTTACTGGTGACTGGTTAAGAATTTTTGAAATTTGGAAGGGCGGATTATCGATCTGGGGGGCAGTAGCTGTTGGCCTAATCGCAGTAGCGATCGTGGCGCGCGTGAAACACATAAATACATTTTTACTTACCGACGCAATTGTTCCGGGGCTATTAGTAGCGCAAGCCATCGGCCGCTGGGGAAATTATTTCAACCAAGAACTTTTCGGCGAACCAACCAATCTTCCTTGGAGTTTAGAAATTGATGTCATCAATCGACCGGCTGGCTTTGAGTCGTTTTCTAAATTTCACCCCACATTTCTCTACGAGTCGATTTACTGTTTGTTGTTAGTGGCGTTAATCTTGTGGGTCGAAAGGCGTTGGCGTTTACGCACTGGTCAGACTTCGGCGCTTTACCTCGCGACCTATTGTTTTGGCCGGTTCGGTTTTGAAAATCTGCGCATTGACGAGGCTCGGGTTGTGTTGGGCCTAAGAATTAACGCGTGGGTATCATTGGTAGTTATGGCTATAGGGATCATTTGGTTCATTGTTGCCGGCCGTCGCGGCCAAGTAGACCCCGGTCGTTATCCCGATAAAGCGCAAACCCCCGACGCCAGCCCCGATTCCAGCCCCGATTCCAGCCCCGATTCCAGGCCCGACGCCAACGCCAACTCTAGGAGCGCCTAGCCTTGACCGTGACCACCAAAAATCCCTCGTAGCAGGAGTTACGCGTGACGACATCAACGACCAAAGCCGTCCTATCTACTTCGGCGTCTGCTTCGGCGGCCCGCGCGGTAGGGGCCAGCAAAATCTACGACTCGGGCGATGCCGAAGTACGAGCACTTGATAATGTCGACGCCGAGTTTGCGCGTCATTGCTATACCGCGATCATGGGGCCATCGGGGTCAGGTAAGTCGACTCTCTTGCATTGCCTCGCGGGGCTCGATCGGCTTACCACCGGCAAGATTTATTTGGGCGATACCGAAATCAGTTCACTGTCGGAAAAACAACTCACCCTGATTCGGCGCGACCAAATCGGATTCGTTTTTCAGGCTTACAACCTGATCCCTACGCTTACCGCGCGCGAAAATATCGTTCTTCCTATTGCGCTAGCGGGACGCAAGCCCGACGCGGCAATCTTCGACCGCGTGGTCGACACCGTGGGACTGCGGGATCGTTTGTCTCATAAGCCCACCGAGCTTTCTGGTGGTCAGCAACAGCGAGTGGCAGTGGCTCGAGCGTTGGTAAGCCAACCCGCAATTATTTTTGCCGATGAGCCCACGGGCAATCTCGATTCGCGTGCTAGTTCTGAAATTCTGGGATTTATGCGCCGCGCGGTAGACGAGTTGGGACAAACCATTGTGATGGTTACTCACAACCCGAATGCCGCGAGTTACGCCGATCGAGTGGTGTTTTTGGCCGACGGAAAAGTCACCGATGAGCTAGCTAATCCAACTACCGACAGCATTATCGACACTATGAAAAAACTCGACTCCTAAATTTTGAGTCGTACAAGGGATTTTAAGTCGTACAAAGAAGTTAACTCGACTTACCAATGATCAAATTTACGATCCGTAATCTTTTTTCTCGCAAGTTTCGTCTGCTCCTTACTTCATTAGCGGTAGTCCTTGGCGTTGGCTTCATGGCTGGCACTTTTGTACTTACCGATACGCTTGGTTCAGTATTCGAAAATTTATTTGCTGATACTACGCGTGGAGTAGACGCCGTTGTGCGGGGGAAAGAGCCGTTTAAAGACCGTGGTCACCACGGCACGAGTACTCGGCCACCGGTTCCCGATTCGCTAGTTGCTGAAGTGACTTCGGTATCGGGCATACGGGGTGCCGAAGGAAATATTCTGGGCTACGCGCTAGTACAAAATAAAATCGGTGAAGCGATTCAGACTCGGGCCCCTACTTTTGGTACCGGTTGGTACTCCGAAAAGGTTGCGATAAATAAATCTTTAGTGCGGATTCCGAAGTGGCAAGGTGCCACTAGCCGGCGCCCAGTTGCTGATAACGAAGTAGCGCTCGACCGTGCTACCGCTGAATCAGGAAAATTTCGTATCGGCGACTCAGTAAGTATTTCGTTTTTATCGGTTCCGCCCCAGAGTTTCACTCTGGTTGGAGTGCTTGATTTTGGCGGTAACGAAAACGGTTTAGCGGGCGCCACTCTCGCGGCGTTCACTCCGGCCCGGGCCCAAGTTTTATTGAATCGTTGTCCCGGCGCGACCGGAGTCTTGGAGTGCCCCACTGGCGCGGGCTCGTGGGATCAGATTGAGGTGTTGGGCGCTAAAGGAACTTCCGAAATAGAAGTGCGCAATTCCATTCGAGCAGATTTCCAACCAGCGGGTTTGAAGTACGACGTAATCACTGGTCAACAATTAGCCGACGAGCAGGTAGCAAATGTTAAACAAAATCTTTCGTTCTTCAACACATTTTTACTAATTTTTGCTTTGGTTTCGTTATTTGTCGGAGCCTTTATCATTTACAACACTTTTTCGATTACGGTCGCCCAGCGAACGCGCGAATTGGGTTTGCTGCGCGCGCTGGGTGCCTCGGGCGGCCAAGTTATTGGCGCCGTTACCTTGGAAGCCTTCATCGTCGGTATTTTTTCATCGGTTCTAGGTTTGGCTCTCGGTGTTGGTTTAGTTAAACCTTTAGAAGGCTTGTTAAGCGCGTTCGGGCTCAACTTGCCGTCGGGTCCGATGCAAATCTTGCCCCGCACGATCGCAGTTTCGTTAGTCGCCGGAATTTTGGTGACGATGGTTTCGGCAATCGCCCCGGCTCGTCGCGCGGCCCGAGTTGCGCCCATAGCGGCACTGCGCGATCAATCGCTACCGCCATCGTCGGGTCGTCGTCGTTACCTGTGGGGCGCACTCGCCACGCTGTTGGGTCTACTGGCTATGGGCTACGGCCTGTTCGGATCGAGTGGAAGTAACGCGGCGGTCTTGGTCGGCATCGCCGCGGCAATTATTTTTCTAGGCACAGCCATGTTGAGCCCACTATTAGCTCGACCGGCTGCTCGATTATTAATGGCACCGAGCCGCAAGATAACCGGACAACTTGCCGAGCAAAACGCGGCCCGTAACCCTCGGCGCACCGCGTCTACCGCGTCGGCTCTGATGATCGGTTTGGCGCTCGTAACCTTGATCGCCATATTCGGCGAGTCGGCCAAACAGACTTTTGCCACTGCCATTGACGAACAAACTAAAGCCGACTTCGTTATTTCACCTAAAGGATTTTTGCCGTTCTCTCCTGAAATTGCTACCACGGTGCGTAATCGATTCGAAGCAAAGTTCGGTTCCCCCGGAGCGGTGGTTCAGTACCGCGACGCTCCAGTAGAGGTGAGCGGATCGGCCACCAGCGCTTTCGGCCTATCTCCCGATTTCCAATCCACCAGCAACGTTCCGGTGCGTAATTTCGACCGTGCGGCATTTAAGCAAGGTGGGGTAATAATTTCCGATGCAGTAAGCGGAGCCCGGCGCTGCCTAGCCAGTTCGACTGCTAAGGCTTTGGTTCCGTGTCGAGTCGGCACTTTTTTGCCCATGCGGTTTCCGTCATCGGGAGTTGAGGCGATAGCGGTAGCGGTAGCGGGAGTATTTGTCGATGCTAAAGCAATTGGCTACCGCGGTGATTATTTAATTTCGTTATCCGATTGGGATTCTCGCTTTACCGACGCGTTCGACCAGTTTGTTATTATTTTGCGTCCCGATGGTGCGTCGACTGCGGCGGCCGCCAAAATAGTCAACTCGGTAGCTAAAGAATTTGGCGGAGTTAAGGCGCAAAATAAGGCCGACTTTAAGGATTCGCAACTAGCACAGTTTGATCAAATCTTGGGTCTCATGTATGTACTACTGCTGTTTTCGGTAATCATCGCTCTTATCGGAATCATCAATGCTTTGGCGCTGTCAATCTACGAACGCACGCGTGAGATCGGGTTATTGCGCGCGGTGGGCATGAGCCGTCGCCAACTACGAGCAGTGGTGCGCGACGAAGCGGTAATCGTTTCGGTATTTGGTTCGCTATTGGGGTTAGTAATCGGTATTGGATTTGGCGCGGCCATAGTTGCCTCACTACGCGACCAAGGAATTTCGTTTTCGCTGCCAGTTACCCAGTTGGTTATTTTCGTAATATTGGCGGCTCTAGCGGGAGTAACCGCGGGAATACTTCCGGCTCGCCGGGCCGCCCGCCTCGATGTCTTACGCGCGATTTCGTCGGAATAGAGCAGTATTAAAACTGACGAACTAGTAGGCATCAGCACGCCCTAACGATGGCGGTTCGCTAAGTCGTACTATCAAGGTCGTGGTCACACCGAATCGCGCCGGCATAGACGATGCTGAATCTTATGATTTTGTCCGCATTCGGGACGAGATGTACGCCGATATCGGTGATCAGATTATGGCGGTCACCCCCGACGCCGCGGTGGCCGTGTTGGGCGCGGGACTTGATGATGTCGAGCCTGGTAGGCGCTATCTAGCCGCTTTGGCCCAAGGTGGTTGGGCAGTTCCGATGTGGCCGACGGCTTTCGGTGGGCGCGGATTTGATTCCCGCGCCACGGCAATGGTCAGAACAGTTTTATCCGAATTCGAACAGCCTGATCTCTATCCGTTTTTAGTGAGCCTGCATGTTGTCGGCCCCACTCTTATTGATCACGCCCGCGCGGCGCAGAAAGAACGGTGGCTACCGGCGATTAGTTCGGGGCAAGAAATTTGGTGCCAACTTTTTTCCGAGCCGGGCGCGGGTTCTGATTTGGCCAATGTGTCAACTCGTGCGACACGCGACGGTGATGTCTGGCGAGTAACTGGTCAGAAAGTTTGGACCAGCCGGGCGCATTATTCGCGCTGGGGATTATTACTAGCGCGTACTGATGCGGGGGTTACTAAACACGCGGGGATTACTGCTTTTGCGGTCGATATGGGCGCTCCGGGGGTTGAGGTTCGGTCATTACGACAGATGAATGGCGATGCTCATTTCAGCGAAGTTTTTCTCGACGAGGTAGTAGTTCCCGACTCAGATCGAATAGCCGAACCGGGCCAGGGGTGGGCAATCGCGCGCGACGCCCTAGCTCATGAGCGGGGAGCGATCTCGGCCACTAATACGGGCATGGGGATGCCGGTTGAACGGCTCGTCGAATTGGCTAGCACTTCTGATCCAGTTCGACGCGACGCGGCGATGAAGGTCTATGTTGCGAGCAAAGTGGCGAAACTGACTGCGCAACGAGCGCGTGAAAATAAAAGTTCGGAGTTGGGCCCAACCGGTTCCGCCGCAAAACTGCGAGGCAGCGCGTTGTTTAAGGACACTGCGAATTGTGCGTTAGGAATTTTAGGAATGGCAGGAGTCGCGGCGGCCAAGGATTCACGACCAACCGAGTCGATAAACGATGCCGACAGTGCCCATCTTGACGAATGGTGGTCGCTGTTTCTTACTAGCCCGTCTATTTCGATTCGGGGCGGGACCGACGAGATCCAGCGCAATATCGTCGGCGAACGGGGTTTGGGTCTGCCCTCAGAACCTCGGGTTGATCGTGATCAAGCATTTCGCGACCAGATTTAAATCTGGCCGAAGTTAAATCTGGCCGAAGTTAAATCTGGCCGGAGTTAAACGATGCGACTTTCGTTGTTGCCCCAATAACGATCGCGCAGAAGGCGTTTGTAAAGTTTCCCAGTAGGCTGCCGAGGCAATTCGGCGTCAAAATCGATTGCCACGGGGCACTTGTAGTGGGCGAGGTTATCCCGACAAAATTTAATAAGAGTTTGTTCGAGTTCAGGACCAGCCGTAGCCATGTCGATTGGTTGCACTACCGCGTGCACTCGTTCGCCCATTTCGGTATCGGGAATGCCAAATACCGCGGCGTCCATGACCGCGGCGTGGGTTACGAGCAGGTTCTCGGCTTCTTGAGGATAAATGTTTACCCCTCCCGAAACGATCATAAAGTCGCGACGGTCAGTTAGATAGAGGTAGCCCTCGGAGTCGAGGTAACCGATATCGCCTACCGTTGACCACCCCTGTTCATTACGGGTATTGGCGGTCTTTTCCGGATCTTTGTGATACTCAAAATCCATAGTGCGTTCACCCGGTTCGAAATAGACCCCGCCCGGTTCGCCGACCAACATTTCGTTACCGTCGTCGTCGAGAATATGGATAGTGCTAAAAAACGGCCGACCAACTGAACCGCGGTGCGTTAGCCACTCTTCGCTGGTGATCATGGTGGCTCCCATGCCTTCAGTAGCGGCGTAGTACTCAGTAATAATTGGTCCCCACCAGTCGATCATGCGTTGCTTAATTTCTATTGGGCAAGGGGCGGCGGCGTGGATAACCGTACGCAGCGAAGACATGTCGTAGCGGTCGCGTGCTTCGGGGGGAAGTTTTAGCATGCGCACGAACATGGTGGGCACAAACTGCGCGTGAGTTATCTGGTATTTCTCAATACTGGCGAGACAAACCTGAGGATCGAAACGCTCCTGCATTACTACGGTGCCACCGCACCTAGTAATGGCAATAGAAAATTGGAGTGGCGCGGAGTGGTACAACGGTGCCGGCGACAGGTAAATAGTTTCAGTATCAATGTTGTAAGTCTGTTGAAATCCGGCCAAGCCACCAGTGGGGTTACCTACCGGTTTGCGATCGAGTTGGTAACGGATTCCCTTAGGTCGCCCAGTCGTTCCTGACGAATACATCATAGCGTGGCCTTCGAGTTCTTCGGCCAGCGGAGTGGTGGGGTAAGCGCTGATGGCAATTTCCAAGTTTTCGTAGCCGTTCCTCGAAGTTTTTTGGCCAGTTTCGTGTGCATCGATATTGACGATAAGCCGAGTAGCAACTTTGTCGGGCAGCACGAGATCGTCAAGAATTGGAGCGAGATCACTGGAGACGATGATTGCCGCGGCGTCGCAGTCGTCAAGTATGTAAGCCACTTCTTCGGCGTTGAAATGAAAATTGATTGGAGTGAAGTAAATACCTGAACGCTGGGCGGCCCAGGCCACGCTTAGATAGTGCGCGTTATTAGTCATGTAGATGGCGATGTGATCACCAAAACGCAGTCCGCGATCGTAAAGCAAGTTAGCAAGCTGGTTCGACCGATCGTTAAGTTGCTTATAGGTGACTATCTCGCCACTTTCGGCGCAGATAATTGCCGGGTGATCGGGATTGACGACCGCGTGCGGTTGTGGCCACATGATAAATACTTTTCCGCGTTAATTCGAACGACTAGTTTTTCTGCTCGCGCTGGATGCGCTCGTCTTTTTCTCGCACAGTTGCGGCCAAGTTAGCTGCAAATTCAACCAGTTGGTTGCGTAAAGCAGAATCGCTAATCGCCAGAATTCGAACGGCGAGCAACCCCGCGTTACGAGCATTGCCGACGGCCACAGTGGCGACCGGAATCCCAGTCGGCATCTGGGCAATAGAAAGTAATGAATCGAGACCGTCGAGTTCGGCTAGTGCTACCGGTACGCCAATGACGGGAAGAGTGGTCATCGACGCGGTCATGCCGGGCAGATGGGCGGCCCCACCTGCTCCCGCAATGATCACCTGCACTCCTCGATCGGCGGCGGTGCGCGCATATTCAGTCATGACATCGGGAGTGCGGTGAGCGGAAACGATACGAACTTCGTTGGCTATTCCGAATTCGTTGAGTACATCAACTGCGCCCTGCATGACACCCAGATCGGAGTCCGAGCCCATGATGACTCCGACTATCGGCGCAGTATCGCTCACGCCCTTCACGATAGTCTGCTGGTGTGCAGACCCGCCTTACCGATCTTCTTGGAGTCGAATACCCGATCATGTTGGCCGGAATGGGTGGCGTGTCGTACCACCGATTGACCGCGGCGGTATCCGAGGCGGGTGGTTTTGGTTGCCTCGGTGCCGGTGCCATGAGTGCGCGCGAAATGGTCGAAGAAATTCGTGCAACCAAGGCGCTGACCGATAAACCGATTGGCGTCGACCTGCTTACTGTGCTGCCCGACCAAATGATTCGCAATGTTGAACTCATGATCGAAGAAAGAGTTCCCGTATTCGTGGCTGCCCTGGGCGTTCCTCGTGAAGCTATTGATCTTTGTCACGACAACAACATCATCGTGGTGAATATGTGCGGGAAAGTTCGCCACGCGATTGCTGCAGTTGAAGCTGGTTGCGACATGGTTGTCGCGCAAGGCACCGAAGCGGGCGGTCACACCGGCTTGGTCGCCACCATGCCGTTAGTTCCACAAATAGTCGATGCGGTTGGTGACCGAGTGCCGGTAGTGGCCGCGGGTGGCATCTTCGATGGCCGCGGTATCGCGGCCGCGCTAGCCCTCGGTGCCGACGGAGTCTGGATCGGGACTCGGTTTATCGCTACTCCTGAAGCCCGTTCGGTACCGGGCTACAAAGATGCATTGCTGGCTACCCACGAAGACGGCACGATAGTGAGTCGGGGATTTTCGGGCAAACCCATGCGGACTATTCGCAACCAAACCACGCAGCATTACGAAAAACATCCCGAAGAGTTGTTGCCGTTTCCCGACCAACTCGGAGTTTCGACCGCCGAAGGGTTTATGCACCTATCCGGAGGGGACGATGCGTCGGGGGTCGATCCGGAACGAGAGTGCTATCCCTGCGGCCAAGGCGTTGGCGCTATTGATGGGCTAGTTCCCGCCGGTGAGTTGGTTGTGCGTTTGATGAACGAAACCGAGCAGGCGCTAAAAAACTTAAGTCGGCTCTAACGAAATTAGCGAGGCGAAATTAGCGGGGTCGGTTTTCTTCGACTAGATCGTTTTCGTACATCATGGTTACTAAATCTTCGAAAGAAACTTTTGGTTTCCAACCAAGTTTTTCTCGGGCTTTGGTTGCGTCACCGAGCAGGAGATCGACTTCGGCCGGGCGTTCAAACCGATCGTCTTGCAAAACGTATTTCTCCCAGTCGTCAATTTTGGCCGCGGCAAATGTGCGCTCAATGAATTCTTTGACGGTGTGGGTCTCGCCAGTAGCAATCACGTAGTCGTCGGCCTGGTCCTGCTGAACCATTAGCCACATCGCCTCAACAAAATCTCCCGCGTAACCCCAGTCGCGTTGGGCGTCGAGATTTCCGAGAGTAATGGTTTCTTGTAGTCCTAATTTGATACGCGCGACGCCATTAGTAATTTTTCGAGTAACAAACTCAAGACCACGACGGGGTCCTTCGTGGTTGAAACAAATTCCGGTAGAGGCATGCAGTCCGTATGATTCGCGGTAGTTGACCGTCATGTGGTGCCCAAAAACTTTGGCTACTCCGTACGGAGAACGGGGATGGAACGGAGTCGATTCGCTCTGTGGAGTTTCGCGTACCTTGCCAAACATCTCCGACGACGAAGCTTGGTAGAACCGTACGGGGTTGTTTTCTGCTCCGCCGACTATTCGAATGGCTTCAAGCATGCGCAATACGCCCAGCCCAGTTATGTCGGCGGTTAATTCGGGTTGGCGAAACGATAGGGCCACGAAACTCATCGCACCCAAGTTGTAAACCTCGTCGGGCTGGACTTGTTCGACTGCGGCGACTAACGAAGAAAGGTCGCGGAGATCGCCATCAACTAATTCGAGCGCGGGATTTTCTTGGGCCACGATTTGCGCCTTGGGATTGTTCTGACCGCGAATGAGACCAAAAACTTGGTAGCCCTTGGCGGTAAGAAATTGCGACATGTGGCGGCCGTCTTGGCCGGTAATGCCGGTTACTAATGCGCGTTTCATAATCGGACAGTTTAGGACGAACTAGGCAACTCAAGCGCAGCGAGAGTGTGCGCCGAATTCCAGTCAGGATCGAGTTGGCTGAGGAAATCCGCGCATCGTTGCGCTTCGTCAGTTTCTTTGATGATTTCTGCGGCGCGGCCAAGTCCGGCCAACGCGCGCAGAAAGCCGCGGTTAGTTTCGTGCTGCCAGCGCACATAGCCCGATCCTCGCCATTGGTTTTGACGCAAGCGGTCGAGCCCGCGGTGATAGCCCACCCGAAAAGCGGCGTAGGCTTCGACATCGTCGCGCGCCAACATTCCGAGATGGGCCCACGCGTCGAGATAAGTCGGCCACTGGGCAACTACCGCCGAGACCGCGTCTCGCCGTTCGGAATTATTTTTACTGATAGCTGCGGCCAACGCGGCGCGCGCGTCGTCGGGTTCGGCGTCGAGCACGGTTTCGGGCGGGCCCGAAGGCGTTAGCGATACTGGTTGTTGAGTCATACTTTTATGAGCCTAGGCGGTAGCCCTTGCTTATAAAAGCAATGGCCGACTGAGAGAGTCGTTGGTCTCGCCCGTTACCATTTGGGTATGGCCCCACCGCACGCATCCACCCGTTTAGTGTTGGCTCGCCACGCCGTCACCGCCCAAACCGGCCCTTTATTATCGGGTCGATCAGCCGGCATTGATCTTTCTGAAAAAGGACGCGGACAAGCCGAAGCATTGGGAGTGCGTTTAGCCGCATTGCCCATCACCGCGGTTTATGCCAGTCCTATCGAGCGCACTACCCAAACCGCGATAGCGATAGCCGCCCATCACGATTTGTCGGTGCAATCGCTAGAAGGAGTCTTGGAGGCCGACTACGGAGAGTGGACCGGACAAAAACTCAGCGACTTAGCTAAAACCGATCTTTGGAAAGTTGTTCAGCGCACTCCGTCACGCGCCACATTTCCCGGCGGTGAAGCTTTAATCGCCATGCAGACTCGTATGGTTATTGCGCTTGATGCAATAGTAGCCGAGCATACTGGCGAACTAGTGGTGGTGGTCTCGCACGCCGATCCCATCAAGGCCGCTATCGCGCACTACACCGGCGTACACCTAGATTTATTTCAACGCATCTCAGTGGCACCGGCATCGGTGACCGCGTTTTCTTTTAGTGAATACGGAGTATCCATGTTGAAGTGCAACGACACTGGCGACCTGGAAGAATTAGCCCCAACCAGTTCCCGAAATTCCTCCCGAAAATCCTCCCGAAAATCCTCCCGAAAATCCTCCCGAAAATCCTCCCGAAAATCCTCTGGGAAATAATGGATTCGGTTATTGAGTTGCACGATGTTCAGACTCTCGGCACCGGTGCAGTGGGTGAGCCGGGGAACCGAGAGTTTTTTGTTCAGGCGGGTAATTCATCAATGCAACTTACGGTATTAGTCGAAAAGCAGCAGGTAGCCCTGCTCGCTACCGAAGTGACCTCTTTCCTCGACCATATTGCCGAAGAACATCCCGAAGACATGATTGGTCTACCCGATCAGGAGGCCCGTTTACGCGAGCCCACCGTTCCTTTATTTCGAGCTCGGCTTATCGGTCTGGGTTTTGATGCCGAACTCGGATTGGTGCTTATTGAACTTCGCGAACATGTCCCCGATGATGATGATGATGAGGAAGGCGAAAGTTTTGGTGCCGATCCTGCGGTCGCGCGCGACGAATTAACCGATGAACACGAAGAAGACGGTTATGTGGCCCGTATTTACGCGACACGCGCGCAAGTGCGGGCATTGGCGGCACGAGGTGCGGCGGCCATTATCGGGGGTCGGCCCGAGTGTTCATTGTGCGGAATGCCGATGGATCCGGATGGGCACCGATGTCCGCGCTGGAATTAACTTCGGCGCAGATCGCCACGGTATTGCGCGAAGGCAAAATCGAACTGCTTGGCCAGATGCGCTATTCATCTAACGGAGCATTTTTAGTAGAAGTGTGCGCCGATGGAGTAACCGTGCCGGCGGTTTACAAACCGCGTCGTGGTGAACGACCATTGTGGGATTTTCCCAATGGCACCTTGTGTCAGCGCGAAGTGGCGGCTTACGAAGTTTCCGAAGCCTTGAGTTGGGGAGTGGTGCCAGTTACAGTTCTTCGCGCTGAAGCACCACTAGGACCAGGCGCGCTGCAACGATTTGTCGACCACGATCCCGAAGAGCATTACTTCACTTTGCTGGAAACTCACCAGGATCGATTTAGACAATTTGCTGCATTCGACATTGTGGTGAATAACACCGACCGCAAGGGTGGCCATTGCTTGCGTGATCAGGCCAACGAGTTAGTGATCGGCATTGATCACGGCCTTACTTTTCATCCCGAATGGAAATTGCGCACCGTAATTTGGGACTTCGCGGGCGAACCGTTAGCGGATTCTCTGATTAACGATCTGACGCGCGTGGCGGCCGAGGGGTCCGAAGGCGCGATGGCTAAATCACTGGCCCCGCTGCTGTTCCCTAATGAATACGACGCGATTATCCAACGCTTACATTCGCTACTGCGCGCCACTCGCTTTCCTAATCCCGATGAGGGCTATCACTCCGTACCGTGGCCGCTGGTGTGATGTTATTACGGTCAGGATTTTTTAATTTGATAAACCGTAAATTTGTCGATGACGGTGACGATACGGTATTTCTCTTTTATTAGTTCGGAAAGACGCGAGAAACGGCTTAAAGGTGTCCACTCCGCGCTCCGAATACTGGCGGTGGCGGTATCAACAATGAAACGGGGCGGATGGTCGGCCATGTCTTTGAAAAATAGATCCCAAACCTCGGGGTCGCTATCTTCGGGTGCGGCTTCCGATCCGGGTCGGCCAGGGTGATTGCCGGCGAGGAAAGTATTTGTAGTTACGAACCGAGTGGCGGGTTGAACTCCCGACTCGTAATAGATTTCGGGCACGCTGCCCCAGACCAGCAGTCGGTCGTTAGCGCTTGAATGCGCGGTCAGGTATCGACTCACGGCTTGGTACTTGGGCTCCGAACCGAAGGGCAAAAAGAAATAACCCGCGGTCGAAATGATGAGAGCGAGTATTCCGGTCGCGACGATGGTAATAGTTGCTACTCGTTTAGATGAACGAGACAAAGCACCGGTAGCCAGCAGCACGACGGGCGGGATGAGTTGTAGGTAGTAGTGACCAAAAAATCGCAGCCCAATAAGAATTGAAATCATTGCCGATGCAACCCACAACCAGAGATCAAGATCATTGTTGCCGTCCAATGATATTTTCTTCCGATTAGTCCAAGCTTTTGGTAATTGCACCACCATGGGTAAGTTGCAACCAATCCACGCCAAGGTCATTAGTAAAAATGAAAGCACGACATACGTAGAAATAGTTTTAACTCCTACATACGATCCGTTTCCTATAACGGTCCAGTAAATAACTTGGCCCGGACCTAGCAACAGCGCCATCAGCACAAGGGGTACACCAAAGCCGCCAAGAGTTTCGGCTATACCTCGCCGGCCCCGAGCGCGCGCGATTAAGTACAAAACGGGTAACAAGGTGATGGCACCAGTTTGTTTAGCCAGAGTGGCTAACGCCACCGCCAGTCCGGCCGCGGCACCGTGCCCTCGGCGCGCCAACAAAATTGCTGCCGTCATCGACGGCAACATAAATATTTCAAAATTGGCCGCCTGACCATCTTGGGGTGCCGCGGCGACTAAGGCGAATGCGCATAACAATCCCGCTATCCACGCCGCGCGCGGGCCGTAGCGACGGCGAGCTTCCAACGCCAGAAGAATCGCGGTCAGGGCGGCGGCACCCATTGCGACCACTCGAACTGTCCACAACTCGTTGGTATCGAATATCTCGAAAGTGGCTGCGTAGAGATACGGAACTAGGGGCGGTTTACGGTCGGTGGCCTCTTTGTAAAGGTCACCCCCCGCCTGAATTACTTCCGCTTGAGTAGCAAGAAAAGTTTCATCGGAGTTGAATACTTCAACAAAGAAGGCGGGGAGCCGTAACGCGACTGTGAGGGCGATTACCGCGAGAACCAGTAAGAACAGTTCGCGTTTTCGCGAACGCAGGTAGCGCGCGGGCGCGTCGGCAGCAGTGATTGAGATTTCAGTACTCATGCAAGAATTTTGGTCATCGAAAAATTAAATCTTTCCAATACCATTGTTACCGCAGTGCGGTTGGAGCGAGGGTCAGGCGGGACGCGATATTGCCGATAACGGGTCGCGGAAGAAGCGCGAGCGCGGCAGAACGCGGTCGGCTCCCGCAACGCGAGCAGCCTCCGCACTCTCGACGTCGACGTGGGGGCCGTAGGCAATGATGAAGGCCGCGGGAGCGCGACTTCGAATCTCAGTGATTATGGGGCCAAATTCTTCCAGGTTGATAATAATTATCGCAGCAGTAATCACTGCTTCAATATTATTGGCGGTCTCTAGTTGAGGGATTAGTGCTTTTAACTGACTGGTGTCGATAAGATCGCGTGTCCAGATCGCAATTCGCTCCGGCATTTTTAATTTGGTGGCGTTAGCAATCGAAAAATCAGGGTGCGAAAAATCAGGGTGCGATAGCGCGGGGGGCGTCCACCGCGAATTCAGGCCAGCGCTTACGAGATTTTGTCGAGAGTTTGCGCATTAGTTCAATCGCGCCCGGGTCGTCGTCGCCGGGACGAGTTTCGATCCAACCGTCGCGTTGGATATTGTCCATCAATTCTCGTCCGACATCAGTGCGCACGATAGTTAGCGTCCAGTCGGCGAACTCACCAATTCCTCCGGTGGAGATATCTGCGTGCTCCGCGGCAAAATCGGGACACGCTTTGCATCCTTCGCGAGTCCAAGCGTGACATTCCTTCAACGGAACTTCGTGGTATTCGCCGTCCTTCATCCAAATTTGTAGACGACCCTTGATGTTTATTTTTTTTATTCCGGCCCGCTTAATTCCGTACTTGGCGTCGAGCAATTCATCAAAAATCGCGTCGTCAAAAGTTTTTGAGCAAAGCAGTCCGATGTTTAGGCTGATACGGCGCGCCACCTTGCCGACTTTGCGTTGCTTCATTATTACCGGCGACGACGATTGGCAACCCATTCCTACTAGCGCGATGCGCTCCGCGCCCCCTTCAACTGCTTCGGCGTAAGCCATCAGGTTCGCGCTATAGGTGTACCGGCTACCCGCTGACGCGATGATGTCTTCTTTGGTGCGCGCAACACCAGGAATTGCTTTCCAAGTTGACCCATCACCTTCTAAGTACGAGACGAGCGCGGCATCAATGACATCGTTTTCGAGTGCGTACAGAAGTAAAGCCGAAACAAATCCGCCGTCTTGTCCTACTTCGCGAAGCACCTCATCAGTAGCGCGGGCGAGCACGATATCTTTTGAGATTCCGGAAACTTCTTCCGGCGCGCGTTGGCGACCAAATAGAAATTCGTCAGCTTCGGTTTCCCAAGTGCGAAAACGAGGACAAGCGCGCGTACAAGCAGTGCAGCCCTTTTGTCCGTGCGAGCAGTCGCCGGGCGAGAAATCGGCTTCAGTCTGGAACGGTTTGTAAATGCCCGAGTCGTCTCGATAACCCAGAACATCGTGGGGGCATACGATCACGCAGCCCGCACAGCCGGTGCAGAGCCCGGTCGTTACAACTTCGTCGTAAAGGTGTTTCCACTGCAACTTCTCTGATGCCATTCCTAAAGTCTGCCACGCACGCGTCAATTAGCCCTGATTGGATTGGCCGGATTGGATTGGCCGGATTGGATTAGCCGGATTGAGACCGACCGGTACACTGGACATATGTCGCAATTAGCCGGTGGATTATTGGTGCGAGAAGAGTTTGAAGTGGGGGGCATGACCTGCGCCGCGTGTGCGATTCGCATCGAAGGAACCTTGGCGAGCCGCACGGGCGTTCAGGAAGCGGTCGTCAATTTTGCCAATCACCGAGCCACCGTCGTCTATGACCCCACCATGGTGGCGCGGATTGATCTGACTGGTTTGGTAACCGATTTGGGTTACACGGTAGAAACGGCCGTCCCCTCGCCCGAAGAAGAGATCCGCGGCCTCCGGAAGCGTTTAATCAGTGCCGTTGTGCTCACCATACCGGTGGTGGCGATTTCGATGGTTCCGGCGTGGCAATTTTCGGGTTGGCCGTGGGTCGCGTTAGTACTGGCCACACCAGTGGTGTTTTGGTCGGGGGCAAGTATTCATTTAACCGCGTGGCGCAACCTTCGGCATCGGGCGGTATCAATGGACACGCTAATTAGCCTAGGAACCCTTACGGCTTACTTTTGGTCGGTAATCGCGCTGGTGTTCTTGGACGCCGACGCCCACGGCGGCCATATGTCCGCTAGAACAATGCTCTTGGATAGCGGTTCGGCTTATGTCTATTTTGAAACATCATCACTAATTATTTGTTTAGTTTTACTCGGTCGTTATTTTGAAGCTCGGGCTCGTTCGCGTTCGGGCGATGCGCTGCGATCTCTATTAGACCTCGGAGTAAAAATGGTTCGCACCGAAGATGGGCGCGAAATCCCGGTCGCCGATCTCAAACCCGGCGATCGCTTCGTAGTTAGACCCGGTGAACGCATTGCTACCGACGGACTCGTTGTTGAGGGTCAATCTTCGGTAGACACTTCGATGCTTACGGGTGAGCCGCAGCCGGTAGAGATAAGTGTGGGCGACGAAGTCGTTGGCGCCACCGTAAATATTGCCGGCCGACTTGTAGTTGTGGCGTCGGCGGTGGGCGAGCAAACGGTTTTGGCGCAAATCATTCGACTCGTAGAAACCGCTCAAGGTTCTAAAGCCCCGATTCAGCGCCTTGCTGATCGTGTATCGAGCATTTTTGTGCCGGTGGTTTTAGGGATTTCCTTACTTACACTAATTGCGTGGCTGGCAATTGGCGCGGCCCAAGGCGAGTTTGACACCAACCGAGCGATCACTGCCGCGGTTGCGGTATTAGTTATTGCGTGCCCGTGCGCTTTAGGGTTAGCGACTCCCACCGCCATAATGGTGGGCACTGGACGCGGTGCGAGTTTGGGTGTGCTGATTAAAGGGGGCGAGGTATTAGAAACCGCCTACGCGGTAGATACCGCAATAGTTGATAAAACCGGAACGATTACTGAAGGAAATATGCAGGTAATCAAGGTATTAACTGCGCCCGATGCCTCAGCCGAAGAAATACTCAAACGGGCCGCGGCGGTGGAGTATGCCTCCGAGCACCCGTTGGCTCACGCGGTAGTTGAGTACGCCCACGCCCACGGCATTGAACCACTATCGGTAAGTAATTTTTTAAACGAACCCGGTCGAGGAGCGCAAGGAACTGTTGAAGAAGTTGCGATACGGGTTGGTCAAGTTGATTTTGTCGGCGCATTACCCGTCGAGTGGTCAGAAGCACTAACCGAAAACTCTCGTTCGAGCGTGGTGGCGGTGGGCTGGGATAGCGCAACCAAAGGCTTATTTTTTATTGATGACAAGATAAAACCCACTTCAGTCGCCGCGGTGGCTGCCCTTCACGACCTTGGTCTAAATGTGATCATGGTTACTGGCGATCGACCGCTCGCCGCCGACGCCGTCGCTAATGAAGTTGGAATTGATACCGTGATCGCGAGCGCATTGCCCGCGGACAAGTTGAACAAAGTCAAGCAATTGCAAGCAGAAGGTTTTAAAGTGGCGGTGATCGGTGACGGTGTTAATGACGCGCCTGCGTTAGCGCAAGCGGATTTAGGTATTGCCATCGGGACCGGTACTGATGTGGCAATCGAAACTAGCGACCTCACTTTGGTCTCGGGCGATTTACGGGCTGCTGCCGACGCTATTGCGCTAGCCCGCCGAACCTTCACCACTATTCGCGGCAATCTATTTTGGGCTTTTTTCTACAATGTGGCGGCGATTCCGTTGGCCGCGGTTGGGCTACTCAATCCAGTAATTGCCGCCGCCGCTATGGGATTCTCGTCGGTCTTCGTGGTCACTAATTCGTTGCGACTCCGCCGCTTTAAAGGTTACCGAGAGGGACATTAAGCGGCGTACGCTTTATTTTCCGTCGTAGTCACACGGATTTTATTAACTCAAATTCTTATCCGAATAATTCAGGAGTTAGTTGGTGGCAAAAATAGCCGACATCTTAAGGCAAGGGACCTCAGTTTCGTTTGAGTTTTTTCCGCCCCGTACCGACGAAGCGGAAGTAGTTCTGGCTCGCACTTTGGTCGAGCTAGAACCGCTGCACCCGTCATTTGTATCGGTAACTTACGGCGCGGGCGGGGTGACGCGTGAACGCACTCACGATTTAGTGGTCGAGATTGAGCGGGACACACCGATGACGGCGATGGCCCATCTAACTTGCGTCGGTCATACCCAAGCCGAACTGACCGAGATCGTCATTCGTTACCGCGACGCGGGCATCGAAAATATTTTGGCGCTGGGCGGTGATTTACCCGACGACCCCAACGCGGTTCCTGGCGAACTTGAATACGCCATTGAGTTGGTGCATTTAATCCAAGCCGCCGGTGATTTTTCGGTCGGCGTGGCCGCACATCCTGAGCCCCACCCCCGTTCGTTATCGCGGGAGCAAGATCGTGATAGGGGTGCTGAGAAACTTAGCGAAGCCGATTTTGCGATCACTCAGTTTTTCTTCGAGGCTCATCATTACTTTGACTTAGTTGAAGATTTTCGCAACCGCGGAATTACTACACCAATTATTCCGGGAATTATGCCGGTGCTAAGTATCGCGGGAACTAAACGCATGACCGAACTACAAGGATCAGAATTTCCGAGTTGGTTTATGAGTCGATTGTTAGCAGTCGAAGAAGATCCGACTGCGGTGCGGGCGTTGGGCATTGAAGAATCCACCCGTTTATGCCAAGAACTGTTAGCCGGCGGCGCACCGGGCTTGCACTTTTTTACTCTCAACCGTTCAACCGCTACGCGCGAGATTGCCAGTAATCTCGGTCTACCTAAGCGGTCTTAGTTAACGCGATTGGCGGAGGGACTGGGATTTGAACCCAGGGTGAGTTTCCCCACAATGGTTTTCGAGACCATCCGATTCGGCCGCTCTCGCACCCCTCCGGTTACGAGCCTAGGCGGTGACCGCGACGACGGGCTGAGTTAAGCGCGTTTGGCGGCAAAGAATTCCGACAGCAGCGCGCCGCCAGCTTCGGCCTGAACTCCGCCGGTTACGGGATATTCGTGATGTAAACGAGGGTCGGATCCGAAGTGGTAGAGGCTTCCGAGCGCGCCCGCTTTAGCATCGGCCGCGCCGTAGACGACATGACCAATACGAGCAGCACCGCAGGCTCCCGCGCACATGGGGCACGGTTCTAGCGTTACTACCAGCAAGCATTCACTTAACCGCCAAGTTCCTAAAGTAACCGCGGCGGCGCGTAAAGCAATAATTTCCGCGTGCGCAGTTGGATCATTTAACTGCTCGCGCTGATTGTGGGCTTGGGCAATTACCAACCCTGAGTCGAGGTGCGCGACCACCGCGCCCACCGGCACATCGTCGTGATCAAGAGCTAGCCGCGCTTCGCTGAGCGCCAATTCCATAAGCGCCGCGACAAATTTATTTTCTGCGGCGTACTCAGATTCGATTGTTGGTTTAGTCTTTTCTTTAGTCATGACCTCAGTTGAGCTAGTCGATCGGTAACGGGGGCACTCGCCGGAATCGACGAACACCCCCACTCCTAGAGCGGAGAGACTGGGATTCGAACCCAGGGTGAGTTTCCCCACACACGCTTTCCAAGCGTGCCGATTCGGCCGCTCTCGCATCCCTCCCAACATTGAGCGTACCGGTCGAGATGGACGGGAAACTCCGAGGCGCTACGCTCATCGGGCGGACCGTGCTAGGCGGGGAGCTCGTGGTTCCCTGAACCCTCAATCCACGTACGAGGGGCGGAATCCCTGCCTGAGGCTTGGCCCGCTGAACGTTCGGCTCCGTGCCTGGTGTCGACGGTCGGGTCCTGCGCAACGGAGCCCCGCAAACCGAGTCAGATCCGGAAGGAAGCAGCTCTCAGCGGTGTCGCTCCGAGTGCCGCAGGCGAGCCTGACTTGAGCCGGGTCGGGTTACTGGCGTTCGGCGGCGTTGGGTCGATGGTAGGTGCACGGTCCGCACCTCACTTTGAGGTCAATCCGGTCGGTACAGTCAGGGAGTGGCTTATCAATCCCTGTACCGCACCTATCGGCCTCAGCGGTTTTCTGAACTCGTCGGTCAAGACCATGTTGTCAACGCGCTGCGCTCGGCGGTACGCGATGGCCGCGTCGGGCACGCGTACTTATTTTCGGGTCCTCGGGGCACCGGTAAAACTACTTCTGCTCGCATTTTGGCAAAAGCGCTTAACTGTTTAGATCTCGGCGCCGACGGCGATCCGTGTGGTGAATGCGAAAACTGTCGGGCAATTGCCAACGGAACATTTTTTGATCTAATCGAACTCGACGCGGCATCAAGCGGAAACATTGCGTCGATCCAAGACATAATCGAAAAAACTCATACTGGTCTTGCACCGGCTTCGCGCCGCAAAGTATTTGTAATCGACGAGGTTCACGCGCTGGGCGGAGGTTCGAGCAAGACCGCACCTAACGCGTTGCTAAAAACTTTAGAAGAAGCACCCGATCATGTGGTATTCGTGTTGGCCACTACTAATCCAGAAAATGTATTGCCAACCATCAGGTCGCGCACGCAACACTTTGAATTCACCTTGCTCACTACCGACGAACTAGTGGCTCATTTGGCCGACATCTGTGCGCGCGAAAATGTTGAAGCCGATGCCGAAGCGTTAAGCATTATCGCCACTGCCGCGGCCGGGTCGGCCCGTGACGCCCTTTCTTTACTCGACCAAGCGTTGGCTCACGACCGCGCTCACCTCGATGGTGCGACGGTGGCCGAACTTTTTGGCGGAACGGCATACGAATCTCGGATTGAGATACTGAATGCAATCGCCAGTGAAGATACGGCAGGGGTATTAATAACCTTGGCCGGCTTACTCGATACGGGCCATGACCCGCGCCGAGTGGCGGAAGATTTATTGCGGGCTACGCGCGATGTATTTATTTTGAATGCCGCTGGTGATCGGATCGCGGTTGCTGCGCCCTCCGAAGATCACGAGCGTTTGCGTGCTCTAGCCGGAACTTTGGGCAACGCCACGCTCGTGCGGATTATCGAAACTTTGGGTGAAGCGGTCACCGATATGCGGGGCATGGAAGCGGCCGATCCTCGCTTGGTGCTAGAAGTTGCGTTGGTTCGACTAGCCCGTCGTGACGCGGGTCCTCCGTTGCAGATGGTTATCGAACGATTAGAACGACTTGAACGGGGCGAGGGCGCGGCGGCGGGCGAAGTGCGACCGCCCATAAAAATGCCGACGCGTGAATCGCGCGCCGCTACGACCCCTGAAGTTGTTGCTAAACCAGAAACTAAACCAGAAACTGCTTCACCGGAACCGGAACCGGAACCGGAACCTAAACCGGAACCGGTGCCCGCTTCACCAGAACCGGAACCGGAACCAGAAACTAAACCGGAAACCGTTTCACCCGAACCAGAAACTAAACCGGCGCCCGCTTCGCCCGATCAAGAAACCGCTGCACCCGAACCGGCGCCCGCTTCGCCCGATCAAGAAACCGCTGCACCCGAACCAGCGCCCGCTCCGGATGCCAAATCGGGGCGAGTGCCCCGACCTACTCTGGGCGCGTTGCGGCGTGACTCCGCCGCTAATCCGCCGCCCCCGCCCCTCCTTAAAAAAGTTGTGGTCGAACCCGAACCCGAACCCGAACCCGAACTGGTTATCGATCCCAACGCACCGGTTCCCGAACTTGCCGCGGTAATTGAAGCGTGGGCTCAAATTGTTCCCGAACTCCCGCCCGCAACACGCGGTGCAATTAGCGGTGCGCAGCCAATTCGTATCGACGACAATGTGTTGATCTTTGGCGTAGCTCCCGAGTTGCTTGTCGCGGCCAAGCCTCGATTTAAGGGTACGGCCGAAAAAGTGCGTACGGCATTGGCCCAACAACTCGGATTTAATTTTCAATTTTTACTTGAAGCGGCCGACCACCTATCGACGGCCGAGCCGAGCGTGTCAATCGAAACGATTACTGAAGACGAAGAAACTATAGACATCAGCGATACGGTTAGTGCTCCCGACGAAAATCCCGACAGTCTTATGCATCTTTTAGAACGCGAACTGGGCGCTACCGTCGTAGAAGAAGTTTCAAATAAGGAGAAGTAATGGCTAAGCAGAAGCCGCCCAAGCGGGGCGGATCAAATCCAATGCTCCGGCAGGTGCAACAAATGCAAGCCGACATGGCTTCTACGCAGGCCGCGTTGGCGGAAGAAACAGTCGAAGGGTCGGCTGGTGGGGGAATGGTCAAAGTAACCGCTACTGGCGCGGGTGATATTCGAGACATTTCAATTTCGGTCGAGGTGGTTGATCCTGACGATATTGAAATGCTCGAAGACTTAGTAGTGGTCGCGGTGGCCGATGCACTGCGAGTCGCGAAAGAACTTCAGGGTCAACGAATGGGCGCGGTGACCGGCGGTATCGACCTCGGTTCGCTCGGGTTTCCGGGTTAAGGATTAGAGGAATTTGGGTCAAATGAATAACTTTTTGATTGTGGGTATTAAGTGAACGTTTACGAAGGCGCGGTCCAAACTCTCATTGACGAGTTAGGACGCTTGCCCGGCATCGGACCTAAATCGGCCCAACGCATTGCTTATTACTTACTTAAGTCGCCGGCCGAAGATGCCAACCGTTTAGCCGCGTCAATCACCGAGGCTAAAGCGCGCGTCACTTGGTGCCAACGGTGCTTCAGCATCGCAGAAGGTGAATTGTGTGGGTATTGCCAAGATGATCGACGCGACAATGCATCATTGTGCGTGGTTGAGGAACCGCGCGACATTGTGGCCATAGAGCGCACTCATGAGTTTCAGGGGCGCTACCACGTGTTGCAGGGAGCGATCTCGCCCATTGAAGGCATCGGTCCTGAACAATTGCGAGTTAAAGAGTTATTACTACGAGTCGAAAAAGAAGATGTTAAAGAAGTAATTCTTGCCACTAACCCCAACATCGAGGGTGAAGCCACGGCTATGTA
>JBCKKA010000007.1:0-36841 GCA_038904515.1 Acidimicrobiia bacterium | reverse complement strand
GTGTAGGTGTACGAACCGTCCTGCTCTCCACTTACCTCAACCCACAACGCCAACGAACTTGGATCAGTCTCCCCTTTCCTTACTTCGAGCACCTTGGTGCGGGCTTCATCAGTGAGGGTAAGTATTGGCTTCACAATCTGGCTCATAGTTGCCATGATACAAGGCATGACTCGAGTTGTTCTACTTGTGCCTACATCGTCATACCGAACCACCGATTTCATAGCCGCCGCTCGATCCCTAGGGGTCGATTTGATAGTTGCCTCCGACGAAGCACCGGTGATACCCGACGCCGAAAGCGCTCGATCTTTAGTCATCGCCTTCGACGACCCTGCTGCTGCGGCCGACCAGATCGTTGGGCTTGATGATCGACGGGGTGTCGATGCGGTCGTCGCGCTCGACGACCGCGGAATCGAAATCGCAGCACGGGCCGCTGAGAAACTCGGCTTTCCCGCCAGCACGCCGAGTGCCGTCGCTCACACCCGCAATAAATCTTCATTACGGACGGCGTTGGCGAGTCAAGAAGTTTCACAGCCAAAATTTGCTGCCTTTAGCGACCCCGCGTTAATACCAGATGTCGGTTTTCCGTGCGTAATAAAACCTGTCGGACTTTCGGCAAGCCAAGGAGTTATTCGTGCTAATAACGCTCAGGAGGCCGCCGCCGCCGCAGTGCGAGCTAAAAAAATTGGTGGTGGTGAATTAATAATCGAGGAATACATCGAGGGTGAAGAAGTTGCCGTAGAAGGAATCCTCCGTTCGGGAGTTCTCGAAGTCTTGGCCATATTCGACAAACCCGATCTAATGGAAGGTCCTTATTTTGAAGAAACTATCTACGTAACTCCATCGCGCCAGCCACGCGAAGTTATTGAAATAATTAACACAACCGCAAACGATGCCTGCCGGGCCATTGATCTCACTGAAGGTCCGGTGCATATCGAATTAAAGATCAAAGACGGTCGCTGTTGGGTTATCGAAGTTGCCGCTCGATCGATTGGTGGGCTGTGTGCGCGCACGCTGAGTTTCGGAACTGGAATAAGTCTCGAAGAAGTTATTCTTCGTCATGCCCTCGGAATGTCGATCGATATTCAACGCGAAAAACTTTCGGCAGGGGTGATGATGATCCCTATTCCAAATTCTGGCGAACTCGTTGGCGTTAGCGGCAAGGACAAGGCTCTAGTCGTGGCCAATATCGTGGCGATTGACATTACTGTTCCGATCGGTCGCGAACTCAAAGCCCTGCCGGAAGGTGACCGTTATTTAGGATTTATATTCGCTCGGGCCAATACACCTAATGAGGTCGAAACGGCGCTACGAAACGCCCACGCGTTGCTCGAAATAGAAATTGTTTGATTTAGCTCCGAGAACAATTTGTGCCTACGCTGACAGTAATGCGCATACTTCTCGTCGCCACCTACGACCTTGGTCATCAACCGCTTTCGGTGGCCGCACCGGCCGGTCGTTTAAGAGATGCTGGCCACGAAGTGCGCTGTCGCGACCTCGCGGTCCAAGACTGGGAACCAGAAGATATTGAGTGGGCCGACCGCGTAGCGTTTTCAGTCCCCATGCACACGGCAACCATGATTGCTCAAAAATTAATAGACGAGATTCGCGCTCAGCGTTCCGATCTTCCTGTTGCCGCTTACGGTCTTTACGGTCATGTTCTTGCTGATTCAGTTGATCGCGCGCTTTCGGGAGAAACCGATGAAGTTTTAAGAGCGTGGGTTGAAGGCGACACCGAGACCCAAGTCGTTTACCGAGACCGCATTACTTCGTCACTGCCCGCCCGCGATCTGTTGCCTCCACTTAGCGAATACGCCCACTTGATTGCCAACGGAACCGAAGTCCCGGTGGCCTACGTAGAAGCTTCGCACGGCTGCTCGCATAAATGTCGACACTGTCCCGTACCGGTTGTCTACGACGGAAGAATACGAATCGTAGATAAAGAATCCGTACTCGCAGATATAGCGCAACAGGTTCGTGCTGGAGCTCGGCACGTCACATTTGGTGATCCCGATTTTTTAAATGGGGCTCAGCATTCGTTACGCATTGTGCGCACGATGCACCAGCGTTTCCCAGAACTCACCTTCGACTGCACCGTCAAAGTTGAGCACGTAATAGAGTATTCCGATATCTGGGCTGAATTTGCCGCCTCGGGTTGCCTGTTTGCGGTCTCGGCTTTTGAGTCGGTCGATGAAGCCACGCTGATGCGACTCGATAAAGGTCACACTGTGGCCGACATGGTGCGAGCTACTCAAATTTTGCGCGGCCACTCCATCGCAGTGAGGCCTTCGTGGATGCCGTTCACCCCTTGGACCACCCCCGACCAAGTGCGTAATCTTCTTGAGTTCGTGGCTCAAAACGATCTAATCGGAAATGTTGACCCTGTGCAATATACGATTCGGCTTTTATTGCCGCCCGGGTCGTTACTCCTTGCTCATCCCGATCTTGATGCTCATCTCGGTGATTACCAACCCGAACGGAGATCTTGGAGTTGGCAATCAGCCGATCCTGCGGCTGACGCGCTGCAAAAGGAACTAGCCGAACTGGTTGAACAAAAAACTGCCGCCGGCGATAGCGCAATCGATATTTACAACTCGATAAGAACTGCTTGCGCTTTACCCGCTCTGGTTATTAATCCCGAAGCCTTCACTACAGTTCCGCGTTTAAGCGAAGCGTGGTTTTGTTGCGCCGAACCCACATCAGCGCAGTTAGCGCCAATTACTTTTTCTAAAACTTAGTCAGCCGAGTAAGAAAGCGATGAAGCCTGCCAGCCCATCGCATCACTGCCAGTAACGGTAAAGAAAGCTGCGCCACCTTCATAAGTGAAGGGGCATTGTGATTTTTCTGGAGTTGTCGTCGTGCAACCTTGAAATACCCACTCCGCACTAGCCCCGCTAGTTTTAAACAGTTGGTCAACGGTCTCAGTATTAGAGCAACGAAGTGCGGCGGCTTTATCGCTGGCTTCCCAAGCACTCACTACCGTTTCGGCCGCTTCACTTGGTGAGGTGCAGATAACGCCGATAGTGACCGAAGTTTCGTCCGGGTCGGGAGAAGAAGGGGTCGATTTATCGGTTCCGGTTGACGTCGAGTCACCGCCACCGCAGGCACTAAAGCTGACGATGGCAACAACCGCAAATGTGCTGATTAAAACAGATCGCCACCTAGTCGTCATAAAACTCTCCTGCTGGGGCTCGGTTACTACTGACTACGCAAAACGTTTAGGGCTGAGCCGGCTCGAAACCACGCTATGTGCTCTTCTGACATCGTATGCCGAGTTTCTATCTCATGTACCGCGCCGTCTAGGTGACGAATTGCCACCGTTACCGGTTGGCCGGGGGCTAAATCAGCCAACCCAAATATGTCGATCGTGTCATCAACTTGAATACGCTCGTAATCGTCAGGATTAGAAAAAGTGAGGGCCAGTACTCCTTGTTTTTTAAGATTCGCCTCGTGAATTCGGGCAAACGATCGCACCAAAACGGCTCGGCCGTTCATGAATCGCGGTTCCATAGCCGCGTGTTCACGCGACGACCCTTCGCCGTAGTTCTCATCCCCAACCGCAACCCAAAAAATATCTGCTTCTTTATAAGCGCGAGCAAGATCGGGCAGCGGGACTACCGAACCATTACGCCCATCAATACCGGTTCCCAGTTCGTCTAGCGAAAAGGCATTATTGGCGCCAAGGAAAAGATTCTGACTGATGTTGGTTAGATGACCTCGATAACGCAACCACTTTCCCGCGGGGGAGATGTGGTCGGTAGTGCATTTCCCTACTGCTTTTAGTAGTACCCGTAATCCAGTGAAGTCTTTACCGTCCCACACAGGAAACGGTTGAAGCAGCTGTAAGCGATCAGAATCAGGACTCACCACTATGGTCACTGCCGCACCGTCAGCGGCGGGGGCAACAAACCCTGACTCACCGGTATCGAATCCATTGGCCGGTAAATCAGGTGCAGTCGGTGCTGACAACATGACTTCAGTACCATCGTCGGCAATAATCGGATCGCGTAAAAAATTATGGTCAAGACGACCCGACAACGCGTAAGCCACGACCGTTTCGGGCGAACCGATAAACGACATAGTAGAAACATTGCCATCATTGCGAGCAGGAAAGTTTCGGTTAAATGACGAAACGATGGTGTTGACTTTTCCCGCCTCCGCATCGTTGCGCTTCCACTGACCAATACACGGGCCGCAAGCATTTGCCAACACCGTGGCGTCGATGGCTTCGAGATCGTCGAGCAGGCCATCTCGCTCGATGGTGGCCCGAACTTGTTCAGAACCGGGAGTAATCAATAAAGGCGTGCGAACTCGCAGCCCCGCCGCTTTAGCTTGTCGGGCGATATTCGCGGCTCGACCAATATCCTCGTAGGAAGAGTTGGTGCAAGAACCGACCAAAGCGTAAGAAATATCTAGCGGATAACCCTCATCTATCGCCGCTTGTTTGACATCGGAGATTGGTCGATCGAGATCGGGGGTATGGGGGCCCACTAAGTGCGGCTCAAGTTCGCTGAGATCAATATCAATCACTCGATCAAAGTAACGCTCAGGATTGACGAAAATTTCAGGATCGGCGCGCAAGTGAACAGCATTCTGGTCGGCTAGTTGAGCAATTTCGGATCGTTCAGTGGCGTTCAAATAATCGGCGGCGCGTTCGTCGTAGGGGAACAACGAACAAGTAGCTCCGATCTCGGCGCCCATATTGCAGATAGTGGCTTTGCCGGTAGTCGAGATAGACGCCGAACCGGAACCGAAATATTCAATAATTGCGCCAGTACCACCTTGAACAGTGAGTATTCCGGCAACTTTAAGAATGACATCTTTAGCCGAGGCCCAACCTGATAGCTCCCCCGTAAGATTGACGCCAATAAGTTTAGGAACCCGAGTGTTAAACGGCCAGCCCGCCATTACATCAACGGCATCGGCACCACCAACACCAATCGCGATTGATCCGAGGCCACCAGCATTAGGAGTGTGGCTATCGGTGCCGATCATCATCGAACCGGGAAACGCGTAGTTCTCTAGAACAACTTGGTGAATAATTCCTGATCCTGGTTTCCAAAAACCGATCCCGTACTTTTCTGAAACTGAGCGCAAAAAGTCGTACACCTCGGAGTTGGTGTTGAGCGCTTCGGCGAGGTCGGGACCGGCCCCTACTTCTGCCTGAATCAAGTGATCACAATGCACCGTGCTGGGAACCGCGACCTGGGGTAAACCCGCAGTCATGAACTGCAGCAAAGCCATTTGCGCAGTGGCGTCTTGCATGGCAACTCGGTCGGGGTGGTAATCCGCGTAATCCACGCCTCGTGTCAGTCCGACCGTCTCTACGTCGTCGGCATGGGCCGCGAGAATTTTTTCAGCAAAAGTAAGCGGACGCTCTAGCCGACGCCGAACTACCTCAACCGCATTTGGATAGCGCTCATAGACACTGCGAACTAAATCGATAGGAGTGCTCGATTGAGCAGTGACATCGGACACTAAATCAAGCCCCGTCTCGTTCAATCTCTTCGATAACGATTGCTTCCATTACATCGCCGACCGCAGTTGCTTGGGCAATGTCAATGCCCGAAGTTACGTAACCGAACAAGTTGTAATCCTTGCTCAACTTACTAGTGCAGTCGTCGATGCAGATAAAGAATTGTGAACCGTTTGTACCGGGTCCAGAATTCGCCATAGCTACTGCGCCCAAGAGGTACTCAGCTTGCACTGGCTCGTCGGGGAACTTGTAACCCGGCCCGCCAGTACCAGTACCGGCAGGACAACCGCCTTGGACTACAAACTCCGGCACCACGCGGTGAAAAGTTAAACCGTCATAAAAACCTTGGCGAGCAAGACCGACGAAGTTATTAACCGTGGTCGGAGCTAATTTTGGGTCGAGATCCATAACAATGGTGCCGCGGTTTGAAGTAATGACGGCTCGGTACATCTTTTCGCTATCAATCTGGGGATCGGGTGGCGTTGCCATTATTAGAACCTTTCGTACGGGATATCGACTTGGTTGGTTTATTTAGATTGTTACACCAAGGATAGAGGAACCCATCGAGATCCCAACTACCCGCCACTGGTAGTTGGGCTAGGTGATTCCAGCGCATTGGTTACATCGGTCAACAACTGACGGGCCTGATCGGCGAAGCGCCCGCTAGGTTCGGCGACCAAATACCGCTGCAGATCGGACTGGGCGCCGACGAAGTCGCCAAAATCATTGGCGCGAATAATGGCGCGAAAAAATCGTGCTTCCGAATAGTCGGGGTCATTTCCTAACGCAGAATCAAGCCGCGCTAACGCTTTGGCTACTAGTCCAGCCGCGTCGGCCGCCGGGGCCCGTTCCGCAGTCAAATAAAGAATTCGACCCGATTGGGCCAAGGCCGGCGCACTCGCGGGATCTATATCAAGAACAGCATCGTACTGGGCTAATGCTTTAGCCAGATCGCCTTGAGCTTCAAGGTATTGCGCCAATAAAAGTCGGGCCGCGATGTCGTTAGGGTCGGCGGCGACCGCCGCTTCAAGTCGGCGTTGACGATCGCCGGGCGTCACTTTGGTATTCCCATTTGATTCAGAATTGCCAGTTGCCGTCTGACCCGGTAGTCGAGCCCCTAACGCAAACGCCAAACTAACTCCAGCGATCGCCACGAATAGCGCCACCGCTCCAATTGTCAGCAAGCGTCGGCGAGATGAAACGGGTGCAGCTTTTTGTTCAGTTTTTTTTCCCGCTCGCAATGATCGCAATACCGCAGCAGCACGAGCGGTGTAATCATCGTGGAGAACTTTGTAAGAATCTTCGTCAATGCCACCGGCATCAAATTCCGACTCAAGATTTTCGATTGACTTAAGAAGGAAGTCGCGCTCATTTTCTAGTGTGACGCGTTCATTGCTATTCATTGGTCGCGAGCTCGATCAACTTCCGAACGGTCGTCATCGGTGGGAGTGAGCCGAGGAGTCTTGCTCCGGCGTAAAATAGTAAATGCGATTCCCGCCCCACCGAAAATAAGGACGACTATCGGAAGTCCCCAAACCAAGATTCCGAGTCCGCTGCTATCAGGGTTAAGCAAAATTGATTCGCCGTAACGATCCGCGTAAGAACTTTTTATTTCCGACTCACTCTCGCCAGCCTTAAGCCGCCGTAATAAATCTTTACGAATAGCGCGAGCGCTAGTAGTGAATGAATCGGCCACGTTCAAACCCTCGCAATCGGGGCAACGAATTTCGCTCGCCAATTCGTGGGCTTGCTCGTTTACGGTTTGCCGGTCACCACTAGGCCATGACGCCCAAACGATGACGATGAGAAAAACTGCTATCAGTCCGAGCCACGGAAGAACTCGTCTGCTTGTCATCTCATCGTCCTTGGGCAGATTCGAGAAGTAACTCCAAGTCGCGCAGGGTAACTGGGCCGATCTGGGCACCAGTGATCAAACCATTGGCATCGACCGCGAAAGTTTCGGGTTGACCGCGAGTTCCAAAAGCGAGGGCGGTTTGAGAATTTGGATCGATAGCAATAATCCAGTCGATTCCTTCAGCGTTTGCGTAACTTTTTATCACCTTGGTTGAATCGTCGCGGACAATCCCTACCAACGCCACACTCGGGTCGTCGCGATGCCGGTCGTAAAACTCTTTTAACGCAGGTAGCTCAACTCGGCACGGTATACACCAAGAATTCCAAAAATTAATAATTACAACTTTTCCCAACAGGGTGTCGGTTGTCACTGGAATTCCGTCGAGAGTGCGCAGCGAAAATTCGGGCGCAGCTTTACCGACTAATTGACTAGTAGTTGCATCGCTTCGAGGATCGTCACCAACCTGAACTGCAAGAACAACGCCGAGACCAACAATCATCGCCGCTACTAGCAAGGCAGTCCAACGGGCAGGATGCTTCATGCGGAAACACGATTTATGTCGTCGGCTAAAACGCCATCAGCAGAAGCGCGACGGCGTTTAGGCATGAGGGCCAATACGGTACCGATTACCATTACTCCACCACCTAGCCAAATCCACATAACCATTGGCTTCACGGCCACGCCCAGCGTGGCCTGACTGCCGTCGGTAGGTGAAGAAATGAGTGTTAGGTAGACATCACCAGTTAACCCAGTCCGAACCGACGGAGTACCTATCGCGCTGGTGGCGTTAGGAAAAATATTCACTGCCGGTGCGTAAACCCCCAAGTTGTTTCCATCACGCTCAATGCGCACGCGTGCCTTGACTACACGCATTTGTGGAGAAACATCTACTTTCGTGCCTAAGTAAGTAACACGGTATCCGGCGACAGTCGCTGACTCGTCCCGATCTAATCGAACCTCGGCTTTGGTTGAATAAGCCGCGGAAACTGCTAACGCCACTGCAATGATTACAACACCAGTATGAACCACCAAACCGCCGTAAAAACGCGGGTTATTACGAAATAAACTAACCGCCGCTCGGAAAAAGTTATTTTTCTCGCGCGTTCCTTGAACGCCCATCACTATCTGGCGACCAATTCCGGCCAGCGCGAATGCGCCTAGTCCCAATGTTATAAGAACCGTAAGGTCCCTAGTTCCCAGTACTAGAGCAAGCAACATAGTTAGAACGCCGATCCAAGCCGGTACTAAAAATCTTCGGCGCAAGACATCGTTACTGGCCGCTCGCCAAGGGAGCGCGGGCGCAGCGGCCATCAAAAACAACAAAGCCAAACCAATTGGTGTCGTCATGGTGTTGAAATACGGGCTGCCAACCGTCACTCTCTGACCTCTGAGTGCTTCAGCCAGTAACGGATAAACCGTACCTAGTAATACAACGAATGCCAGTGCCGCAAACAATAAGTTGTTCGCTAGAAATGCCGACTCACGCGACACGGGGGAATCGATGCTTCCAGAAGTTCGCAAACTGTCGCCTCGCCAAGCGATAAGCCCGACGCTGATTATCGCCACTGCGGCTAAAAATGCCAACAACCACGGACCGATGTCTGATTGAGTAAAAGAGTGGACTGAATCGATAATTCCTGAACGAGTCAGGAATGTTCCTAGGATTGTTAGACAAAATGTGGCCACAATGAGAGAGATATTCCAAACCCGTAGCACTCCTCTTCGCTCTTGCATCATGACCGAATGAATAAATGCAGTACCGGTCAACCACGGCAGCAGCGATGCGTTTTCGACTGGATCCCAGGCCCAGTAGCCACCCCACCCCAACACTTCGTAACTCCACCACGCTCCGAGTAAAACTCCGATGGTAAGAAAAATCCAAGCCACGAGAGTGGTGCGGCGAACATCGGCTAACCAGCCTTCGCCAAATCGGCGAGTAACTAAAGCCGCGATCGCAAACATAAACGGGACCGTGAATCCGACATAACCGAGGTAAAGCATCGGCGGATGAACGGCCATCAAGGGGTGGTTTTGTAAAAGCGGGTTTGGCCCTTGTCCGTCGAGGGGAACCGTACTTAGTTTTACGAACGGATTAGCAGGGCCCAGTACCAAGGCAAAGAAAAATAGGGCCACAACCAGACCTACAAGGGTCGCCCACGCCACTAACGGATCGTTAGCGCGGTGACGAAATTTGCGAGCGGTAAAGGCTAAATACCCGCCCAGTATCAGCAGCCATAACAGAATCGAGCCTTCGAGGGCAGCCCATAAACCGGTGATAGTGAAGAGCAGCGGCGTTCCGAGAGCGTTGTTCTGTGCGACATAGCGGATAGAAAAATCATGAGTGATAAGTGCCCACTCCATAATTCCGGCGGCCAAAATTGCCGCGGCGAGAACACCGAAAACGAATCGTCGACCTATTGCTAGATACGAATCATTTTTTTGTATTAGGCCACGCGCTAAGAACGCGATACCGAGAGCGGATGAACTGGCACCCAAGGCAAGAGCGAGAACGCCGAGTGATGCTTTCATGAAGCTTTAGGGGCGCGATCAGTATCTACTTTGGGTGGTTGGTACTCATTGCCATGACGAATCATGATCCGATCGGAGTCGAAATCTTTTCCCTTTCCCCACAGTCCTTCGCACACCACCGGAGCATTAGCTTTGAAAAGTTCGGGCGGATCGCCTTTGTGAGCCACCATTACCGTTGACTTACCGTCGGTTATCGCGAAGTCGACACCGCTTTTAGTTTCCACCACGCTTCCCGGAACTACTGCGCCGGCAATTCTGAACCTTGCATCACCCTGCAAAACACGATTATTTACTGCTTCAGTAACGGTTCGGTAATAAACCACATTTCCCGAAAGCACAAATCCGAGTATCACGACCGCGACAACTGCCACTACACAGAGACCGACTGCGAATAAGGAACGGCGACGTTTGCGATCCGTCATGACTGATCGTCAAGTCGTTCAGCGCGACGAATGCGGATTGTTAATCGCAACCAATACCCCGCCAAGACAACCGCGGTTAGCAGCCATCCAGTCAATACATAGCCGACATTGGTCATCGCCCGATCTCCGATTCGGATTGGCCAACCGGTGCCGGCCCGGGTGTTCCGGCTCCCGCTTGGCGCTCCTTAATTGCCTGATCCAGCTGGCGCGCGTCAAAATTATCTTCGAGTGCCGCCAGTAGATAGCGGCGGTCTAACAAATAAATATAAAGCAGCGTAAAAGCCAACACTCCTAGCCACAGGGTGAAGGCCATAACTCCGGTGATATTCGTCTTGTGGGCGGGATCGAAAACGCTGGCTTGCTGATGAAGGGTTCGCCACCACTCGACTGAAAAATGCACAATTGGAACATCAGCGAACGCTATTAGCGCGGCAATCGCACTGCGTTTAGCGCGAGCATCCGGCGAAGCCGGAACGCGTCGCAGAGCAAGATAGCCGAGATAAAGAAAAAATAAAACCGCGGTGGTAACTAGTCGGGCATCCCACGCCCACCACGCTCCCCAGATTGGGCGCCCCCAAAGTGATCCGAGAATAAGAGTAAGAGCAGTGAACATAACGCCCAGTTCGGCGGAAGATCCCGCGACGCGATCCCAGACCGTGGCGCGTGTGCGCGGCCACAACCATAAAGCGGACGCAATGGCGGTAATTGCAAACGCGAAGTAAGCAATCCACGCGGCGGGAACATGCAGGTACATCAACCGCTGCGCGTCGCCTTGGTATCCATCGGGCGGCGCACCCCACAGGCCAAACAAGGCCAGCGCGATTAGTGCGATTAGTGCCGCCCAACCCAGCGCTCGTCGCACCACGGGTTTAAATAACATCACGATTCCTCAAGCAAAGAACCGAACCCCAGCATTCCAATGGCGGTAAACAACATCGCGGATACGACGAGTATGCCGATCCATGGCCACCCGTCAGATACCGACCCGTCGATTGCTGCCTCCCATGCCCGTGTTGCCCCGAGAAGAATCGGTGCCACAACTGGTAGCAGCAATACCGGTACGAGCGTTTCTCGTACCCGAAGCCCCGAGGCCAACACTCCGTAGAGAGTACCGATGGCGGCTAGCCCTACGGTCGCGGCCAGCGCGGTTAAAACCAAAAACCCAATCGAAGCAATGCTCACGTTAAAAAGCACCACTACGCCAACGGCTAAAACAATTTCTAACAGCATCAGCTCAACCGCTATCGCGATCGCTTTTCCTAAGAATATGCCGGACGGGTCTAGCCCCGACATTCGAAGGGAATCAGTCGCACCATTATCGGATTCGATTGAATACGCGCGTGAGATTGCCAGCAGCAGCGCGAGCAGAATGGTGATCCAAAATAAACCTGGCGCCACGTGCCGTAGTATTCCTCGGTCGGGATCGAGAGCAAAAGCGAATAGCACCAAAGTAATAAGCCCAAACGGAATAATTTGTCGTATGGTCACGCGCGACCGAGCTTCTATTCGTAAATCTTTTCCGGCCACTAGCGCCGCCTCCTGGACGAGGTTCATGATTGCGCCGGATTCACGGGGCTAGTCTCGCCGGTTATTCGCTCCAAGGTCTTACCGGACACGATTTCGATCTCACGGTCAGCCAAAGCTCGGCTGCGATCGAGTTCGTGCGATGCCAAAATAACCGTGCGGTCGTCAGATGCCGCCGCGCTCAGTACTCCATCGAGAACGGCGCGACCTTGGGCATCGAGCCCCGCGTGAGGCTCGTCTAGCAGCAACAATCGCGGTGATACTGCTAAAGCCTTAGCAATAGACAAGCGGCGACGCTGACCCGCCGAAAGTTTTCCGTGGTGAGTATCGGCGAGACGACCTAACTCCATCTGATCTAAAGCAACATCAGCCTGAGCGGCTGTTTTTCCTCGGGCTCTGGTGAAGAAGTGGAGATTTTCGCGCACGGTTAAATCGTCGTAACAACCAGTTTCGTGCGCGACCAAAGCCACTTCACTCCGATGAGCACGACGATTGTGGCGAAGATCGCGACCAAGAACCGTAACTTCACCAGAAAAAGCGGGAATTAAACCCGCTATTAAACGAAGAAGGGTTGTCTTTCCGGCACCGTTTCCGCCAGAAAGTAAAACGACTTCCCCTTGATTCACTTCTAGGTTGACATCAGTTAGCGCGGGGAAACGGTCGATAAGACAAACGACCGAATTCAGTAAAACTACGGGCACGGAATCTCCTTTGCCCTAATGGCCGCGAAACTTAGGTGTCCGTTTTTCTGAGAATGCCGCGAGACCTTCACGCAGATCCTCACTAGAAAATGCTTCCGCCTCGCGTTCATTTAATACTGCAATCGCTAATAGATCAGGTGTGTTAATCGCCTCAATGGTACCTATGGCAAACTTATTGCTACGAATACTCAAAGGGGCAAGGCTGGCAACCTCGATCGCTAAGGCTATTGCTACTTCTAGAGCGTTATCCGCTCGGCGTTGCACTAAACCGTACCGTTCGGCTTCATCGATATCGTAAGTGCGAGCGGTAAGAAGAATGTCGCGTGCAGCGGAAGAACCGATAATGCTCATGAGTCGTTGGATATTGGCGGCACTGATTACCACCCCCAAACGAGCCGACGGAATCCCGAATACAGCATTAGGAGCCACTACTCGTAAATCACAAGCGACCGCTAGCTGCATACCTGCGCCGAGGGCGGTGCCATTTACCGCCGCGATTATCGGAGTGGGGTAAGTAACGATCTCGTTCAGCAAAGCTTCGAACGCGGGACGAAAAGTGTCCCCGCCACCGTGTTCAAGCCCACCGGCGTCATTTTTACGCTGACCCAAATCGGCGCCGGCACAAAATGAACGGTCGCCGGTGCCACCAATTACCACTGCGCCAAGATCCGGATTCGTCTGCAAGAGATTGCGCAATTCATTACAAAGATCGGCATCGATAGCATTGCGGCGTTCTGGTCGATCAATTAACGCGACTCCGATACCATCACGCGGTTCCCAAAGGATTGGCATTTCAGGACTCGTCAATCAGAACAAGCAATGAACCGGCGATTACCGACCCGCCTAGCTCAATATGGATCTCTCGCACGACCCCAGGAATTTCGGTGATTACAACTTGTTCGATTCCGGCGGAGTCGAGAATTGCGATCGCGTCGGTTTCGGCCACCATTTGACCCTCATCAACCAATATTTCCACTACTACCGCGGGCGACATCGCTCGAATCTCATGCACGGCGAATCAGCGTAGTGGGAACAACCCGTCGGCGATTAAGGCAGCTGACCCCTTGCTGGACTAATGATGCTGGCTTAAGTCGGGCAGCCCGTCGAACATGGCCAGCATTACTGCGCCCAAGACTTCTTCACTATCAATCGGTTCCGGTTGAGGCTTACGGCGTAATCCAGCCACGCCTAAAGAAATCATGATCGCCGCTATCGCCGCGGCAACTATCACGGCCGCAACTCCCGCAACTGCTCCCAGCACGCCCAGCGCGCCCCCCAATAGAGGAATGCCAGCCTCAACTAAAACAATCCCACCAATCAAAGTCGGATCTGGCCGTCCCTGAGCATGAGGAGAAAACCAAAGCCGAACGGTAACGGCCAGAGTGACAATCGCCAGTGCGACGAATGAAGCCACTAGCAACCCGATGGAAATACCTAAAGCCGAAACTCCGATCGCATTGACGACAATCAGTCCGACTCCCGCCGCCACAACGGTCGCAGTGGCGCGAACGAACAGTAGCAACCAGTTTTGGCGTAATGCCGCCAACCCGACCGGCATTGAAATAACAAACACATCAAGGACAGCTAGCACTGCCAGCAGTGCAAGTATTCCGACTTCGGGATTTACCTCAAGCATTACTAGCCCGCAAAGTGCACCCGCGAACCCAAACCAAAGCATCGTTAAATCTGAACGCACCAAATCCTTAACCGTTTTAAAATAATTAGAGCGTGAAGATAAAGAAACCGCAACAGATATAACTACAGAATTTACTATCCAATACGCCAACACCATAAAAACCAGAGATAAGAAAATGAATCCAAAAAAATCTTTTTGCATCAAAGTCATTTGTCCAATAAGGACCGCTGATAGACCTGCCGCACTAAACGACAACGAATTAACGCCAATTTTAAGCCACGACCTTGATCGAAGATGAGAAATATAAATGCCACCTGCAACACATATCAAAATCACTGAACTATAGGATGCTGATTGCGCATAAAAAACTGAGGCACAAATTCCGACCGAGATACTTCCGCTTAATCCAGTTTCGTCCGGAAAGACTCGATCGCGATTTTCACAAACAAAAAAGAGAATGGCTAAAAGAGGAACATACTGGCCCCTTGATGCTGCGATAACTGCGATAACGAAACACGCAATCCCGCTCACCCAAAGCCAACGACGACGTTTCTTCTCTTTTGCGCTGTAGATCAACTGCAAATCAGAACGCTTAGTTTGGTTATTCATTTCCCTCCCCCACTTTCTCTTCCCAGTCGATGGCCATAAAGGTCAATCAACTGGTCGTAACACGAAAAACACGGCTCACATTCTTCAAGATGAATTTCTACTTCGCTACGCACTGCTCTAGATAACAAACCTCGGTGATAGCGCCCAAGCCGGCCCCGCACGGTTCGACATAGTCCCTCGCCGTTGCACGCAACAATTTCCATGCACGCCCCAACCAATTCTTCGCGTGCTCGGTGCGCTCGCTGTCGAGCCGCCACCGCACTTATTCCTAACTGGTCGGCCAGGCTCTGAAATTCCATTCCCTCTACATAACGCAGTTCAATAATTTCGCGACTTTTAGGTGATAATGCTGCCAACGCAGCCGAAGCAACGGTTGCATCGAGAACCGTTAGCACTTCTTCTTCGGGTTGAATGTCCTCCGATGGGAGAAGCTCGGCGATATCGGATCCCAGAAATCGACGCCTACCCTTCGAACGCAATTGATTGCGCCATGCATTACGAACTGATGTAAGTAAATACGAGCGGATTTTAGTTTCATCGCGAATATATTCAGCTCGACGCAAAACATTAAACATTGCCGTCTGGGCAATGTCTTCGGCTTCAGCCGTATTGTGCGACAAGCGGCGAGCCAAACGAAAGGCATCGTCACTGTATTGTGCGATTAATTCATAAAACTCCTCTGGAGTAGAACCTCCGGCTAATTCCATGACGCCGGACCTCGAACTGCGAAATAAGCTGATTGAGATGAAACGGCGTCGCGAGTGCGCGCGCAAGCGCTAGCGTTTAACCGTGTGGCTTCCAATCCTGACCATCGCTGGCGCCATTGTCGTTGTTCTGGTAACTCGAGGTGATCCTCGGTCGCTGGCGAAAATCCGTTTTCGTGGTAGTGGACTACTTTTCTTAGGACTTGGGCTCCAAATAGTTCTGGAGTTTGTCGAGTTTCCCAAAGATCAACTCGACACTGTCGGTTACGGACTTTTGATGGCGTCGTATGCATTCGTCCTCGCCTTCTGTTTTGTAAATATCTCAATCTCGGGAATCAAATTGATTGCGATTGGTATCGCGCTCAATGCGGTAGTGATTGGCCTCAACCAAGGAATGCCCACCAGCCCTATCGGGAACAACTCAAAAGGACAGCGGGTTAAAGAGCCGATAGAGCGTTCGGTTAAGCACCGACCGGCTAGTAACGACGACCTGCTGGGATTTTTAGGCGACAAAATTGTGTTGCCCGAACCCTTCGATGAAGTGATCTCCGTAGGCGACGCAATCGTTGCCCTTGGAGTGGGCCAACTGGCCTACGCCGGAAGCCACCGGCGTAGGCGCAGGAGTCAGAGCCGCAAACCGAATTAGCGCCAGATTCTGCTTGCCCCGCCGGCAAGAATCAACGCCGCCACACTTGAACCAATTACCAATAACCGAACCATTGTCTTTTGCATGATGATGCTTCCCCTCGCTCGTTCATCCTGATTGGATGAATATGGATTTATCTATTTTGGATTCGTATTTCTGGTTTCGTATTTCTGGTTTCGTATTTCTTGTCTTGTATTTTGGATCCGTACTTCTGTAGGCACGACCGCTAGTGGCATCGTCGAAAAGGTGACGATGTTTCACGCGCGGTGTGACGGATTTTTGAGCCTTAGCCGAGAATCGGATTATCCTGAACACCATGCGTGGGATTAACTTCAGTTGATAGCTAATCCGACGACTCAACCGCGTGCTCTGTTTTGTTCATTTCGCTTTGGTGGCACTGACGGGGTATCGGTCGAAACCAAGAAATGGGAATGGGCACTTAGATCGCTCGGATTTACTACCCAGCGAATTGCGGGCGAATTCCTTGATGGCTTGCGCCCCGACGACACTTGGTTGCCGTTTCTAGCCATTGATCCCGTGGCGGGGTCGCGACCCGAACCCGATTCGCTAGCGGCGGCGATAGCCGGAGTCGATTTAGTTGTCATCGAAAATCTTTGCTCGCTTCCGCTCAACCTGATAGCGGCGCGCACCGTCGCCGAAGTTCTAACGCAGCACGACGGCAGAGTGGTTTTTCATCACCACGATCTCCCGTGGGAACGACCGCAGTTTTCGCAACTAACCGAATTCCCGCCGCGTCGAAGAAATTCGGCCCACATAGTTATCAATCAGCAGGCCCAGGTCGAACTGCGGGCTAGAGGAATTAATGCGTATTTATTGCGTAACGCCTTCGATCTTGATCCCGAACCCGGAAATAGAGATTCGACTCGACAGCAATTTGGCTTTGGCGTTGATGACCTCGTGATCCTTCAGCCCACTCGTGCTATTCCCCGCAAGGAAGTTGGGCGCGGAATCGCGCTGGCTGATTCGATTGCCGAATATTGGCCCGACCGAGTAGTTCGCTTCTGGATAAGTGGAGACACTGAAGACGGGTTCGATGAAGAGTTTGCTCAACTTGTTAGCAGGGCAAATGTGGCAGTTACTCAAGGTGCCGCGAACCGGGCAGAAGATGCGTACGCGGCTGCCGATCTAGTCGTGTTGCCCTCGAGTTGGGAAGGTTTTGGTAATCCGCTTATCGAAGCAACTGTGGCGGGGCGACCGGTGGTGGTTGCGCATTACCCCGTTCTCGACGAGCTGACTGCTCTCGGGCTTGCTTTTCTCGATATCAATGATCTCGACGCGGTGGTGACGGAGTTGCAAAATCCTAATCCCGCGACTGCCCAAGCGAATCTGGCCCACATATCCCAACACTTCAACCTCGCCGACTTGCCTAATCGAATTGCGGAAATCTTTACCGAAGTAGGTTGGGGGCAGTGGTAGAAAAATCAGACGACCCGATAATTGTGCGGCGAGCGCAGATTGCGCGCGGAGTAAAACTTGCCAAGCGTATCGGCTACGGCGCGCTAATAATCGCTATCGTGACATTTTTCTACGGGCTCTCAGCCAGTTTTCCGTCGTGGTCGGTAACTGTGAGCATTGCTGGTCTCATTGCGGCCTGCTTGATTCTTCCGCTGCCTATCGTCTTGGGCTACGGAGTAAGGGCGGCCGAACGAGAAGAGCGGCAAGCCCCGCCTACGCATTAGCCGCACAATTTATATTGAGTGAACCGGCATTCGTACTCGAATGGCCCAACCGTCTATCGTCTAGATCGACCTCACATTTACCGGCAAAATTTATCGGAAAAATTTATCGGAAAAATTTATCGGAAAAATTTACTGGCAAAAAAAGGAGCAGCCATGCGGTATCGTCGAATGGGAACCGCCGAGTTTCAGGTATCTGAAGTCGGTTTTGGAGTTTGGACTCTTGCTAGTAACTGGTGGGGTGAAGTTGACGATAAGCCCGCTTTATTACGAGCCGCGTTTGACGCCGGAATTAATTTCATCGACACCGCGCCGGTCTACGGGAATGATGGAGTGGGAGAAACTCTGCTCGCCGATTTTCTCAAGGTAAATCGCGACGACATCGTCTTGACCACCAAGTGTGGCTACGACATTGACGCCAATCGCAAACACCCAGGCCAATCGGAACGACCCCACGACTGGCGACCGGAGTCGATTCGCAAACAACTAGAAGACTCTCTGCGGCGACTCAACACTGACCGTATTGAGCTTTACCAGCTCCACAACACCCATATCGAACCAATTCTTGCCGACGATCTGTGGGATGAACTCGAACAACTTCGCGTAGAAGGCAAGATCCTTGAGTTGGGCGTCGCCCTCGGTCCAGCAATCGGATGGGTTGAAGAAGGTTTACGGGCAATCAGGAACCGGCCAGTGGTTTCACTGCAAACGGTGTTCAACATTCTTGAACAGGAACCGGGGCTAACTTTCGGGGCTGAAGACTCAGTAACTGAAAAGCGAGTGTCTTTGATTTCACGAGTACCGCACGCGTCCGATGCGCTGTCGGGGAATGTAACTCCCGATACGGTATTCCCGCCTGGCGATCATCGTTCTCACCGCAATCGCGACAACATGCTCGATAATTTCGAAAAAGCCGCGACCGTAAGTTTTTTGTGGGAAGGAACTGGGCGCACCATCAGTCAGGCTGCGATTGCTGGGATTTTGGCTAACTCGGCCTTTGCCACCGTACTGCCGACCTGCACGACGGCCGAAGAAGTTACCGAATTCGCCGCGGCCTCCGATTTACCGCTGAATATCGACGAAGCCGAGCGGCTTGAAGAACTCTGGACGCGCAACTTTGATCATGAAGACCGCTACCAGATGCAGCTCAAGTCGAGCGTCTGAAACAAATAAATATGACCGTTCGGCTACCCGCCGTAGAGCGCAAGCAACAAGTGCTGGATGCCGCGTGCAAAATATTTGCTCAGTGTGGTTTTCACGCTACGTCGATGGATGAAATCGCTAGTGCAGTCGGCGTAACTAAGCCGGTTCTTTACCAACACTTTTCGTCGAAGCGAGCACTATTTCTTGAATTGCTGGACGATGTCGGCCAGCAATTGCTTAATGAGCTGAGCAAAGCCACCGGCTCGGCTGATTCACAACGCTCCCGAGTTGAGAGTGGATTTACTGCCTACTTTCGATTCGTAACCGGTAATGAGCCCGCGTTCCGGCTCTTGTTCGGCGCCGCCGTTCGTAACGATCCCGATTTCAATATTGCTGCACAACGAATACTTGATGATGCGGCGGATGCTATTGCCGATCTGATCGAAATACCTGGTTCGACCCAACATCGTCGCGTGTTGGCTCATGGTCTGATCGGAATTGCCGAAGCCACTAGCCGCGATGCGCTGACCGACGACGGGAGTGCCCTTGACCCGGCGGTATTGGCTAACTGGGTCTCCGAACTGGCGTGGTTCGGGTTACGCGGCGTGCGCGTCGACGAATCCGACCGGGCTGAATATCCGGACTGAATATCCGGGCTGAATATCCGGGCTGAATATCTGGACTAGGCGAAAGGGCGCCCATCGCGAGCGTAAGCCGCGGCGGACCGAAATAGATTTATTGCCATCAAGCTTGTCTCTTGCTCGGCGCGCGCTTCGTAAATGTCGGCTACCGCCAAACCAACCGCCGGATCGTCGGGCGTGGCTTCCAACGCGTAATCCGCGAGGTGGGCTGCCATAACGAGATCGCCCGCGCTTGCGAGCCGTTGCGCCTCGGCGATGAGAGCGGGAGCGCCACCGGCCAGCCTCGCTATTACTTGAGCAACATCGGCGCGCGCGGCGGGCTTTAATTCACTGGGCCGGCCCGAGAACCAGCCGCCGTAATAGCGCACCACATTACGAACTATGAACTCACCCTCGTCATAAATTGGCTGGAGCCAAGGCGAATCAGAAATCGGCAACTCGACCGACCGCACTATGTCGACGTGCGGTGGCGCACCATCTTCAAGGACTTTTAGCGTGCGTTCAACAATTATTTCTAGAAACTCAGCCGTTTCCAAAAGCACTCGCGCGACCAAGTCGGGATTGTCGACGATTGGCCCGCCGTGACCGGGTGCCAAAGTTTTCGGGTTCTTGGCCGCCATGGCGCGCAATGCGCGCGCCCAGTCCCACGGATAGCGCTGAACTTTTTGGGGATTTCCCGCGTTAGGTACGCCCCAAATAATTAAGTCGCCGGGACAAAGCACGCCGCGTTGAGGGCAATAAACCCAAGTGTGGTCATCGGTTTCACCGCGAGCGTGAAACAACTCAAAATCGACCCCACCTACCGTGATTGCGAGTTGATCATCGTAAAGCGTATTGGGCCCAATAACCGGAGCTTCCCACGTAACTCCTCTCGTCGGCTTATGAGCACTTCCTCCGAATTGACGAGCATTTAAAACTTGGTTCGATGATGCAGTTTGTTCATAGCGGGCAAAACGTTCGAGCATGGCGCGGTGACCAATTACTCGTGGCGGCTTTTGTCCGTCGATTAGAAATGCCGACAAACCGAACGCGTGATCAACATGCCCATGAGTGAAAATAGCGGTATGGACTGGAGCCGAAGTAACCGAACGAATCTCACCGGCAAGATGAGGGCCAAACGCTACGGTGCCGCTATCGACGAGAACTAGTCCTTCATCGGTCTCGAAAGCAGTAACACCGCTCAAGAGAGAAGCAAACCAAGTGTGATCTCCTAGTGAGACGGGGCCGTCGTTCCAAAAAAACTTGGCTTCCTCAGGTGGCCGGCCTCGTACTTTAGAAAAGTTATTGGCCGGATTGTCTACCATCATGCCCCCAGTTTCGCCCGGTCGCCGTTTTTTGCTGGGATTAGCTTTTAAGTGCTTCTTCAATAGCGGAAACTACTTCGGAGGCATCGGGCTCAACCGGTGGAGCAAAACGCGCAATCACATCACCGTCGGCCGAGACAAGAAACTTCTCAAAGTTCCAACGAATATCGCCGTCGACACCTTCAGCATCTGCAGATTTCGTTAGTTCGGCGTAAAGGGGGTGCCGACCGTCTCCGTTTACTTCAATTTTTTCGAATAACGGAAAAGTGACGTTGTAGTTATCTGAGCAAAATGTTTGTATCTCTTCGGCGGTGCCGGGCTCTTGTTCAAGAAATTGATTACACGGGAAACCGAGTACCGAAAACCCTTGATCAGAATATTGACGCTGAAGTTTTTCAAGCCCTTCATACTGAGGCGTAAGCCCGCACCTAGAAGCAACGTTGACTACAAGAGTGACATTTCCCTGCTGGGCGCGAAGTTGATCAGAACTTCCGTCAAGTCCAGCAATTGAATACTCGTATATCGACATCGCTATTCTCCTTCTTCAGCAAACCGATTGTCTGGTGACAGAATAAGAACTTAGACGATAGCGCTACTGAATGTGTACGCCCGAAATTGCCCGAGCAATAACTAAACGCTGGATCTCTGAAGTTCCTTCAAAAATGGTGTAAATCTTTGAGTCACGGTGCCACCGTTCCACGGGATGTTCCCTTATGTAGCCGTAGCCACCCAAGATCTGAATCGCTTCTTCGGTCACTCGAACGGCAACTTCACCGGCTTTGAGCTTGCTCATCGATCCTTCACCAGCAACGAACGGCTTACCCGTCGCCCCCATCCAGCACGCTCGCCAAACCAACAGACGAGCTGAATCGATATCCACTTTCATGTCGGCGAGTTTGAACGCAATGCCTTGGTTCTCAATAATTGCCCGCCCAAATGCTTTGCGTTCTTTGGCGTATTCGAGCGAATATTCATAAGCCGCGCGGGCAATACCGATGGCCTGTGCCCCCACTAATGGGCGAGTGGCTTCGAAAGTGCTCATTGCGGCTTGAGTAGACGAGTGCTTTCCTTCGCGTACCCGTGCTAACCGAGCATCAAGTTTTTCTTTACCGCCAAGCAAGTTAGCGCCAGGTAGCCGAACTTCATTAAGCACAACTTCGGCCGTATGACTGGCACGAATTCCCATTTTTTTATACTTCTGGCCTTGGCTAAGACCCGGCGTTCCTGGGCCAACCACAAACGCCGCATGCCCGCGCGCTTTAAGTTCGGGATCAACGGTCGCAACCACAACATGAACATCGGCGATTCCACCGTTAGTGATCCAAGCTTTAGTACCGTTAAGTACCCACTCATCGGATTTCTCGTCGTAAACCGCACGCGTGCGCAAACTGCTGACATCGCTACCGGCATCAGACTCGCTAACACAAAAAGCTCCCAGTTGGAGTTTTTCAGGAGTTCCGAAACATTGGGGAATCCATTCACCGATTTGTTCAGGAGTTCCACTCCCCACAATCCCGCTCACCGCGAGCGTGCTACCCAGAATCGCCAGGGTGATACCGGCGTCGCCCCAGGCCAACTCTTCGCTGGCCAGTGCCATCTTGAGCCCTTGCGGATCGCCCATGGCGTCGGCAAAAAAATCAAGCGAATACAAACCGACTTTGGCCGCTTCTTCTATGACTGGCCACGGAGTCTCTTCACGTTCGTCCCAATCAGCGGCCACCGGGCGCACCACGTTTTCGGCGAAATCGTGAACCCACTGTTGAATCTGAAGTTGGTCTGCATTGAGTTCAAGTGAGAAATCAGCCACGCCGGCTCCTGGGTTCGGTTTGATTTATTAGGGAAAGTATTTAACTAGTCATCCTAAGTTACCCCTCAGTAACGGAACGGAAAGTATCCACCGTAACTCGTGCTTATACGAGGGATTTTGCTAACTTATCTGTGATGAGCCAGTTTCGAATGGGGCAAGCGGCGGAATTGTTGGGCGTCAGTGTCGATACCGTTCGTCGCTGGGCGGATGCGGGCGATCTTCCCACTCATCGCTCCGACGGTGGCCAGCGACTTATCGACGGCAGTGTTTTAGCGGCCTTTGTTAGCGAACAACACCACGCGTCAACCGATGCCGACGCAGGCGCGAACGGGTCGGCAAGAAATCGGTTTACCGGAATAGTCACGCGCGTAGTGCGCGACACCGTAATGGCGCAAGTGGAAATTCAAGCTGGCCCTCATCGCGTGGTATCACTCATTACTCGCGAAGCGGCCGATGAACTCAAACTTGAACTTGGCGTGCTAGCGGTAGCGGTTATAAAAGCGACCAATGTAACTATTGAGAATCCTCGGTGACGACCAGTCCGACTTCTATTCTGTATCGGTTTGTTGTCGTTTTAATCATTATTGCAATTACCGCGGTAACGATTACTGACGATGCGAAAAAAACCCATGCCACAAAAAAGGGTCCGGTAGGAGAAATCACTGTTCTGGCTGCTTCATCGCTCAGCGATGTGCTTCCAAAAATTGGACGGCTATTCGAAACTCAAAACCCTGACGCAAGCATTGAGTTCAGTTTTGGCGCAAGTTCACTGATCGAACCACAACTTGAAGCAGGAGTGTACGCCGATGTAGTGGCGACGGCGGATGCCAAAACGATGGCAGTGCTCGATTGGTCAGGACTTATTGCCAGCGAGCCACAAATATTTGCTCATAACACTTTTGCTATTGCGGTAGAAAAAAATAACCCCAATAAAATACGGTCGTTGAGAGATCTTGCTCGGTCGAATCTGAAAGTTGTGCTGTGCGCACCCAAAGTTCCGTGCGGTTTGTACGCCAAACGAATACTCAAACGAGCCGATTTGGCTATTGATAACCCCATCTTTGCGGTCGACGCGGCGGCAGCTATCGCTCTCGTCGCTCTCGGTGAAGCCGGTGCCGCGCTCATTTATCAAACTGAAATAATTAGCGAACCAAAGGTAACGAGCATTGCTATACCAACTGCCGACAATCTGATCGCTAAATACCCCGCAGCCGTAGCGCAAGGTACTGAAAACCGACATCTCGCGCGCGCGTTCTTAAAATTTCTAAATAATCCGACTGCGCAAAGAATTTTTGATGAAGCCGGATTCGTAAGTAAGGCCAAACTGTGATTCATAGCGGCGCTAAAAGTAAAATCGGCAATCAGAACCGCGTTCAACCGAGACTGCCGATTTTAGTTATCGTTTTTTCCTCACTAGCTGGGCTTTTTCTTATTATTCCGATCCTTGCGCTTCTACAACGCGCACCGTGGTCGGAGATGACCTCGCTACTGAGCGACTCGGCGGCCATTGAAGCCTTGCGGCTTTCGTTGGTGTGTTCACTCGGTGCGACATTTATTGCTCTAATAACTGGAGTCCCTCTGGCCTGGGTATTAGCGCGAACTGATTTTCGTGGCCGGCGCCTACTGCGAGCATTGGTAATACTGCCGTTGATTTTGCCGCCGGTGGCGGGAGGAGTGGCTTTGTTGCTGGCCTTTGGCCGACGCGGGCTGGTTGGGGAATACCTCTCCGACTGGTTCGGTCTACAACTCCCGTTCACCACTCTGGGCGCCATGCTGGCAGCAACATTCGTAGCCTTGCCGTTTTTAGTTATTACCGTGGAGGCCGGCTTTCGCAGCATCGATCGTAGCTACGAAGACGCAGCTCGCACATTGGGTGCTAAACCCAGTTTTATTTTTCGCCGAATTACCTTTCCCTTACTCGCCCCGTCAATCGTGGCCGGCGCGGTATTGGCGTGGGCTCGTGCGCTAGGTGAATTCGGTGCGACCATTACCTTCGCGGGCAGCGTGGCGGGGAGAACCCAAACTCTTCCCCTCGCAGTATTTTTTGATCTGGGATTCGACCCCGAACGCGCAATCGCGCTGAGTGTGGTCCTGGTGATCATTTCTATTGGTGTTTTAGTATCACTACGAGAACGCTGGCTCACCCCACTTCGATGATTCTTGACGCGCGAATTTCAACTAATACCAACGGATTTTGTTTGCACGAAATCGTGTTGGTAGCCGAAGAAAACCAAACCGTAGTGATAATCGGGCCTAATGGTTCTGGAAAAACTACGGTGCTACGGACTATCGCGGGGCTAAACGGAATTAATTCTGGACTTGTCACTATTGACGATGTCGAGATGGACAATCCGACACGATCGGTATGGGTGGCACCCGAAAACCGACCAGTTTCTATGATGGGACAAAGTCTCGACTTATTCCCCCACCTCAGCGCTACCGATAATGTCGCGTTTGGATTAGAAGCGAGCGGAGTAAAGCGACAGCGGGCTCGAGAACGAGCCAACGAGATGTTAAGAAAACTCGAAATTGTCAACACGGCCCATCGGCGGCCCCATCAACTCTCCGGTGGTGAAAGCCAACGAGTGGCGCTAGCCCGCGCACTGATCACCGAACCGCGCGTCTTGCTGCTTGATGAACCATTTAGCTCCCTAGACGCAACCAACCGACCGATCATGCGCAAAATGCTCCGAGAAGCGCTGGCTAGCCGCGTCGGCTCGAGCGTCTTAGTGACTCACGATCCAGTAGAAGCATTAGCACTCGGAGACCTCCTGGTGGTTATGGATCAAGGGCGAGTTACTCAAACCGGAACACCTGACGAAATTCGCAGCCACCCTAAAACGCGTTATGCCGCCGACCTGCTTGGCCTGAATTTTTTATCGGGAACTGGAGAAGGCGACGGGCTCCGGCTGGCTGACGGAACTCATCTGTTTGGACCGGGCGAACCGGTAACCGGTGAGGCCTACGCAATCATTAGACCGAGCGCAGTGGCGCTTCATCGAGAGCGACCGGAAGGTTCCCCGAGAAATATTTGGTCAGGAGTAGTGGCGAACATTGAACCCCTTGGCAATCACATCCGAGTGGAAGTAGACGCGGGATTTTCAATTATGGCTGATGTGACAATAAGCGCTATTACGGCTCTAGCAATTGCTCCGTCCACACCGATATTCGTAAGCGTTAAAGCAACCGAGGTGACAATCTATCCCCGCTAAAACTCAAGTCCGACCGAGATCGGCGGGTTTAGGGAGTCCCGGTTACGAGAATTGAATCCTGCGCGGTTTGTCCGCCTGATCCAGTCACTTTTAGATAGTAAGTGTGCTGCAACGGACTCGCCGAACAGCTAAAAGTAAATGGTTCCTGCCCCGAAGGTCCGTAGGTACCCACTGAAGAAGATGGGTTATCAATGCTTACCGTGGCGCTATCCGCGCTTTGTGACGACCAAGTCAAAGTGACAGTGGTGCTGGCCGCTCCAACAGGGCAAGTGACCGGATTGGGACTGGCCGTGAATTGTAAAATCTGCGGCGCGGCGGCGACCGTAGTCGTAGTGGTACCGGCAGTGGTAGAAACTTGAGGTGCCGTTGATGTAGTCGTACTGGAAGAAGTTGTAGTAGTTGACGGCGAAGATTTCTTAGAGTCGCCGCCGGAAAGAAGAACAATTATTACGACAATTATGATTGCCGCAATAATTACACCAAGAATCCACCACCACTTGCGGTTATTGGCTTCGTCACCGGGACCACCGGGACCAGGACCACCACCGGAACCAGAACCACCAGAACCACCAGAACCACCACCGGAACCAGGACCACCACCGGTTGCTACCGGGACGGCAACAGTGGGGTCGGAGCTACCAAATCCACCCGCGGCATCACTGGGCCCGACGGGGCGAATAGGAATAGTCGGATCGGGATTACCCGCTCCCGGAGGCATGCTCATTGATTAATAAGTTAGCGGAAAATGAACGATATTTAGTGCACCGTCGTAAAGAGTTAGAAATAGCCAATCCCGACCGGTGCCTAGGTATCGGCAACAATGCATTGATGAGCGATCACGATGATGCCCTGCGCTACGCCGAGGGGGCCGGACAAATACTTCTCGCGCTGCGAGCCAGTAGTACCACTACCGGTCGATCGTGGGCGCTGGGTGACCGCGGTGATATTAACGCCAATATTTACCTACTCGACCAAATTGCTAACGATCATCCCAGTGATTGCGTGCTTTCGGAAGAATCAGCCGACACCTCGGCCCGACTCGATGCTGATCGAGTGTGGATTATCGACCCTCTCGACGGCACCCGTGAATTTTCTGAGCCGGGGCGTTCCGACTGGGCAGTACATGTCGCTCTATGGGAACGCGATCGCGGCTTAACCGCGGGGGCCGTAACTCTTCCCGCGTTAAGCCAAGGGTTCGTAACTAATCCGCCTTCGGTAGTGCCTAGTGATCCCGACCGCCCGCGGCGAGTGGTAGTTAGCAGATCGCGTCCGCCCGCCGCCGCCCGAAGAGTTGCTGACGCGATCGATGCCGAAGTTGTAACTCTTGGGTCAGCAGGCGCCAAAGTTATGGCGGTAGTCAGTGGGTTAGTTGACGCCTATGTGCATACTGGTGGCCAATACGAATGGGACTCGGCGGCTCCGATTGCGGTGGCCGCGGCCGCGGGGCTGCACACCAGTCGAGTCGACGGTTCACCAATGCTTTACAACCGTCCCGATCCATGGCTACCCGATTTGATTGTCTGCCGCCCCGAATTCGCCGAGCGCGCGCTAGAGGCAATTAATTTTTAAAATTGCTGCTTAACTTTTAGCGGGCAATTTAGGAACTAGCCAGCCGAATAAAAGTTTTCCGGCGTCGGGATTAAAGTGAACTCCGTCGTAGCGCAATTCCACTCCGTCTAGTTCATTGGCATATTTGCCCTTGGGCGATAAGTATTCGTTAACATCGACGACCGTGACTTGAGGATCATTGCGATCTTTTACATATTTGTGCAAAAGCTCGTTCCAGTGGTTGATGCGAGCGGGGTCGTCTTCGGTCCACTCAATTGGTTGTCCAACTTGCTCAGGTCGGTCGTTGTAGGGCGAGGTGAGCAGAACTACCGACCCGCCCCCCGCGCGGAGAATATCAACCCCCTTGGCGAGCTGATTAGTTAGATATTTATCAGATGCGGCGCGACCGAAAGGAAGTTCGCGTCCGTTGAGCTCAAGGTCAGAAACCACGAACACGTCGAAAAGTACTAGCGAAACTTCAGGCTTTAGTTCATTTATGTAACCCGCCCAATCTTTTTTCCAATTAGCGCAGGACGGCTCAACGTCAACCCACCGACCGCCGCGATTGAGTCGCCCCGTCTCGGCTAATCCGCAGGCCAGCTGACCGCGATTGAAAAATTCAATGCCTAGGTCGTTGGCCCCCGCTCAAAACCCAGTCCCAAGGTTTGGGCAACCGAATCCCCCACTACCAAGACTCGTGCTGGTGGAGTGGTCGCTCCAGAAACTTTGATGGCGACGGCGGTATTGGGTGTTGTTGCTGGACGTAATACTGGCAGCAGAATAAACAAACCGGCCAAGACGCCCGCAGTCATGACCGAAACTAAAACTGCGTGGCGGGGACCTCGATCCCATCGCCGTTGTCGAATTGGTAACTCGATGAAATAAAACGAAGCGGCGGCAATCGTGAAAGTAATAGCCAATCGAAGAACGAGCAGTGCTAATCCCGATAATCCGGTGCGGGATGACGTGAGGGTTAGAAACACCGGCCAATGCCACAAGTAAAGACCGTAAGAAATTGTTCCGATCCAACGAAGTGGCTTAGGGCTAAGGGCAGCCCGAATGACATTCCGTGAAGGCTGAATTGATGCCGCAATAACCGCCGCGGTGGCCAGCGCGGCCACCAAATAACCTCCGTAATACATCCAGGACGCGCGGTCACGCACCAGTATCAACATCAGAATCAAAATCGCGGCGCCACCTACTCCCGCTCTTACCCAAACCGCAGATGAAATGCGGCGCGCGGTTTGCGACCTCAGGTGCAATAAACCGACCGCGAGGGTCGCTCCTACTAATAACGCCTGCGCGCGCGTATCGGTTCCGTAATAAACCCTTGAAGGATCTGAACCCGCACTAAATAATATCGCCATCAATATGGTTGAACCAAGAGCGGCGGCGCTGAATATAAGTGCCATTGGTGCCAATCGAACTCTTAATTTCAACAGTCCGATCATTACTAACGGCCAAATAAAATAGAACTGTTCTTCTATTGCTAGTGACCACACGTGGCGTAAAGGCGATGGGGTTACGAATTGAGAAAAATAACTCTGGTTTGAAAATACAAAACGCCAATTAGCAAGATAAGTAATTGAGGAAATCGCATCGCCGCGAATCGTTCCCAAGCGATCCGCTTCAGCAACTATTGCGCTGTAAAGCAAAACTCCGAGCAGCAAAACTCCGAGTGCGGGAAGTAAGCGCCGAGCGCGCCGAGCCCAAAAAGCTAGAAGGGCGATGGTCTGGGTGGACGAGAACTCCACTAACAAGAGAGTGGTAATTAGGTAGCCGGACAGCACGAAAAATATGTCAACTCCGAGGAAGCCACCCCGTAGACCAGTTACCCCGCCGTGGTACGCCATTACCACCAGAACCGCGATCGCTCGCAGGCCGTCAAGTCCGGGCTGATACGGGATAGAAACCCCCGACGGTTTTACCGCGGGCGAAGGTGTGTCGAGCGAAAACACCTAACCAGTCTCGCCGATTAGCTCACGATCAACGGGTCAGGGAAGGGTGATGTCTGGAAGTGGGTGCCGAAAAAGTTTAGCCGCGTTTTGGTGAGTCATTTTGCGCAAGTCGTCGACTGGTAAATCACCCCAACACCGTTCGATGACATCTTGAGTGTTGGGCCAAGTGCCGTCACCGTGGGGGTAGTCGGTCTCCAGCATTATGTGATCGACTCCGATCACCGATCGAGTAGAAATTGTTGACGGGTCGTCGATAGTACAAAACCAAAAATTTCTACGCAGTATGTCGGCCGGTCGCTGATCGTTAAAAGAGTCGAGGCCGTATCCCGATCGATCGACAATATTGTCGAGGCGATCGATGAGCATAGCTACCCAACCGATACCACCCTCCGACATCGCAATTTTTAAATCAGGAAAGCGCGCCGCCCACGGCGACCAAATCCACTCTGCGCAAGCAGTTAGCGACAGCGCGCCAAATAAAGTCGCGCCCAGTTGAACTGGCGGGCAACCCTCGGGGAAGTCGGGCATTCCCGAAGAGCCGACATGTAGACAAATAACTGTGTCAGTTTCAGCGCACGCCCGCATGATTGGTTCCCAGTAATCAGAAAAAATTGCGGGGAAACCTAACTGATGAGGTCGCTCCGGAAGCGAAACTGCGACAACGCCGCGAGCAGCATTACGGCGGATCTCTTGCGCTCCGCGCTCCGGGTCGGCGAGATCAGTAATTCCGAGAGGAATAAACCGTTCGGGATAAATACCCCACCATTCCTCGCACATCCAGTCGTTCCATGCTTGAGTAACCGCAAAACCTAAATCGCGATCGGTGATTTGCGAATAAATCCGTCCACAAAATCCAGTAATCATTGATGGGAAATTAAGTGACGCCCAGATACCCCCAAGATCCATATCGCGCACTCGAGCATGCGGGTCGAAACATCCGGGCCGCATTTGATCAAAACGAAACGGTTCAATTTTTACCGACTCGGGTCGACGACCCGCTACCGCGTTTTGTCCGACCTGAAAATGTCGCTCCCCTTCGAATTCCCAAACTTCATGGCCTCTTTCGGTTACCACTATCTTCGGGGCCCGATCGGATAGCGCGGCCGGCAGTCGACCTTCAAACATATGAGGCGGTTCAACTAAGTGGTCGTCGACCGACACCACGGTGTAGCGGACGGTGGCGGGTTTGGGGTCGGGAAGAAATAACTCGGAGGGAAGCGGAGCCGAAGTGATGGTCATATTCATCACTCTAGTCCACAACCGAGTTGTTGGATTTGGCGACGTTGTTCCTAACGGCAACATGGCGCGATCGTTCGTGATTCTTGAAGCTCTAATCGGTCAAGTGTTTTTGCCGACCATGCTCGCTCGGCTGGTATCGCTTTACGGTAAAGAGCGTTGAGTTACTTAATCATCTTGGGCAAGTGCTTCACTTCGAACGAAACCACAATTTGAAGCACTCCAACCAAGATTGCCCAGATACCTACTAGCAGCACGATTAAAGTCAGAGTATCGTCAGGATTATTGAGCAAGATAATTCCCAGAATCACCTCAACCACTCCAAAAACCGCGAAAAGCCACCACAGCGAAGCGCTGTGACGGTTAGCAACACCGCCAACAAAATCGAATATTCCGGTTACTACTACCCATGCGCCGATGAATACTGCCAGCACCAAAAGAGTCGGTCCCGACCACACTAAAAACGCAATTCCGACCGCTACTGCAAGCAAACCGACAAATATGTTCCACCCTCGTCCGCTGCCATCGATCGGTCGACTAGCGAGTTGAAAAATACCACGGAGAATAAACAAGATCGCGACGACTAACGCGAGGTCGTCCTTGGTCCAGTGCACCCGCAAGATCACTATTCCGACCACAACCGAGATAAGCCCTGACAGCAAAAATAGTATCCAAGTCTTCGAAATCTCTACTGCGTCAGAACGAGTGAGCTCAGTTTGGTTGATGGGGTTAAGCACGGAATCTCCTTTGCGGTTTTTATTAAGACTATTAATTATTAACCTACTCTGCCGATAGCACGGAATCGGGGATTTCCATTAATCGCCCCTGATAATCAAGCCGAAATAACCAAATCAGTGAAGGAGCAATGGTCAAAAGAGCCACAATAAATACCCCAATCATGAATGCCAAAGTGCCCGAGGGTGCGGCGGCGGCGGTCAGGCTCAAGTGGGTGCCGAGTAGATAGGGATACTGGGCCACTCCCCATGCCGCCAAGATCGACCCCACTGCACCTATTGCGCAGAGTCGGGCGATTTCGCCGGAGCGACGAAATAAGAGATAAATCGCCGCTAGCCCAAAAACTGCCGAAGCAATTACTAGCGGTAGCGCTACTCCGACCAGGCGATCGAGATGGCGGGGAGCGTTGTCGACAAACACGATCAAGGCTGCCGTAGCAACAACGCCAGTTGCCACGGCGGCGCCGATGGCTCGATTCCGAAACGATTCTTCGAGGTCAGCTACCCCTAACCATTTAGCCGAATAAGTAAGGAATACCGCGCCCAAATACGCGCACGCAGCTACTGCGAGTAGGCCGCAAACTAAAGATTCAATGTTTACCCACGCGCTAATTGGGTCGCCGTTCCCGTCAGTAGGAACTCGTCCCGATGCGATACTTCCCGCTACTGCACCAAACGCAAACGGAACAATCACGGAAGAAGCCGCGAACGCGACGCCAAAAACTCTTTTCTCGGATGTGGCTAATGAAACTCGTACGAAAGCAAAACCCGAACCCCGCAAAACGATACCGAGCACGGCAATTGTTAGCGGAACATAAAGCGTAGTCATGATTGAACCGAATGCTTGTGGGAACCCTGTCCAGAGAATTACCAAACTAAATATGAGCCAGACATGGTTGGCTTCCCAGACTGGTCCTAGTGATAAGTCGATCAGTGACCGCGGTCGCGCGCCGCGCTTGGCTCCGCCCGCAGTTAGATCCCAGAATCCCGCGCCGAAATCGGCACCACCAAAAATTGCGTAAAGCGTCACCGTTGTCCAGAGCATTACTGCTACTGCGTTAATCATTTTGGTTACCAGCAGATGAACGAGACAAGTCGATATCGGTGGGCGGCGGACCGTACGGAACATTGGGTTCGTCAGTGTCAGCACTACGCCACCTACGAGTCATGTGGCGAATCACATACACCGCGGCCGCGATAACCGCGGCATAAATAACTATGACAATCGCAAATGAGGCCCAGATTCCGTCTGCACTAGTAACCGCGTCAGTCGTACGAAGAACCTTGTAAACCACCCACGGCTGTCGACCGGTTTCGGTGAGTATCCAGCCCGCTTCCATGCAGGCAACCGCAGCTACGCCGGAAATAGCAATCGTTCGTAAAAACCACTTAGTTTTCGGAATGTCACGGCGGCGCCACCATACGAACCCAAACCACGCGGCAATTGCTAATAGGAACGTACCTAAACCGATCATGGCGTCCCAAGCAAGGTGAACAACGTTTACCGGTGGACGATCTTTAACTGGTACCGATTCAAAGCCCGTAATCACAGTGTCGGTGCTAAAGCCCGAAAGTAACGAGGCCAAGCCAGGGATAGGAATGCCGCCACGTATTTCACCGTTTATCCAAATACCACCAATGGTTTCTGGAACATTAGAAGAAGTTTTAGGCACCAACTCCATAGCGGCAAACTTTATCGGTTGGTCTTTATATATCGCACGCGCGGTGCTATCGCCCACAATGAACTGCAATGGCATCACGATTGCGGCGACGGTAAGAGGGATAAGCAATCCGAGTCGGTGATAGCGGTCGCGACGACCACGCAACATACCTACCGCATAAACCGATGCCACCATAAATCCAGCTACCAGATAAACGGCCAGCAACATGTGCAACCCTTCGTACCAAAATGCTTTGTTGAAAATTACCTCAAGCGGAACAACATCGGCCACACTTCCGTTCTTAAGAGTAAATCCGCCGGGTTGATTCATCCACGCATTGGCCGAGACGATGGCCAGCGTGCCACCGATACCGCTAATCACGATGGGGATTCCGGTCCAGAAGTGCACCCACGGCGACATACGGTTCCAGCCGTAAATGTAAATTGCCAAAAAAATTGCTTCAAGAAAGAAGAAGATCCCCTCGATCATGAACGGAATTCCGTAAGCAGCACCAAAATTTTTCATTAGCCCGGGCCATAGCAGACCCATCTCGAACGACAATACGGTTCCGGTTACCACGCCTACCGCGAAGAGAACTGCTGCTACCTTCGACCAGCGTTGTGCCAGTAGCAACGCAACTTCGTCGCCCTTGCGTATTCCTCGATAGTTGGCGATGAGAATAATGAAGGGAAAAGCCACGCCAAAAGGAACCAAGATGACATGGATTCCCAGCGTGAACGCCATTTGCATACGCGCCGGCAATAGTTGAGGAGGCTCCGCAGCCATTAACGCCAAAAAGTGTCGCACTTACGCCTCCACTGCTTGCTTGGCCGTCAGAATAGCCGTAACAACTAACTCAGGTAATACTGGTCGTGATTAAACGACTGTGGTCTAGTAACTATCATCGACCGTGCGTGGCTCACGCCTAAAGTGAGAATGCGCAAGAAAATGAATCGAAACACGCAATAGATTGGCAGGCGTGATGATCCAAACCGATATAGCCGATCTTGTTGAGAGCGGTCGGCTTGATCTTCTTGATGGTGACTTTTATGCCGGCGACCCCGACCCCGTTTACTCCTATTTGCGCGCTAACCGACCGGTCTATTTCGATGCCACTAACGAGTTGTGGGGCATTAGCCGTTACCAAGACATTGTCGCAATAGAAAAAGATGCTCGTACCTGGTCGAACGCGGGCGGTTACCGCCCTAATATCGAAGCCGATGCATCAATAATCGGTCTCGACGATCCCGAGCACACCGAGCGGCGCCGGCTAGTAGCGCGTCGGTTTACACCGCGAGCAGTAAGCATTCATGAAGAGCACGTGCAGGAAATTGTCACCCAGCTCCTCGATGCGGTAGCCGTTAAAGAATCGGTTGAGGCCGTAGCCGACATTGCTGCTCCGCTACCCGCGCGGATGATTGGACGCTTGCTGGGCTTCCCCGAGAACGACTGGCCGCAGTTGGTGCACTGGTCGGCAACAACCATCGCGTTGGGCGGCGGTCCGCGATATCACAACGAAGAAGGGATCATGGCGGCAATTGAATTTGCCGAAGCGGCGATCGAAGTTGCCGAAACTCGACGACATGAACAAGCCGACGATCTCATGTCAGTTTGGAGCGCGGCCAAAATCGGCGGCTGCCTGTTAAGTAACGACAATATTGCTTCGGACGCGCTGCTGTTGCTCGACGGCGGTGCCGAAACCACTCGCACAGTCATCGCTAACGGCATTGACACATTTATTCAAAATCCAGATCAGCAGGATTTGTTGCGCAAAGAGCCTCATCGAATAACGGCCGCGGTAGAAGAACTCATTCGCTGGACATCCCCCATTCTCAATATGTGTCGAGTAGCGACCAGAGACACTGAAGTGGCTGGCGTTCCGATTGCTAAGGGACAACAAGTAGTTCTTATGTACAGCTCGGCTAATCGTGATGAAAGCGTGTTCGATCACCCCGAGCGATTTGATATCACGCGAATACCAAACCCTCATATCGCCTTTGGATTCGGCACCCACTTTTGCTTGGGTGCGTCACTCGCCCGTCTCGAACTAAAAATAATGTTTACCGATCTTTTAGCTCGGTTCGAAGATTGGACATGGGCCGACGATATTGGACCTCGACGACTACCTAATGCATTTGTTCGAGGAATCACTGAGTTCCCAATAAACTTGCGGGCAGTTTCTTAAGCCGAACGATAATGAATAACTCTTCATTGCCCTATCCGACTCGCGAAAAAACAATGAAGGCCTACGCCGACCACTTGTCGCGGGGCAAAGTTGAAGCATTTGCCGAACTGGGAATCGACATCGTGATCGGGCGTCGGGAAGGTGCCTGTTTTTACGATGCCTACGACAACCGTCGTTATCTGAACTGTCACGGCAACGGTGGAGTATTCAACCTTGGCCACCGCAATCCGGTCGTGTTGGAGTCGTTACGCCGAGCTCTCTACGACGACGAAATCGATGTGGGCAACCACCATCTCGTCTCCGGTTGGAAAGCCTTGCTGGCCAGTCGTTTGGCCACGACTACTAACAACCACTGCCCGGGGGTGGTGTTTTCGCCGTCAGGCTCGGAGGCGGTCGAAGTGGCAATTAAAACCGCCCGAGTTGTTACCGGCCGACCAGAAATAATTTCGGTGCACGGCGGTTATCACGGACACACCGGTCTGGCCGCTATGGCGGGCGATGCGAACTACCACGAACCGTTCGGGATTAATCTGCCCGACTTCACTCACTTAGTTCATAACGACATCGTTGCTATGGAAAAAACCATTAGCGATAACACCGCGGCGGTAATCCTTGAGACCGTGCCGGCCACGCTCGGGATCGCGTTACCAAATGAAGGGTATCTAGCGCGTATCGAAGAAATCTGCCGTGAACGAGGTGCACTTTTAATTCTTGATGAGATACAAACTGGCCTCGGCCGGTCGGGAAAGTTTTGGTGCTATGAGTACGACGGTGTAAATCCTGATGTCGTCGTAACTGGTAAAGGTTTAGGTGGCGGCATCTACCCCATCGCTGCAACTTTGATGACGGCGGCGGTCCACCAGTTTTACGACGACGAGCCGTTCGTGCAGGTTTCGTCTTACGGTGGCGCCGATATCGGTTGTGCTATCGGCCTTACTGTGCTGGACATGGTGGAAGCGCCAGGATTTCTTGATCGAGTTGAAGAACTCGGTCATCGTTTTGAACAAAAGCTTTCGCAGCTGTGCGAAATTCGTCGGCGCGGTTTGTTCATTGGTCTTAAATGGCCTGATAAAGGTGCGGGGATCCTGGCCGCTAAAGCCTGTATCGATGCGGGTGTATTCGCGATATTCGCTAATAACGACACATCGGTGCTGCAATTTCTTCCACCCTTAACTCTCACTGATGCAGAAGCTGACGAGATAATTACCTTGGTAATCGGAGCTTTGGAGTGAATACGACTTCCATACTCAATCGACTCGACGATCAAATAGAACAAGCCTTAGCGACTGGCCACGAAGACTCGCTTCCGATTCTCGGCTACGGAGAGATAAATCCGGTGTTGCAATGGAGTGGAGCTAATGGGCCAATCGCAGTCAAGCGATTACCGATTTTCGATTCCGGCATCCGACTCGAAAAATATCGAAACCAATTTGACGAATTCGTCACCACATTGCGCGATCGCGGCATTGAAGTAATCGAATCAAAACTCGAGGTGATTAAACGAGTCGGCGGAAATCAAGTCGTGTACTGCATTCAACCGGCACTCGCGCGTGCCGTTCTGCTTCCTGAAGTTATCCGTTATGCCGACCACGCTAAGCGTATTGAGATCTTTTCGC
>JBCKKA010000006.1:0-48404 GCA_038904515.1 Acidimicrobiia bacterium | reverse complement strand
TAGCGGGGTCAACTCTTGCCCCGTGATGCAATAAATCCCAGTCGCACCAAAAGTCGCAACAGACTCAAAATTTCCGATGCATTGTGTCGGGTGATCGCTTGGCGCGCCTGTCGACAAGCATCGAGCGCTTCGGCGGCTCCGCGCGCCGATACTGGAGCTCGGTCTCGTTCACTCACTAACGCCGGTATCGTCGGCCCCACCAAGGCGTCGCGATACCAAGTCTCAATCGCGGTGTAACCCTCTAACCAAATCTCTGTGCGCGCCCGACGGTGTTCTCGCTTATGTCGCTCTCCTAAAGTTTTACGACGCGCGGCGATGACTCGCTCGGGATAGCCCGCGGCTTCCCCATCATGATCGAGTTCGGCCACTTCGAGTTTCTGATTCTCTTCGAGGACCGCCACCGCTTGGGTCACCACTTCATCTAACTGGTCGGCGGCAATGGCTGCGGTCGCGCCACTCCCATCGAGTGATACTGCGGCGGCGATGAACGCCGAACGCACAGGGGCCAACGCTCCAATTAGCCCCCGCGCGCGATCGAGCCGACCACCCGCGAGCAGCACTACGAGATCGATTTTGGCGGCGTCACCGTCACCGTCAGCTACTAATGCCGCCCGCACCGCCGCGTTGCTTAAGTAAGCGAAGTCGATGCGTTGGCATCGCGAACGCACCGTAGGGAGCAGTCGATCGGGTCGCTCGGCCACTAAAACAATCGAGGATCGGGTCGGCGGCTCCTCAAGAGTTTTCAGTAGAACGTTCGCGGCCGCGTCACTTAAGCGATCGGCGCCCAAAATAACCGCCACCTTGTGATCAGTCTCGATCGGACTGGCGTGCATTTCACGAATAATCGCGCGCGCCTCGACCACGCTCATCTCGTTCGCAATCGAATCGAACACAACCACATCGGGATGACTCCCGCGTCGCGCCAGATCAGCAACGCGTGCGTCGCCCGGAGCTACTCGTTCGGCGGCCCACGCCTTAACCGCGTCCTCGACCCCCGAACCACGCGCGCCCACAAATAAATACGCGTGGGCCGGACGCTCAATCGCGCCTTGGAGCAGAGCAACGGCACGATCCTGACCAACTATTTCGGTGAAAGCGGTCATGGAGTTAACGACTTTAGGACAAGATTCCAAAGTGAATCCGCTACTGCGTCGGGGTCGCCACCGGCATCGATAATTTCCCATCCCATTTGGGGCGCGAGATCTCGGTAAGCGGCCGCCACCCGAGCGGCGAATTCATCGCCGGCGGTTTCGAAGCGGTCCGAATCTGGCGCACGACGCGCGCGCTCGTGATGAGAATCAAGGTCAAGAACTACCACCAAATCGGGAACCAACCCCGCGATTGCCGGCGTGTTGATCGCAGTTACCATGTCGAGCCCTAAATTGCGACCCACGCCTTGATAGACCAACGAGGAAGGAAGGAAGCGGTCGCACACAACCCACGCGCCCCGCGCCAACGCCGGCTTCAATACCGTAGCGACATGATCGGCTCGATCGGCGGCCATCAACAACGCTTCCGCCACCGGTTCTATCGGCTCGTCACCGAGGAGCAACTTGCGCAAACCGATACCCAGCGCGGTTGCTCCGGGTTCGAAAGTTTCAATCACCTCGTATCCTCGTTGGCGCAAACTTTCCGCCAGACGCGTGCACTGGGTACTTTTACCTACCGCATCGCTACCTTCAAGAACGATAAATCGGCCGGTCATGATGTTGAGTCGGTTGGCTTGTCTTCAATTTTTGAGTCAATGACGGTCGGGTCAGAATCAAATTTATTCGAACGAACCCACACGCGATGAGCCCAGATCCCCGCGCCCAATGTCATCAAACCGCCTCCCCAAAGTGCTAACCGAACTCCAGAAAAAACATAGCGGGTTGACCCAAAATAAGCCGTTGGACTGTCAGAAAATAAGCCGATAAACCAAGTCCAAAAATCGGCCCAAAGGGGTGAAAAAACTAACGAGATCAGCAGACACATCCGGATGACTGCGTAAAGCGTGGCAAAGGTGCGGCCGCGCAATTCGTCGCGCACAGTCTCTTGCAGCACGGTAAATCCGGTTACATAGGCCGTGCCCGCGCAGGCGCCGACCGCAAATACTGCGAGCACTGCGGGAAGGGGCGATGAAAATGACACTGCGATAATTAAAAAGGCTCCGGTGCCCATCACCGCGAATTCAAAAACGGTTTCTCGGGGCAGTCGTTTCTGCAAGAGCAGAAGACTTATTACTCCCGCGGCAGCACCCATGCCGAGGGCGGTCATAAGTACACCGAATGTGGCCGCGTCGCCGCCCAAACTCTCTTCGGCAAATGTCGCGCCCAACGGGATCATTGCGCCGGCACCGATTAGTCCGATTCCTAGTCCGATAACAATTGCTCGCACGCGCGGGTGATTTTTAATGAATACCAAACCTTCTTTCATATCACGGACAGTCTGAGTTAAATCGATGCGACCTTTGTGCCGTTTATGGTTATTCGGAATCGGAAGTCGGAAAACTATTAACGCAGAAAAAAGAAATGTAAACGAATCGACAAAAAGTGCCAACGCTTCGCGGTCGACATCAAATGATGAAACGATGCCTAAAGAACCCAACCAACCGGCTAGCGATGCCAGCAGAGCAAAAACTAACGAAGCGAGCGGGAAGGTAGCGTAAGAAGCAATGAGTGACAGGCTGTTGGCGCTTTTGAGTTGGTCGGCCGGAACAATATTAGGCAGCGCCGCGTCTTTAGCAGGTCCCCATAAGAGAGTTAAGACCTCTAGACCAAATGAAACCAATACCAGTTGAAATAAGTTGTCGACGAACGGAAGCGTGAGCAATAAACTCGCTCGCGCTAAATCGCACACCACCATGACCATTCGACGATCGAAGCGATCGATAAGAACGCCACCGACCGTGCCCAAGAAAAATCCCGGTACTACTCGAGCCAGCATTACCAAACTCACGGCGGTACCCGCGTTGCCCGAAATACGAGACGCGATGGCAATAATCGCGATTAGACCGATCCAATCTCCAGTGCTGGATACAACTTGTGCGAGCCAGAGCCGAAAGAAAACCGGCGAGCCGAAAATCCGCCCGCGCGTCGACTCGGGGGGGGAGGACTCGGGAATAAATGGGGCCGACGAATCTGAGCTCACTTCTAGTTCAGGCTAGGGGTTCGGCGGGAGATTGCGAGGCACGCGTACTGGCGTCAAGATTCGCTTTTACGCGGGCTTCGCGGGCCGCGCGAGCCAACTTGCCAGTGCCTTTAGCCACTACGCGGGCAGTGCCAAGGGAAGGTGCCGCTCGTTGGCTTGAGCGTTTTTTGGTTCCGCCTTTACCGGCTCCTTTACCGGCCCACTTACCCGATCCTTTGCCAGCCCACTTACCCGATCCTTTGCCAGCCCACTTACCCGAACCTTTGCTTTTGCGTTTGCTCGCAAATAACGCCTCAGCCTCAGCCACGGTAACGGTAAATAACTCCGCTTCCGATTCAAGCGGGCGGCTGTCAGTGCCCTTTTTCAAGTACGGACCGTAGCGGCCATTAAGCGCAACAATCTCCGCACCGGACGCATCGCTACCGACTACGCGCGGCAACGACAAAATCTTTAGCGCATCGTCAAGAGTTACTGAATCAATTGTCATTCCGGTAAGAAATGAGCCCCGTTTAGGTTTTTCTTTAGTTTTCTCACCAACCTCACCGAGTTGCGCATACGGCCCGAACCGGCCCGTCAGGGCGAAGACTGTTAGCCCCGATTCTGGATCAGTTCCTAATTCTCGCGGTCCGCCTGCGCCGATGGCAATCAACTCTTCGGCTTTCGTAATAGTTAATTCATCGGGCGTCAAATCAAACGGTACCGCCGCGCGTTCTTCACCACGCATGACGCTAGACCCGTTATTCCAAACTCGAACAATGATTTGATTGCCGGCGGAATCGTTACCTATTACGATCGCGTTGACTATCGCCGGATCGATACTGGCAAGATGCTCTTCACTAATCAAATCGCGCAGTCCGGGCTCGTCGTCACCAAACCAAAAAGTGTGCAGCCACTTTTCTGACTCACCTTCGCCGCGGGCAATGGAGTCAAGTGCTTCTTCCATCATCGCGGTGAACTCGTAATCAATCAGCCGCGGAAAGTGCTGCTCTAACAATTGAGTTTTTGCAAACGCCGTCCAGCTGGGAACTAGAGCAGACCCTTTCTTCCAGGCATATTCGCGTCGCAATAAAGTTTCGATTACTGATGCATAAGTAGAAGGCCGACCGATACCTCGCTCTTCCAACTCTTTGATCAGACTGGCTTCAGTAAACCGAGCGGGTGGTTGGGTGGTATGTCCGGAAGGAACGAGGCGCTTCACGGCTACTTCTTCGCCCGTCGTCAACGGAGGCAAGATCTTCTCGTGGTCTTCTAATTCGCCGTCGGGATCGTCAGCTCCTTCCACGTAAGCCCGCTGGTAGCCCGGAGAAATAATGGTCTTACCGTTGGCCCGAAATCGCACCGATTCACCATTGTTCGTGGTCGTTGTTAACAACGCTTGCATTTTTGAAGTGCGAGCGTCGACCATTTGGCTGGCCACTGTGCGTTTCCAGATCAAATCGTAAAGCCGGCGTTCATCGCTAGAAGCCAACTCGCGCCCGACCTCATCGGGAACCCTCATCGAATCGCCCGCGGGACGAATGGCTTCGTGGGCCTCTTGGGCATTCTTGACTTTGCCGCGGTACGCACGCGGTGTAGGCGGAAGATATTCCGGTCCGTAAAGTGATTTAATGCGATTGCGAGCGGCGGCGACAGCTTGCGCCGAAAGATTTATGCTGTCGGTTCGCATGTAAGTGATGTGTCCACTCTCATACAATTTTTGCGCGACCGACATAGTGCGGGCGGCGCTGAAACTCAACTTACGGCCCGCCTCTTGTTGCAGTGTTGATGTTATGAACGGTGGTTTAGGCCGTTCTATCCCTGGTTTGGTTTCAACTTTATCGACCAGTAACTCGCAGTTGGTCAGTCGCTGGGCCAGCCCCCTCGCATCTTGCTCATTGAGGAGAACCACTTTGGCCTTGGTCGCTAGTTCACCGGTAGCGGAATCGAAATCTTTGCCGTTAGCGGGTCGCCGGTCGTCGATCGCGTCGAGTATCGCGGAAAACTCGGTGGCGTGGGCTTCAAGTCGAGCTTCTATATCCCAGTAGTCAGCCGCGCGAAAAGCAATGCGACTGCGCTCACGATCAACCAGCATCCGCGCGGCCACGCTCTGAACTCGTCCCGCCGAACGGGCCCCACCGGCTCGGCGTCTAGTGACCAGCGACATTTCGTAGCCGTAAAGGCGATCAAGAATTCGCCGCCCCTCTTGCGCCTCGACCAATTTCATATCGAGTTCGCGAGTATTAGCGAGAGCCGCCTCGATAGCCTGAGGGGTGATTTCGTGGAACACCATCCGTTTTACCGGAACCCGTGGTTGCAAAAGTTCTAATAGGTGCCACGAGATTGCCTCTCCTTCTCGATCTTCGTCGGTAGCAAGATAAACCTCGCTGGCGTCGCGCAAGGCGTCGCGCAAGGCCTTGACTTGTTTGCGTTTACGCTCGGGCACCACGTAAACCGGCGTGAAGTGATTATCGATATCGATTCCGAGCCGACGCACCGATTTGTCGGTAATGGTTTTAGGAGCGTCCTTAGCGCCGACGGGCAGATCGCGTACATGTCCGTAACTGGCAATCACCCGCATTCGGTCTCGGCCAATAAATTTCTCAATGGTTTTAGCTTTGGCGGGAGATTCAACAATTACCAGCGGTCGAAGCACACAATCACTTCCAAAATTTTTAAAGGCGTTTAAAGGTATTTACGAACCTAATAATCCCAAAGGCTAGCGGTCATCCCGTCTAAAGTAGCGCCGTGCGACCGCCGACGATCTTGGGGTTATCTCTCGACCCGAAGGAACTAATCAATTCGCTAACTCCGTACGCCGAAGTGGCGATTTGGTTGATTATTTTTGCCGAGACGGGATTGCTAATTGGGTTCTTTCTTCCCGGCGACTCGCTGCTCTTTACCGCCGGTCTGTTGGCCGGCCAGGAGAAATTGAATATCGCGTTATTGCTACCGGGAGTATTTATCGCCGCTTTCGTCGGCGACCAATTGGGTTACACCATCGGTCAAAAAATCGGACCGCGTCTTTTCAACAAGCCTGACTCCCGATTCTTTAAACAAGAATATGTTACGCACACCAAAAACTTTTTCGCTAAGCACGGCAGCAAGACCATCGTCATCGCCCGCTTTGTTCCGGTAGTCCGCACTTTTGCTCCAGTGCTTGCCGGAGTAGGCGAAATGGATCGACGGACTTTTGTGATTTACAACTTAGTCGGAGCATTTCTGTGGGCGGTGGGAATAACCCTGTTGGGTTACGCGTTGGGCGATCTCGTCGGCGAAAGCATCGATAAATATCTATTGCCAATAATCGCGGCGATTATTTTGATCTCGCTAATCCCACCATTTATAGAATGGCGGCGAGCTAAGAAAACGCCGACGGCTTAACGCCGAGCGGTCGCTTTCTTAGCACCCGATTTACGCGGAGCCGATTTCTTGGCCGCTACTTTTCGACTAGTTGATTTACGGGTCGGTCGCTTAGCCACGACTTTCTTGGCCGCGACTTTGCGGGGAGCCGGTCGCTTAGCGGCGGGCTTACGGCTAGTCGATTTACGAGCCGACGCCTTGGTTGTCACCGACTTAGTTACTTTCTTCGCCGCGCCAACCGGTGCCGGCTTATTCGGCGACTTAGGCTGCGTATCTGGCGGTCCACCCACTGGCGATCCACCCACTGGCGCGGTTGAACGCTTCGAATAAGCAATTGCCGCCAAAAGAATGACCAACGCAACTACCGCGATGCTGATGCGCGCGGTGGTGTCGTTACGCAACGAAATGATGGCGGGCAAAATTAGCAATGCCACCAAGTTCATTACTTTGATCAACGGGTTAAGCGCCGGTCCGGCGGTGTCCTTGAACGGATCGCCAACCGTGTCACCGATTACCGCGGCGTAATGAGATTCGCTTCCCTTGCCGCCGAGGTTGCCGTCCTCGATGTACTTCTTAGCGTTGTCCCACGCTCCACCTGAGTTCGACAAGAAAACTGCCATCAGCTGACCGGTAAGAATGACGGCGGCTAAAAATGCGCCGAGGGCGAGAAAGCCCAAACCGAAACCGATAATTACGGGAGCGAGCACGGCCAAGAGAGCCGGAGTCACCAATTCGCGCAATGCGGCCGTGGTGCAAATGTCGATTACCTTACCGTGCTCAGGCTTGTCGATACCTTCCAGAATCCGGCGCTCGCGGAACTGGCGGCGGACCTCTTCCACCACGGTCATGGCCGAGCGGCTAACCGCGCGAATGGCCAAAGCCGAGAACAAGAAAGCAATCGAGCCACCGATTAACAAACCGATAAAGGTAACCGGGTCGGCCACGTTGATCTGGGTGACGGGGCTATTGAAAATGTCGTTACCGGTTGCATTCGGAATCAACTCACCGGCAATCATTTCTACGTAAGACGCAAACAACGCCACCGCGGCGATGACCGCCGAGCCAATCGCGAAGCCCTTAGTTACGGCCTTGGTGGTGTTGCCGACTGCATCGAGCGAGATCATGATCTTTTGGGCTTCACCCTTAAACTCGCCCGACATTTCCGCGATACCCGCGGCGTTGTCAGCTACGGGACCGAAAGTGTCTTCCGATACCACCACCGCGGTAGTGGCCAACATGCCCATACCGGTCAAGGCCACTAGGTAAAACGAGAACTGCAAGTTGTCGCCGCCGAGAATAACGCCCGCGCCGATGGCAATCGCTATAGCAATGATTGACCATACGGTTGATTCCAGTCCGCTTGAAATTCCCGAGAGAATTGTGGTCGCCGGACCAGTACGGGTCGCCTCCACTATTTCCAATACCGGCTTCTCTTCAGTTGAAGTGAAGTACTCGGTGAGCCGACTGACTACTTGGGCCAATACCAAACCGGTAACTACTGCCAATAAGACCCGCCAACCGGGACCAAAGGCTCCCCAGCCGGCAGTATTGTCCTGACCGACATAGAGAAAGGCAACCAAAGCGGTACCAATGATCGTTAGCACACTGGCCCACAAGAAACCGCGGTTAATCGGCGCCATGGCCGAAGTGTCTTTATCGTTCGCTCGTACAGAGTAAATACCCACGATTGAGGCCAACACGCCAACGGCGCGCACAACCAACGGGAAGATAAGACCAATGGCAGGGTTAACGCCTACCGATTCAAAAGCGGCAACACCAAGAATGATTGACGCCACCAAAGTGACTTCGTAGCTCTCGAAGAGGTCGGAGGCCATACCCGCACAGTCGCCCACATTGTCGCCCACATTGTCGGCGATAGTGGCGGGGTTGCGGGGATCGTCTTCAGGAATATTTTTTTCAATCTTGCCGACTAAATCGGCGCCGATATCGGCCGCCTTAGTAAAAATTCCGCCCCCCACTCGCATGAACAAAGCGATCAAGGAGCCACCAAATCCGAAGCCGATCAAAATGGCGGAAGAAGTGTTCTGAAACAACATGATGATGATGGTGGCGCCCAACAGTCCGAGGCCGACGGTGTACATGCCGGCTACTCCACCGGTACGGAATGCCACTTTTAAAGCCTCAGGAAGCGAGCCGCGCCGCGCCGCATCGGCAGTACGAACGTTGCCGCGCACGGCCAAGCTCATCCCTATGAATCCAGTTAAGCCCGACAAAAAGGCTCCGGCTACAAAAGCCAAGGTGCGGAATGCGCCCGATTGACCGAAGGTCAACGCTACGACACCGTTAGGTTCGGTTATCGCAGTCGAAGTAACGAATACCAACGCGGCGACCGGAACAATGATGAACGCGATAGTACGAAACTGCCGCTTCAGGTAGGCCATGGCCCCTTCCTGAATCATTCCCGCGATTTCGCGCATCTTGGACGTGCCTTGAGGAGCCGCGAGCACGCCGCGCACCAAAAGAAATCCCACCGCAATCGCCAACAAAGCAACCGCCACGGCGAATATCAACCAAGCCCATTCACCGTTATTAAGGGTGAACTCTTGATAGCCACCTTCAGCGGCCAAGATAAGTGAATTCATTTCTTCATAGCTCCTTAGGATCAATCATCAGAACTGACGGGTTGATAACGATTAGAGGTTAGTCGCTTATGCCCATACGGGGCCGCTCAATCTGGTAGTTCAATCTGGTAACTCAATATGGTACGGAACCGAAATGACCATCGTTCCTCGCCGGAACAACAGCCACCGCTTAATGCGCAGTGCGCTCTGGTTGTGCAATAGATTTTCCCACCACCGGCTCACCACAAACTCCGGGATAATCACGGTCATATTGTCGTTTTCGTACTGGGCATCAAGCTCGTCCAGAAATTTGAACAACGGCCCCCGGAGCTCTCGATAAGGAGTGATGACGGTGGCCAGCGGAATATCAAATCCTGCATCCAGCCAGTCTTGATTAACTTTGTCAATCTCGTCGTTGTCGACGGCGAAACGAACCGCCACTAAATGGTGAGGATTGAGCGACTTAGCGTAAGCCAATCCTTGCATCGCACCGCCGTGTACCTCACCCACTAGAACAACGACGGTGTTGCGCCGAGGACGAATAGATTTTCTGGAAGCATCAGCAACCAGGGCAACTTCAACTCGGCGATAATGGCGGTGGATTCCCTTGAATATCAGAATTATTAGCGGAATTAGCACTAACGGAATCCATGCGCCGCTCGTGAACTTAGTGACGGAAACGATTATCAGCACGATAAAAGTCGCAGTAGCTCCCAGTCCGCTAATAATTGCGTGGCGCCGCCAACCGTTGGCCCGCTCTTTCTGGTGATGACGCACCATTCCTGCCTGCGAAAAAGTGAATGACGTAAAAACGCCCACCGCGTAAAGCGGAATCAACGCGTTAGTAACCCCACCGAAAGCGACGGTAATAATTATTGCTGCGGCCGCCAAAATTAAGACCCCGTTCGAAAAAACCAAGCGATCGCCGAGATTGCGCATTTGGTGGGGCAAATATTCATCGCGCGCGATGATCGAAGACAACCGCGGAAAACCTGCGTACGCAGTGTTGGCCGCCAGCGTAAGGATCAACGCGGTGGCGATTTGCAGCGCTACGAAAATAACGCCGTTACCAAAAACTTGAGTCGCGAGCTGAGCTAGGACCGTCGACTTTTCCGAGGGATACGGATGAAGATTGTGCGCCAAAACCGAAATACCAATAAACAGCGTACCGAGAATTGAAGCCATCCAAACCAAAGTCTTGGCGGCATTTTTTGATTCGGGTTTCTTGAACGCGGGTGTGCCGTTGGAAATAGCTTCGATGCCGGTAAGCGCCACTGCGCCCGACGAGAAGCCCTTCAGGATTAAGAAAATTCCTAGCGTGCCGCCACTTTCGAGAGTTCCGACAAAGGCCTCTTTATCAAAGGGAACGTTAGAAATATCCTTCAAGATAAACGCGCGCACTAACCCATAAACGACCAATGTGGTAATCAAAACGATATAGAGATAAGTCGGGACTGAGAACAATCGGCCCGATTCTTTAATGCCGCGCAAGTTAGCCAGCGTGACAATTGCGATTAAAGAAATACCGACTAGCACCCGATGATCACCCACTGCGCGCAAAGCGGGTATAGAAGAAATCGCGGCCACCCCAGCCGACATAGACACCGCCACCGTAAGTACGTAGTCGATCATCAACGCTGCGGCCGCAATTAATGACGAGTTTTCACCGATATTTTCGCGAGTTACCGTATAGCTGCCGCCGCCATTGGGATAGGCAAAAATAGTTTGGCGGTAAGAAAATGCCACCACCGTAAGCAAAAGCGCGACCGCAATGGCGATCGGTATAAGTGTTCCGAGGCCAAGCAACAAACTCGATGCCCCTACCGCGGTAACGAATAAAATCTCTTCGGTCGCGTACGCGGTGGACGAAATCGCGTCGGACGAAAAAACTGCCAGCCCAATGACTTTGGGGATGCGTTGATCCTTCTGCTCGGTGGTGGCTAGTGGGCGCCCCACGAGCAACCGCTTCATAATCGCCAAGATCTACCCTCTCTGCCGGATCTGCTGGATCGGCCGGAAAAATCCCAGAAGCGAACTTCGCCCCTAAGACCAGTTAGCATCGTAGGTCGTGGCGAGAAAAGAGGAATTATGCACGTAGTTGTGGTGGGGTGCGGCCGAGTGGGCACTGAGTTGGCCATTCGGCTGGAAGCCAGCGGCCACACCGTCGCCATAGTTGATAAACGGGCCACCGCGTTCCGTCGACTCCCCGAAGGCTTTAGCGGTAATAAAATCGTCGGTTTTGGCTTCGACCGCGACCACCTCCAAGCCGCCGGCATCGAAAAAGCGGGGGCTCTGGCGGCAGTTACCAACGGCGATAACTCCAATATCCTCACTGCTCGAGTTGCTCGAGAAAACTTTGGTATTAAAAAGGTTGTGGCTCGCATTTACGATCCTCGGCGAGCACTCATTTACGAACGGCTCGGCATACCCACTGTGGCCACCGTCACCTGGACAACCGATCAGGTGCTACGCCGGCTGTTGCCGGACGAAGAACTTACCCACGGATGGGCCGACGCTACCGGTTCAGTGCGACTGATTGAGTTTCCGATTCCCGATGTTTGGTGCGGAAAGAAATTAGCAGAACTTAATGAAAACGGAAAATACTGGCTCACCGCCATCACTCGATTTGGAAAATCAGCTATTACTGACACGAACGCAGTGGGCCAAGAATCTGACCTACTGCATTTTGTTGTTGGCGTTGTCGACGAAGCAGATTTGCGCGATCGACTCAAAGAAGGACCGGTTTCCTGATGCGCATTGCAGTAGCAGGGGCGGGAGCAGTCGGCATTTATATTGCTAACGATCTGGCTGACGCGGGCCACGCGGTTTTACTAATCGAACAGACGCTGTCCGTACGCGAAAAAGCCAATACCGATCCTAAAGTGGAGTGGTTTATTGGCGACGCGTGCGAGGTTTCTAGCCTGCAGGCCGCTCGGCTGGAGACTTGCGATGTGTTAGTAGCCGCTACCGGAGACGATGAAGACAACTTGGTAGTTTCATTATTAGCCAAGACCGAGTTTGCTATTCCACAAGTAATTGCTCGGGTTAACCATCCCAAAAATGAATGGATGTTCAACGACGCGTGGGGTGTCGACTGCGCGGTTTCAACTCCCCACCTCATGACCGCACTGGTCGAAGAGGCGGTATCGATTGGTCGGCTTATCGAAATATTGAAATTCGAGGGGGGCGCGGTTCGTCTAGTTGAGTGCACCTTGGCCGACAACTCTCCGGCACTCAATAAAACGGTTGAAGAACTCAACACCCCCGCCGACATAACGCTGGTGGCGATCGTGCGGGGCGAACATGTGGAGCCGGCGAAATCGAGCAGCGTGCTTCAAGCAGGCGACGAAATCTTGGCGCTGGTTACCGCGGAATCGCAAAATGATTTACGCGTGCTCTTAACGGTAGAGTCAAACTAATTTCACTACGGCAATAAGTAGTAAATCGGGTTGAACAATAAAATACGATTACCCCGTTTTACCGGCATTCCTTCGACTATCAACCGTCGGCCCGAAGTTATTCCGGCAATCTGTCCTCGCCCAAAAAATACTGCCGTGATCGATCTAACTCCGTCACTAATCACGGCCTCTAACGACGGCGCGCCCGCTAACGGAACCATTACTACCGAACCGATCTCGCCACCGGTACGCACCATTTTCCGAGGCACGATATCGGCAATAGGCACAAAACCTTCTTCGGCGCAAAACTCAATCAGACCACTGAGATCGCGTTCATCGGTTGATTCAGTAAAGCGTTTAAGTCGGCTCTTGTTGGGCACACCGATACCGTAGCGTGCCGACGATTCCGCGACTCACCGACCTAGGGTCTAACGCATGGCCGATAACGCTCCTCCGACTACACGCGCCGCGACTCGGGCGGGCCGGAATAAATCTTCGAGAGCAAAGTCGGGTTCGCGCGGTCGAGTTTTACTAATTGGCGGGGTAATCGTGGTGGTAATTGGTGTCGGGGCGTACTTTGTACTCGGTGCCGGAAAAGATGGACCTACCTACACCGCATCCGAATCAGTCACGCTGACCGTCGGACCGACCGCGATGAACACCGTCGGATTTCCGGGGGGAATGGTATCGGTTGCGATAAGCGCGCCGGTTATGGCCACTCTGAATGCTTATGTGCAAAGTGCGATTGTGGATCCACTGCGCAAAGGAAAATCGAATAACGATTCTCTCGGAAAAGTTTTCGATCTCGCCGCCCTCGGTCGCTTGAGCGGGGCCGACCGCGCGGTCGTACTCGACGAAGGCCTGCCCAAAGCGATCGGGAAAATTACCGTTACCGCGCCCCCCGTGCCTTTGACCGGTCTCGCGAGCATCGGCGAGGGGGGAGCGAGTGTGGTGCTGATAAGTGCCGATGTGCAACTAGCAGTACAAGCGCAATCGGCCAACGGAGTGGTCGGAGTTACTCGTAACGGCTCATTCGTTCTTGCTCCCGCGGCCGACGGTACCTGGAAAATAACCGGCTGGACTTTGTCGACCGAACGCCGCGGACCGGGAACCGCCGCCGGAGTCACCACTACTAGCGGGAAAGCAGGTAAGTAATGCGTCGTCATGCCGCCCTACGACTCCTCTTTACGATTCCCCTTACCGGATTAATAATCGCGGGGATACTGAGCGCGGGCTGGTTGGTATTGGGATCGCCCACTGTCGCGCGAGGGGCCAATTGGTTTTCGGTGACCAAAGTAGGCGATTCGGAATTTATCGGAGCGCCCGACCAACCGTTCTTCGCGCTCGTGCTCGGTAACGACTCTCGTAGCCTCGAAGACACTGGCCTAGGTGACGCGATCCATGTCGTGGGCGTCAACCCCACCACCAAACAAGCTTCAATTCTCAATGTCCCCCGCGACACCGAAGCACCCGGTGGTGGCAAGATCAACGCTTTCCACTCCAACGGTGGACTGTCCGCTACCGTCGAACAACTGAATCGCATGATGGGCATAGAAATTCAGTACGCCATCACTACTAACTTCACTGGCTTTATGGCCATGGTCGACAAAATCGGTGGCATTGATATCGATGTTCCGCCAGTAACCGAAGGCGACGGCCAGTGGAACGACGACAATACCGGAGCGTTTTTCCAACCCGGGCCGCAGAAATTTAACGGTACGCAAGCTCTGGCGTTCGCCCGCAACCGCTACGACTTTGAGGTAACCGGCGATTTATCTCGCACCGCCAATCAGGCTCGGCTCATCATCGCCGCGCTGGCCACGCTGCGTGCCCAGAACCCTGGCGATACTGGCACGCTAAAACTGACCGCCACTCTCGCCAGTCATGTAACTACGCAAAACCTTTCCCTAACCGAGATGTACCGGCTCGGTCGACTCGGCCTAACCATTGATCCCGCGAATGTCAAGAGCGTAACTATTCCCGTTGGTAGCGGAAGTGGTAGCAACCTTTCGGTGGGCGCGGGGGCGAGTGAACTGTTTTCTGATTTCGCCGACGACGCGATTTTACAAAACCACTAATCGAAATATTCCTACTAACTACTCACTACTCACTACTCACTACTCGCGCCGCAACCCAACCGACACTCCGGTCTTACTTCAGCGCGCGCGCGGCCTTGTACCGCGGTTCCTAAAACCGAAATCTCTACCCGCACAGTTACAAAATTTCCGGCCCAAGCCCAGCCCAGAAACCGCGCTCCGTTATCACCGGCCGTGACGCGCGCCGCGTGCGCCGCGAGTGCTCTATCTCGGCCCAGCGCGATCTGATCGGCCGCGGCCAGCGCCGACGCGTCGGCCGCGGTATCCGCGCGAGCGGACGCCACGACCACTGCCCCCGCCTGCGCCGCGGCCATTACTAACAGCAAGCCCACTACTAATACCGCCAACATGGCGATGGTCATCGACCCTTGGTCGCGCCGATCGTTCGCCCGCGGCCACCGCCACTCCCGCCGCAGTTTCATCGTTCTACTCGCATAGAAACTTGGGCTCGCAAAGTGGGATCCGGAAACAATAAGCCCACTAACGGCAGATCGGTTATTGATCGGTATTCCACATAAACGGTTATGGGCTCTCCCAGAGCAGGGCGGGCCCCAACCCGAACGGTGGCGCCCGCCAAAGTGCGATGAGCGGCACGGCGCGCGCTGCTGGGATCGGGGTCGACGCTCACCGCGCGCGCCGCTTCACGCGCCGCGTGGATAACCGCGACCTCGTCTCGAATCACTAGCGCCACTTGAATAACCGCGAGCAGCGCCAAGACTAAAACTGGAAGCAACAGGGCAAACTCGACTGTGGCCTGTCCGCTATCACGATTGGTTCGGTTACCGGCGCGCACCCTCGTCGGTGCACTCCGATAACCAACCCGACGGCACCGCAACCGCGTCCGGCTCACGGAATAATTTTTGAAATTACATTGTCGAATAATTTTGTAATCCCGCCGCTGCTGCTAGCCCAGCTAATCAAAAGTGTGGCGATAGCCGCGGCGCCCAGAATTACCAGCGCGTATTCGGCCGTAGTCTGACCTTCGTCGGCAAAGCGGTCGGGCCGAAGCCAACTCACTCTCGAATATTTGTAACGCAGCCAAAGAAAACGATCTACCAAAACGCGCTTCATAATGAAACTCCTTTTCATTTTGTTGACGCCAAGATGAGGCGGATAAAAACTCGGGGAAGAGTTTCGAAATTCTGATTAAGTACGAGCGAATCCGGCTAACAATGCGGGAACTACCGTGAGCAACCCAAATGCGGGCAATACCAGAAAAATGAGAGGAAATAAAAGTCGTACCGGTACCGTGCGAGCGCGCGTCTCCGACCGCCGCCGAGCCGTCGCTCGTTGTTCGCCCGCCAACCGCGTTAAGGAATCAAGGACCGGCGCGCCTGTGCGTTCCGAAGTAAGGAGTGCTTGTACTAACTCTGCTACCGGTGGGACCGCTTGGGCCCAATCGTTCAGCGCCCGTCCGAAGCCCCAACCCAGCGCGCAAGCTCGCCGCACTTCGGCCAGCTGGCCGGCCATACGCGGTGGGGCCCAACGCGCCGCGGCTTCGACCGCGAGGTAGGGCGTGCAGCCCGCGCTAATCGCCACCGTCAGAAGATCGATCGTTACCGGCAATTCTGCTTCAGTTACTCGTACCACCTTGTGTTGGTAACGCCGAGTCGCGAGCCCGCTAACTACTCGTCGCACGGAACTAGGCATTAACCGAATAACTCGATGAACGATTTTATTAATGATGCCTGGTAAATTATTACTTGGTAAATTATTACTGGACCGGCTAACGCGGCGACCAAGATGAACGCTGCGCGCGGTTACGCCTCGTCGGGCCGAGTGCATGAGTATCGGAACCGAAAACAAAAACCCCCACGCAAAACCCAATAGCAACGGCAACATTGAGTTCCCAGAATTCATCATGAGGAACTCAACATGAGGAACTCGTCACGGTGAACTCGTCACGCGACATCGCCGGCGCTAACGATTTGGCGCATCCATAACGCGCCCAATCCTTCGAGCGCGAGACCTGCTACCAAACAAATTCTTCCCGTTCCGGTATTGACCAAAAGTCCGACCGACCCCGGATCGGTCAGCGCGCTAAACGCGAGAAAACCAATCGGCGCCCCGCCTACGACTACGGCCGAAAGCCGGCCTTGCGCCGATAACGCCCGTGCTTCGGCTCGTGCTCCTACTCGTTCCCGCAGCGACTGGGCCAGCCCATCGAGAGCATTAGCGCTGCGTCCACCCAATGTGGCCGCTATCGCCAACGCGCCCGCGGTGGCCCGTACTTCGGGACGGGGGTGTTCGAGCGGCCAAACCGCGAGCGCTTCGCCGAGGCCAACGCCAAGCGCAATCCGTGCGTCCACTCGATCGAGATCGGTGCCGAGCGCTCCGGGCATAGTTACTGCGTGCAGCGCTTCACCCACTGCCGCGCCACCGCGCAGGGCGGTGGCGATTTGTTCTAGGAACACCGGCAACAACACGACAAATTTCTGTTCGGCTCGATTACGGGATAGCCGCAAACCGATTATTCCACCGGCGATAGTCATCACCAACGCGGGAATCAATAGACCTGGCGCGAGGGAAAGGGTAAGCGCCACTATCGCGACTAATACCGCCCCGCCTATTTCGGCGGCTCCTTCGGGCGTTACTTCGATTCCCGCCCGCGCGAGTTGAACGGCACCGCGAGTACGCAAAAAGTCGGGTAGGCGCCACTGCGGGTTGGGCACGAGTCGGCGCAGGTGGGCTGATGACGACGCTCGCGTAGCGGCGCGAGCTAAAACGAAAGCGCCGCCAAGACCGACCAGCGTCAGCAAAAAAGTTGTCACGGTTTAATACTGGGAACGACCAGACCACGGGCGGCGGAGTCACGGGCTTCGGAATTGCGGGGTTCAGAGTCACGGGCTTCGGAATTGCGGGCTTCCCATTCGCCGGCTTCGGGACGGCGGAGGCGGCGGGTGGGACGGCCTACCGACTCAAGTTTGCCCCCACTACGCGCAAACAACGCGGTGACTTCGGGTCCGCCAGTACCCGACCGCAATTCCGCGATCTCATCAACCGCGCGCGCACCTTGGCTTCGGCGGCTAACAAAAATAACTGCATCAATCGCAGATAAAATTTGGGCTCGTACTGCTTCGAGTGGCAATCCGATATTGGCCATAAGCGCGAGCGTTTCGATGCGAGTTAAGGCCTCGGATGCACCATTAGCGTGAACAGTCGTCAACGAACCGTCGTGACCAGTATTTAGCGCTTGCAGCATGTCGAGTGCTTCACCCCCGCGAACTTCGCCCACCACGATTCGATCGGGTCGCATTCGCAGTGACGCGCGCACCAAATCGCGCAAAGAAACTCCTCCGGCCCCTTCGGCATTAGCGGGACGGGCTTCGAGTCGCACCACATGAGGCTGGACCAGTCGTAGTTCGGCCGTTTCTTCTATCGTCACCACTCGTTCACGAGCGGGGATAGCAGCCGACAACGCGTTGAGCAAAGTCGTCTTGCCCGCGCTCGTCGCCCCCGCCACCAGCAGGTTCCAGCCCGCCCGTACGGCCCAAGTAAGGAATTCGACACCCTCCTCGCCCAGATCAAAGGCCGATAGATCAACCGCACGGGCACCGAAACGACGAATGGTTACATAAGGACCGTCAAGCGCCAGTGGAGGAATAACCGCGTGTAGTCGAGAGCCGTCAGCCAAGCGGGCATCGACAATCGGCGATGATCGATCGAGTCGTAACCCCAACGGGCCCACGATGCGCTCCACCAGCCGCATTATTTCGGACGCCTCTAGCGCCAGCGGTATGGCTGCCAGTTGACCTTCTCGTTCCACAAACGCGCGACCCGGACCATTAAGCATGATCTCGGTTACTGAGGGATCGGCCAAAAATGGTTCGAGGGAACCGAGCCCCGCTACTTCGTCGGTAAGTTCGCCCAGTAGTTTTTCAAACTTGGCCGAATTAAGCAGAGGCTCTTCGTCGCGTATGAACTCAGTAAGGCGAGCGCGCAGATCGGTTTCGGTCGGGCCCACCAACTCGGGAGTATCTATAAGCCGCTCATGAATACGGCGTTTAAGTTCTTGACTCATGCCGCTTCGCCGCGATTCTCCGACAGAAATTCAATGCGCTCAAGCAAACGACTCACCGGTCGAGCCAATGCTTCGGGTAGGCGGCTGGCGATAACGCCAGCATCTACCGCGCGCGCAATAGTCGCCCGCACCGGAATGCGTGCCAACACCGGCCGGTCGAGAACGTCGGCTACTTCGGTTGCACCCAGCGCGCGCCCAGGCTCTTCAATCATCACCACGCCGGTAGCCAACGCCAATAGCGGACTGTGCACTGCCCGTCGCAACGCGAGGTAACACCCTCGTACCACTAAAACTGAAACATCAGCCGCTTCGACTAGCGCTCGTGCCGCTGGCGCCGAGGCCGAACCGGCATCAACCACAGTTGGCACCGAACTGTCGTTCAGCGCGACCGCCAACGCGGCACCGGCTTCGGCGGCGGGAATCCCGGTACGCGCGGTGCCGCCCCACGGAGCCAAAGCAACACCGGGCGCGGCCACTACCGCCAAGCGAGCCAATGCATCGACCGGAGCATCCGTTCCCGCCATCAGCCAATCGGCGAGTCCGGTATCGGGATCGGCGGCTAACCCAAATATTGCGGGTAAATCGCCGGCCAAATCAGCGAGGCGAGCCCCTTCGGACCGACGAGCGAGAATCAAAGCACAGGCGGCCGCGGTAACCGAAGTACCCGAGCCTCCTTTCGGTGACCAAAGCGCAAGCAACATTAATTCTCCTTCTGGTGATTTAACGAGGTCTTGGTGATTTAACGAGACAACTGTTAGCGGTGGCACCGCGTTGGGGAACCGATGCGTATGATTGATTACCGTGACCAAAAAGCGGGCCGCCGCGTTTTTCGATCTCGACAAAACCGTCATCGCCAAAAGTTCGGTTCTGGCTTTCAGTAAGGCGCTTTACCGAGAAGGATTGCTAACGCGCCGAGCCATCGCGCGCGCGGCTTACGGTCAAGTTGTATTCATGCTCGTGGGCGCCGGTGAAACCAAAATGGAAAAAATGCGGGTTACCATGCTCGGATTAATAACTAATTGGAACCAAGAACAGGTCGCCCAAATCGTGCGCGAAACTCTCGACGATGTTGTCACCCCAATTATTTTTGCCGAAGCCATTGACCTGATCGAACAACACCAAGCGGCCGGGCTCGCAGTAATTATTGTTTCCTCGGCACCCGAAGAAGTGGTGCGACCTATCGGCGAAGCGTTAGGAGTTGACGATGTAATCGCTACTCGAGCCGAAGTTGATTCCGCCGGCAACTACACCGGCCAATTGGCGTTCTACAGCGCCGGTCCCAATAAAGCCTCGGCCATACGGGCGATGGCGGTACGCGAAGAGTTCGATCTGGCGGAATCGTTTGCTTATAGCGACTCCGTTACCGACGAGACCATGCTGCGCACTGTGGGCCATCCAATAGCGGTAAATCCCGATCGCAATCTGGCGCGCATGGCGCGTCAAGAAGGCTGGCCGATTAAAAAATTCGAACGGCCAGTGCGACTGCACTCACGCGTCGCGCCTAGTGCTCGTTCAGTAATAGCCGTTGGTGCGTTAAGTGCAACCGTGGCCGTGGTTTGGTGGTGGCTGCAACACCGTCGCGCCGCGCCGGGCCGAATGGCGGTTTAGGCTTCGCGCAAGCGTTGGGCTATTACGAAACCAATAGCTACCAACACCAGCAAGAACAGCAACTTCTTCATAACTACTCCTTAGGTGGCCGAGACAATTTCGCGGCGCAATCATTTGTCATTGCGAACCGTAGCCCAACTTGGCGGAGGCGGCAGGAATCGAACCCACCGGACGAGCAAAACTCATCCCACTCGTTTTGAAGACGAGGAGGGCCACCAGACCCCGTTCACCTCCGTAGATCTAGTGCTAAACGGAAATGAGGTCGCGGGCGCCAGTATCGGCCGACGGGTGACGCAACTTGCTCATGGCGCGAGCTTCGATCTGACGAATTCGTTCTCGGGTGAGATCAAAGTGAGCACCGACCTCTTCGAGCGTGCGCGGCTCACCTCGGTCGAGACCGAAGCGCAATGCCAAAATCTCCCGTTCGCGCTCATCGAGCGGAGCCATCAATTTTTCAATTTCGTCCGCGAGCAAAGTAGTAGCGGCCATCTCGAACGGGTTCTCGGCTAAACGATCTTGCACGATATCGCCCAACTCGGCGTCGCCGTCTTCTCGCAGCGGTTCGGATAACGACAGCGGTTCGGCCGCAAAGCGCAACGCTTCAGTTACCTTGTCTTCGTCCATCTCTACTTCGATCGCCAACTCGGCCAGTGTGGCTTGGCGTCCCAGTTTTAATTCCAAGCGCGAGCGGGCTTTTTGCAACCGAGCCAAAGTGTCGCCGGCGTGTACGGGGAGCCGAATCGTGCGACCGGTGTTGGCGATACCGCGGGTGATGGCCTGCCGGATCCACCAAGTCGCGTAGGTCGAAAATTTGAAACCTTTACGCCAATCGAACTTCTCCACCGCATGCATCAATCCGAGGTTTCCCTCTTGGATGAGGTCGAGCAGGGGAAGTCCCGAAGCCTGATACTTCTTAGCGATGGAGACAACTAGCCGCAGGTTCGATTGAACGAAAGTGCGTTCGGCCCGCTCGCCTTCGCGGCTGGTTCGCTTCAACGCCCGCTTCTTTTCGGGCGTCATTTTGCGTTTAGTCACTCGCTCCAGATCTACGCGAGCAGCAATGCCCGCTTCAATTGCTTGCGCGAGCCTTACCTCATCATCTTTAGTGAGCAATGGGTACTGGCCGATATCAGTGAGATATAGCCGTACCAGATCTTCTTCATCACGCTCGGTGCGAGCTCTAGCCACTTAAATAAGCCTTTCGGGTCGATCGGTCAATTACCCCAGTTAGTAAATCGGGAGACTTCCACCATACGGGTGCCGTCAAGGGGGCGCAAATCCTTATTACTCGCCCCTTCAAATTCGGTGCCTTCAAATTCGGTAAGGGCTTAACCCGGCCGCCGGTTGAGCCCAAAATCGGTCCGCCAAAATCAAGATAGGAATATCTGTATCGATACCAATATCTAGATTTTGGATGACTGATTCGAGTGCCAATATCTGGGTTTTGGATGACTGATTCGAGTGCCGAATTAGTGAAAGCGTGATTCGAGTTCGGCCTCAACGGTAATGTCGGCCAATTCGGCTTTACGACGACCCGGACCAAATTCGGTTATGGAAATACCCAAGAGAATTATTACCGCACCCAAAATAGCAATTGAGCCAAAACTCTCTCCGTTTAGCGCACTCGCGCCGGCCGCGAATACGGGCTCCAGTAGCAATATTAACGCGGTGCGGCTCGGAGAAATTTTTCGTTGGCTATAAGTTTGCAACGAAAAGGCCAACGCCGAACACCCAATGCCAGTAAATACGATCGCAAAAATTGCCAAGTTGTTTACCGTGCCAATCCCTTGACCAATAGCGGGCGGTAGGCACAGCGCAGTTATTAAAACCAATTGAACTGTAGTTAGTGAAATCGGATTAAGGCGCTTGGCGTAGGCGCCGATGTAAACCACCCAGCCCGCAAAAAAGACTGCACACACCAGTGTCAGCGATATTCCCCAGCCAATGTTGAGATTGGCTCCGTTTAGTAAATACAGCCCGATCATGGCGATGAGGAGGCCCGCCATGACTATGGGCGACGGCAGTCGGCGGCGGACAATGGATTCGATAACGGGAACAAAACATGCGGCCGTGCTGGTAAAGAATGCTGAAGTCGACGGTGAGGTGTACTGCAGTCCCACCGTCTGCGTGGCGTAGCCGATAAAAAGTAAAACCCCGGCCACCGTGCCGATCTTGAGCAATAAACGCCGGTTCTGGGGCTTACTCCGCATGATTACAACGGCAAACGGAATAAGCGCGAGTGACGCCACCGCAAAGCGCAAGAACAGATAACCAAACGGCGTGAGACTGACGAGTGCGTCTTTTACTAACGGAAAGGTGGAACCGTAGAAAAATGCGGCCGCGACCAACGCCGCTTCGCCCGCATAACGCCGCAAAGCCAAGAAATCAACCCGGGGAAATCAACCCGGCCAATGATTAGTAATGGGCAGCCGTCGGTCTTTCCCGAACGCTTTAGGCGATACTCGCACTCCGGGAGCACTCTGACGGCGTTTGTACTCGTTTCGATCAATTAGCGCCGCCACTTTCCGCACCACGTCGGGGTCGTTGCCCGCGGAAATTAGTTCTTCCACCGATTGATCGCCTTCTACGTAACCTTCAATAATCGAGTCGAGTATGTCGTAAGGCGGCAGCGAATCAGAATCAAGTTGATCGGGACGCAACTCGGCGCTGGGCGGCTTGTCGATAATTAAATTAGGAATTACTTCGGTGCCGGCCACCACATTCAAGTTGCGGCAGAGCGCGGTGACCATTGTTTTAGATACGTCTTTGATTACCGCGAAACCACCCGCCATGTCTCCGTAAAGAGTGGAGTACCCCACCGCGATTTCACTCTTATTGCCGGTAGTAAGCACCATCTTGTTGAACTTATTGGACATCGTCATAAGAATGGTGCCGCGAATTCGCGCCTGCAGATTTTCTTCGGCTAAACCGGTTTCGTAACCCGCGAACGACTCGGACAACATGGACAAGAACGCGGCGTGCGCCGGTTCAATCGGCACCGTGAGAATATTGATACCTAGATTGACGGCTAGAGCCGTGGCGTCAGCGATACTGCCCGCGCTAGAAAAGCGCGACGGCATCAGCACTCCAGTAACCCGATCGGCTCCGAGGGCCGCAGTGGCAATGGCGGCCACTAACGCTGAATCAATCCCGCCCGATAAGCCAATCAGCACTTCGGTGAAACCGTTCTTAAGCACATAGTCGCGGGTGCCCAGTACGAGCGCCGCATAAATCTCCTGCTCAAGCGTAAGCGGGAGTTCGATGCGCGGAACGAAATCTTTATCGACTTCTTGGCTCGATGCCGCGCGCGGCGCAGTGGAAATTTCGATCACGGGCAAACTCGAAGCCACCGCTCGGCGAGGAATGTCAACATCGAAAATCATTAAGTCCTCGTCGAACTGACGCGCCCGAGCGACTACGGTGCCCGTCGCATCTACCAGCATCGAACCGCCGTCAAAAACCAATTCATCTTGCCCACCCACCAAGTTGACCGAGAGGACAGGGACTCCCGCAGTCGTGGTGCGTTCGACCAGCATTTCGGTGCGTAATGCCAATCGGCCCGCGTAATACGGCGACGCGTTTACATTGACTACCAAATCGGCGCCGGCGGCAACCTGACGCGGAACCGGACCGGCCGTAGTCCAAATGTCTTCACAGATAGACACCGCCACACGAATTCCTCGCAGTGAAACCAACGGACCGTCATCAGAACCGGGAACAAAATAACGGGCCTCGTCAAATACGGAATAGTTAGGAAGTTCTTGCTTGCGGTATACGCCTACCACGCGCCCCTGAGTACATAACGCCACTGAATTAGCAAGGGCGGGAGCTTTGGCATCAGTGCGTTCGGTGCGTTCGGTGAAACCAATAATTGCTAACGCGTTTCCCGTGCGCGCCGCGACTTTGTTTAAAACTTCAGCTCCGTGCGCGACGAATGCCGGCCGGAGCACTAGATCCTCGGGCGGATAACCAGTAATAGCTAACTCGGGAAATACCACCAGATCGCATTCATCACGCTCGGCCCGTTCAAGGGCATTCACGATTCGCGCGGCATTGCCGTCAAGGTCGCCAACAACAAGATTTAATTGTGCGGCAGCAATGCGAATCTGGGCCATAACCCTAGAATAGAGCGGACCGGAATAGAGCGGACCGGAATAGAGCGGACCGCAGATTCGGCTTAATGGAGCCAATCGGGCGGGTGCAGACGCGAGCGGACCGGTCTCTACTAAAGTTCCTTATTCTAGAACTATTCCTATTGGACATTGAATCGAAAGCAGATCGTGATTTCACCCCACCGAAACCGTCAAAAAAACTTTTCCCTCGGGGCAATGGCCTTAGCGGTTACCGCGAGTCTCGCACTGGGAATTTCTTCCTCCGGAGCCGCCGCGCCCAGCAAAGAAGCAAAAGTGAAATTGAACGACGCCTGTACTTATATCTCGGTGCGCGATGTTGGCCGCCAATTTGGAAAACCAGTTATCGTCGTTCCCGGAGCTGGCATCCTAGGTACATACGGATGCATCGCAACCGTGGGATCCGATCCGGCAGTCGCGCCCGGCGGCACTTTTTCTGTTGATCAAGTTTTCCCGTCTGCGTTCAGTAACCGGCCTAATGCCGCCGACGCGCTGGAAGACGAACGAGCCTATGTCGCTTCCGCGGGCGATGACATCAAGGATGTCGACGGATTAGGTAAGGCCGCTTATTTTGACCGCACTACGGGAATATTGGTGGTGCAAGCAACGAATAAATTGGTTTTTTCCGTGCAGTGGAACGGAGCGGGCACTACTAAAACCACTGCCGTGGTACAAAAACGCCTGATTAAGGTTGCCCGCGGGATAGTGACTCGATCGCCTTAATTCCGGAACACCAATTTGGACAACCTGTCAGACTGGAACCATGTCGGCGCAAAGTGACTACGTTCTAAAAACTGTTGAAGAACGAGGCGTGCGGTTCGTGCGCCTCTGGTTTACCGATGTATTGGGTTTCCTGAAAAGTTTTGCCATCACCCCCGCCGAGCTAGAAATGGCGCTCGAAGAAGGTATGACCTTCGACGGATCAGCAATTGAGGGTTACAGCCGAGTGCAAGAGTCCGACATGCTCGCGGTTCCCGACGCCACTACATTCGAAATTCTTCCTTGGGGCGATGGCGATACTCCCGTAGCCCGAATTTTCTGTGATGTAGCTCAGCTCTCAGGAGAACCGTTCGAAGGCGATCCGCGGCAAGTATTAAAACGCAACCTCGACCGCGCGAGAGAAAAGGGATACACCTTTTACGCCGGTCCGGAGATGGAGTTTTTCTACTTTGAGAATTCTTCTTCGACGATTCCCCTCGACCACGCCGGCTTCTTCGATCTAACTCAGCACGACATGGTTTCTAGTTTGCGTAAAAAAACCATCATGACTCTAGAAGCACTCGGCATTCCCGTCGAATACAGTTTCCATGAACTAGGCCCCAGCCAGCACGAAATCGATTTGCGTTATACCGACGCGCTAGCCATGGCCGATAATGTCATGACATTTCGCTTAGCCGTCAAAGAAGTTGCGGCCGAGCTGGGTGTTTACGCAACATTTATGCCCAAACCCATAGCGGGAGATTTTGGCTCGGGTATGCACACCCATTTTTCTCTATTCGAAGGTGACGAAAATGCATTCTACGATCCGAGCGATCCGATGGGATTGTCTAAGACGGGGCAAGCCTTTATCGCCGGCCTCCTAAAACACGCCCGCGAAATCACCGCTATCACTAACCAATGGGTTAATTCTTATAAGCGATTAAATGTGCGTTACGAAGCTCCGGCTTATGTTTGTTGGGCCCGCAACAACCGTTCCGCGTTGGTGCGAGTTCCTATTGCTAAGCGGGGCAAAGAGAGTTCAACTCGAATCGAGTTTCGTTCACCCGACCCCGCGTGTAACCCCTACCTTGCCTTTTCAGTAATTCTGGCCGCGGGGCTCAAAGGAATCGAAGAAGGTTACGAATTGGCACCCGAAGCGACCAACAATATCTTTCTTATGACTCCCGAGGAACGCAGTGCCGAAGGAATCATGGAGCTGCCTCAGTCGCTCGGTGAAGCCATCGACTTGATGGAAAGTTCAGAATTATTAGCCGAAACTCTCGGCGAACACGTCTTCGAATATTTCATCCGCAATAAACGCGCCGAGTGGTCCGACTACCGCGCTCAAGTAACTCCGTACGAACTCGATCGCTACTTAGGAACGCTCTAAGGCTGGTTCCGTGAGCGCCGACATCCTCTTAATTTTTCCCGCGCCGCCGCCCGCTCTATTGGTACAAACCCTTGATCTGGCCGGCTACTCCTGGAAAGCCTGCGGAAATCCGGCCGAGGCCCTAGCTAGCGAACCCGAAGATGGATGGGTCGGCGCGCTTATCGCAACCGATGAAGACCCCGAAGGCGCGCTGTCTATGTGTCGCTCAATACGTAAACGCGATCATTCGATTGAGCCACTTCTGCTTTTAATTACCGGCGCCCAACTGGGCGAGTTGGAATTGCGTGAAGATCTCTTTGACGACTTCTGTCTCTCCCCGTTCCACCCTCGCGAACTAGAGGCGCGCCTTCGTCACCTTTTTTGGCGGGCCGGCAAAGGTTCGCGTCCCGAGATCGTTGAATACGGCGATCTAATCCTCAACCTTGAGACCTATCAAGCCGCATTTGGCGATCAGCCGCTCGACCTCACTTTTATGGAGTACGAATTACTTAAGTTTTTTATTCTGCACCCCGGCAAAGTATTTAATCGTGCGCAATTGCTTTCACGAGTTTGGGGCTACGAATATTACGGAGGCGCGCGCACAGTCGATGTTCATGTGCGGCGATTGCGGGCCAAACTTGGCGAAGAACACGCGGGGCTAATCCAGACCGTTCGTTCAGTGGGTTACCGATTCGGACAAGCCCGCATCCGTTAGAAGATCACGGCACAAATCGGGTCGAGACTCAGGCGTCGAGCGAGTGCGGAGTTCCTTCGGCCCGAGCATCAACATTATTTTCGGTAAACACCCCGAACACCGCGCTCCAAATCGCGCCGCCAAACATGACCGCAATCGGGACACCGAGGATCATGATTAATAAGAAAATAACTACACCGGCCATAAGAGAAACGCTAGCGCGCGTCACTCGGATTTGTGGGACCCGAATCACATAGACCCTGAGCCCGCGAATTCTCGCACGGAAACGACTCCACTGGGCTGCCGGTGGCCTCGCCAATCGCGAGCGCTGCGGCGCTAGCTACCGCGGCGAATACCGCGTCGGAAGCGCGGCCGCGACCAGGCCCGTCGTCATCGATGATGACTACTTCGATCACCGGAGTGTCGGCGGCCCGTAATATTCCGAACGAGCGAATAGTCAGGTCGAGTACTTCGCCGGTGGCGGGGTCGACCGTCAACCCTTCGTGCCGTACCCACCCCAACGCCATGTGGGCGGCGCCCACGCAGTAAGAACGCAAGACCGTTTCATCGAGTGGGTCGCCGGCGGCAACACGAATTTCTATACGGTCGATCACGCCCGTCGAGGAGTTAACCACGACGCACGCGCCCGCGAGCGCGCCCGAAGTTGGTTCCTCGGCGCACGTATCGAGCAGAACCGCCGCGACTCGGTCGTCGCGAACAATTTTGCTGCGATCGATTCTGGCGGCGTTAAGCGCGGCTTCGATCAATACCGTGCGCTCGGCGAGCGGAAATGCTCGTAAATCGGTGGCGGTTGGTGGACCCGGGGCCGTAACCGCAGTCCAAGATTCTTTGAGCGTGAGGCGATAAGGCAAGGTCGCGACTGTTGGTTTGGAATCACTGACTAACTTGCCGACGATCTCGATTACTGAATCTGAATAAATCGCGGTAGCCGAAATCGGCGGTCGCTTAGGACCTAAACGAACCGTGTCTTCGCGCGACCAAAGCGTGCGTACGGGGGTACCGAAGTGATCGGCTAATTCGCGAGCGGCGACCGCGACCGGTGATGATTGCTTGCCGCCGAACGCGCCCCCTTGCGCGAGCGCCGACGCCGGTTCACCACCTGGATTGCACCACGATGCATCGGGTTCCAAATAAGCCGGCTCGACCCAACTGGTTATCAACCGCACGCCGCCAACCGGTAAATCTAATAATGGAAGCGGCGCCACCGCGGCGCGCGTCGTGCGTCGACCGGGAACGCGCGCCGAATTAGCACGGGCCGACAAAACCGAATCGGCCACCACCCATTCCCGTCCCGCGGCCGTAACCGACGGTACGGTGGAATCGGGTGGTAGGGGAACCGCTACGCGCGCGTCGCGAGGTGCGGTGTCGTCGGCAAAGCCCCCTTCACCTAAAACAATGTCGGTTCCCACCCGTTGATCGACACCGCCTTCCAAACTTGCCCGCCGACTTGCGGCAACAAGATCGCGACCATCGCCTGACGGCAAACTCGAATTGGTGAGAGCAGCGACAATGCTTTGCCAGCCGGTACACCGACATAGATGCGCCGCCAACGCGCGATCGACAGTTACCTGATCCAGAATTTCTGAGTTTGGTTGCTCAGGTAAACCCGATCCGATAAACAGCGCGGCGGCCCGCATCATTATTCCGGGTGTGCAAAATCCACATTGAGATGCCCCTTCGGTTACAAATGCCGCGGCTAACGAATCGCGTAAGGAGGTGGGCAGCCCCGCCAAAGTAGTAACCGTCCGACCGTCGACGCGCGTGGCCGGAGTAACGCACGCTAAGCGGGGCTCGCCGTTGATTAATACCGTGCAACACCCGCATTGGCCTTGCGGTGAGCAGCCATCCTTAACCGACACCACCCCCAAGCGCTCTCGCAGCACATTGAGCAAGGTTTCTCCGGCGACGACCGGTACCGAATGCTCTTGGCCATCACAGACCAAATTCACCTGATCAGTTTTTACGTTCACTATCGGTCAGGATAGAGGCATGGACGAATCGTTTATGAGCCGAAGAACATTTCTCGCCGCTACCGGCGGGGTGATTGCCGCCGTGGCCACCGCTCAGGTTGTGGGTGCGACCACATACGAGGCGGCGGAAATCAGCCCACTCGTTCTGTCGAGCGATCTCTACGCTTCACCTAATCCTCAGCGATTAGTTTTTGCCGTAGCGGTCGGCAAGAAATACGACTCTCGTGCCGCGGCCAAAGTACAACTAACAGCGCCAAACTCAACGCAATCGGTAAACGTAGCGACCAAGCTCTACCGCGCCGGTCTTCCCAAAGGACGCGGGGTCTATGTTTGCGAACCGACTCTGGCGGTGCCAGGGATTTGGAACGCAAAACTACTCACACGCGGCCAAAAAGTCCCGTTTGTCGTTCAGGTGGCCGACGCTCCGGTTGGACCTCCAGTCGGCGCGGCCGCCAACCGGTCGCCGTCGCCTACGGCCGCCAACACTCTCGGCGTAAACCCGATCTGTACTCGTCAGCCGCCGTGTCCACTGCACGAAATTTCGCTCGACACCGTCATCGGAACCGGTAAACCCGTTGCCATACTTTTCGCCACCCCCGCGCGGTGTCAGTCGCAATATTGCGGGCCGGTACTAGGCGAGTTACTGAGCATTCGAAAAAACTACCCCGACATAACTTTTGTTCATGTTGAGATCTACCGATCAAAACGAGGAGTCGACTTGTCACCGACGGTCGAAGCGTGGGGAATCGAATCCGAACCGTGGCTCTATACCGTCGACGGCCGCGGCATCATCGTCGGTCGAATTGATGGCGCGTTTGGTCGCGACGAAATGATCACGCAACTTAATGCGCTGAGTTAATCTTTACGCGAGTTTGCGTTACGAAAACGACTTACCGCAACCACAACTGCGTTCCGAGTTGGGGTTGGTGATCGAAAACCCTGCACCCTGAAGCCCATCGCTGTATTCCAGCGAGGCGCCCTTAAGCATCGACTGGCTGGCGGAATCTAGAACCACTGAGACTCCCCCTTCGTCGTAGCGCAGGTCGTCTTCAGCCACATCAGTGTCGAAAAACATTTCGTAACTAAATCCCGAGCATCCACCCGGACGCACTGCTACTCGCAGCACCAAATCATCACTCGACTCTTCGCTGGCAATGAGCTCTTTTACTTTGCTCGCGGCGGCGGCGGAAACGTTGAAAACTTGTCCGACGTCAGCAACTGCAAATTCCATAAGTTCTCCTCTTGGTAGTCTTTAAGTTAATTATAGCACTTCATTGCTTGGATTGCGTAGCGACGGTGACATGACACGGTTCGGGGTCGTACAGCGTTGCGAACTCTAAAACTTTTCCTCCGCCGATCTGGTCTACTGCCCCTTCGCATAAGCCCCGATGCAGATTGCACACCAATTCGGGATAAGCCTCGGCCAGCTCTCGAAATGGACAATGGAGAAACTTGATGCGCACACCCCCCTCGGAGGTGCCGTCGCCGCGACCTACTTCAGGCTCAAACCCGAGCGCATCGAGTTCGGTTTCCAGAACCGACAGGCAGCTAGTCGAACGGGTGCGGGCGACAGTTTCGCGCCCCCACGATTTTCCGATTTTTACCGCGTCAGCCGCGGTCGCGCCAACTCTTTCGGCCAAAGTCCCGAGCAGCCCCGCCAAAAGAGTTGGCGCGGCCGCGGCATTATCAATTTCGGGCCCATCGTTCACCGCGGAATAGAAGTGCTGGGGTCGACCGACTGTGCCGCGGTGCACGGCCTTGACCTCAATTAGATCTACTTGGCGTAAGCGCTCAAGGTGCAAGCGCACAGTGTTGGCGTGGATTCCGATTCGCGCGGCTAACTCTTGCGCCGAAAGCGGAGCAAGAGCCATGGTCAGTTCGCGATATACGGCATAGCGAGTGTCGTCAGCTAACGCCTTCAGCGTGGCCAGTTCCATGAATATTAAAAGTACTCGAAATCGGGTATACTTACAACCTCGGTATTGTTTTTACTACGGGATTAGGTATGAGCAATCCTGCAAATTCACGAGCAGGAGCGAGTTGTAGCGGCCGACGATCGCGACCGACGATCGCGGCACAAGCCGATGAGAACGGTAGCGATCTACGCTGAAACTGTGGATCCTCGTCGTAGTCTTCCGTCCGTTGAGCGCGTGGTCGGAGCAATGGCCGAAAACGATCTACCTCATGCGCTATTAGTTGATTGTGCTCGTAGCGCTATCGCCGACAAGCGCGAGCAATCCCCCGAATTTGATTTTGATGAATTTGATTTTGATGAAATTGATTTTGATGATCTAGTTGCTACCGCCAACCACCAAGCTCAAGCAATACGAGCCGCCCAACTGCGCCCATTACTAAATGCCACCGGTGTTTTAATTCATACCAATCTGGGTCGCTCTCCGCTAGGAACCGAAACCTTCGATGCGGTGCGCGCGATTGTGGTTGGCTATTCCAACCTCGAATACCAAACTGTCGACGGCACCCGCGGTTCACGCCATGAACACGCCGGAAAACTTCTTGCGCGCGCTTGTGGTGCCGAAGCGGGCATTGTTGTAAATAACAACGCCGCCGCGGTACTGCTTGTACTGGGCGCGCTGGCACGCGGAAGTCAAGTGGTGGTGTCGCGCGGTGAACTAGTCGAAATCGGTGGCGGATTTAGGGTGCCAGAAATTATGGAAGAGTCGGGCTGCCAACTCGTCGAAGTGGGCACCACTAATCGCACTCGCTTAAGCGACTACTCCGAATCAATTAACAACGACACCGCGCTGATTCTTAAAGTCCACGCTTCGAACTACCGCATGGTCGGTTTTACTGAAGCCACCGCGGTAGAAGAACTCGCCACTCTTGGGCCAACGGTGGTAGTCGATGCCGGCTCGGGGCTCCTCGACGCCACCACTCCGTGGCTCGATCACCGTCCCGCGTGGCTGGCCGACGAACCCGGCGTACGCCAAGCCCTTAGCGCCGGCGCCGGTGTAGTTACATTTTCGGCCGACAAATTACTAGGGGGTCCGCAAGCGGGCGTGATCGTCGGACGGGCAGATTTGATTGAACAGATTGCCCGTCATCCGTTGGCGCGGGCGATGCGGGCCGACAAAGTAACCTTGGCGTTACTACAACAAGTCGCGCTTATCTATTTATCCGGCGACGCCCGCGCCATTCCGATCTGGCGCATGGCCACCGCTACTACTGAGGAACTACGCGTACGGGCCGAAAACATTGTTGTTGGCCTTGACGGAGCCAAAGTCGTCGACACCGAAGCCGTTGCCGGCGGAGGTTCCCTTCCCGGCCTAACTATCCCGTCGGTGGGCGTGGCCTTCGGTGGCACCGGAACTGAGAACGAAAGCCTGCTCCGGCGTTTACGCTCCGAATCAGTAGTGGCGCGCGTGATCGACGACGCGGTTGTTTGCGATCTCCGCACAATCGATCCCGACGACGACACGCAGTTGGCTCAGATACTCGCCCGCGCGACTCCGCGCTAATCAATCGCATCGCAAACTGCTGCGCAGTAATCACCATGAGAACCATCGCCACCGCCGGCCATGTTGACCACGGAAAATCTTCGCTCGTACTCGCGCTGACCGGCACCGACCCCGACCGGTGGGCGGAAGAAAAGCAACGGGGCATGACTATTGATCTTGGTTTCGCCTTTACCCGACTAGATTCCGGACAAGAAATCGGCTTCGTAGATGTACCCGGTCATGTTCGCTTTCTAAAAAATATGTTGGCGGGAGTGGGCTCAATCGACATCGCCCTCCTCGTAGTGGCGGCCAACGAAGGCTGGATGCCCCAAAGTGAAGAACACCTACTGGTGCTCGAATTGCTTGGTGTTAGCCACGGAGTGGTGGCGTTAAGCAAAGCCGATATAACCGATGCCGCTACCGCTACCGCTACTCGTCGCCAAATCGAGGATCGTTTAGCGGCCTCTCCTTTTAGCCGCGCGCCAATCGTTTTGTGCGACGCCAAAACCGGACGGGGAATATCCGATGTGCGCGCGGCGCTTGACGACACCGTGAAACTCGCGGCCGCGCCCGTGGATTGGGGTCGCCCCCGCCTGTGGGTTGATCGAGCATTTTCGGCCCAAGGTGCGGGTACAATCGTCACCGGCACGCTGACGCGCGGCCGACTCGCGGTTGGCACCGAAGTGTTGGTTGGTTCACCACCGCGAACGGCGCGAGTGCGCGGCATCGAATGCGCAGGAGTTGCGTGTGACCAAGCCGCGCCTGGCAGTCGAGTTGCGATCAATCTTGTCGGCATTGAATATAAATCGATAACGCGCGGTGACGCGCTTGTTACCGACGAGCAGTGGGCGCGACCGCGCGTGGTCGATATCGCGCTCACGCCCAGCGGTGAGACTAAACCGCTAAGCCGACGGGGGCTTCTGCAGGCCTACATCGGTTCGGGCGAATACGAAGTCAACTTTCGCCCGATCAAATCGGACAGTCGTTTCGCTCGCATCGGACTCTCCGGCGCGCTTCCACTGACAGTCGGCGACCGCCTGATACTGCGCGATCCGGGGACCGAAAGCACGGTAGCGGGAGCCGAAATAATTGATCTCGATCCGATAACCAAGATGAGCGAAGCGGCTTACCAGCTTGCGCTCCCACTACCCGAACGGGCATTGGTTCGATATCCGTGGCTGACTCTTGACGACCTCGTCGCCCTGACGGGTACCAATACCCACCACGCCCAAGCCGCATGCACAACATTGATAGAACAAAACCTTGGGGTCGCGGTGGCGGACTGGGTAGTGCGGCCAGAAACACTCGCCGCCATTCAACACCACGCAACAGAAAAAATAACCGCTCACTACCAAGAATTTCCTCACAGTTCGGGTATCAACATAAATGCGATGGCTAAAGAACTGGGTATTACGCCCGACCAAGCGCGTGCCGCCCTATCAGCAATGCCCGAACTAGAAATAAATCAGGGCCAGTTGCGCGATCGTAAACACTCCGATGGGGCGACATCACCGGACGCGCACGAATTGATTGCCACTTTGACCGCAACTCCGTTCGCACCGCCGGCGCCTTCACAGCTAGCAGTAGCTCCCGAACTAATACAAACTCTCTTGCGCACTGGCCAACTAATCGACCTTGACGGAATTATTTTTAGCGCCGGCGCCTTAGCTCAAGCCCGACAAATAGTTGTCGACGAATTTAAAACTAAGGAACAATTAACGGTAGCGGATGTGCGAAACTTGCTCGGCTCAACTCGCAAATATGTACTACCAATCGTCACTTGGCTAGACCGCACAGGAGTAACTCGTCGCCGAGGCGATCAGCGCATTGCCGGCCCGACTAGCGGCCTAACTAAATAGCTGGCTAAATAGCTGGCTAAATAGTTATGACAACCAGTTGCGACTGGCTACAAGTTGACGGCGTTCTGATTCATTCATACCGCCCCAAATGCCGTGGGGTTCGTTGATACGCAGCGCGTGGCAGGCACAAATTTCGATCACGGTACAAGTAGCGCAGATCGTTTTAGCTTGTGTTTCGCGAAGTGTTCGAGCGCGTGGTGCTTCAAAAGTAGTGGGCGGAAAAAAAAGCCTGGACGCCAGTCCTCGACAAGCTGCATTTGCTTGCCAACCTTCTTCGGGTGTTGCTGCGTCGCTATTAAACATTGCCCCCCCTATTATTTCCAGTCGCGCTTATTTCCAGTCGCGCTTATTTCCAGTCGCGCTTATTTCCAGTCGCGCTTATTTAGGGAACGTAGTACCAAGATGGCGACCACGTAAAGGGGAAATATTGATTATTTAGAGCCCGATCTGATTATTTAGAGCGCGATCGCTTTTCGCGATAATCCTGAGCGCCACCCTCTTCGGGCTCAACCTCGAGAACGAATCCCAACACTGCAACTACTCGTACCGGATCGCCCACTGTTACTGGAGTGGCGCGATTGGTTATTGCGCGCCAACGGGCCCCTCGAACTTCAACCACCCCTTCCGGATTTATTTCTGCTTGGGCTACTCCCATCTCGCCAATCAACGCCTCCCGGCCAACGGTGGGGGAAGAAAAGCGCGCGCGTAAAAACGGAGGGATCGCGAAAACATAAAACACCCACGTGCCGACCATGATCAGGCCGAGTAACCACCACGCCGGTCGTAAAGCCGAATCACCGCCGTATAAAAAGATCGAACCCACGGCTAGGCTCACCGTACCCAGTCCGGTCCAAAATCCTAAACCGCCAACTTGGGCATCGACCGCGAACGCAAACGCTGATACCGCGAGTACCGCCACCGCCCAAATATTGATCGGCAGAACATCAAAGCCATAAGCCGCGCCAATGACCGCGCCCGCGCCTACTAGTGCCGCAAAACCAACGCTCGCGGCAAAAAACTCAAACACAATCAGCGCCAAACCCGCAACCAGCAGGAAATACGCAAGTGAAGGACTAAACAGCGCGTGGCTCAGCTGACCGTCTATTCCTAAACTATCGAATACAACTTCTTGATTGGGTTGGCGGCGCCGATCTCGACCTTCACCAATCACTTTGGCAGTAGAAAGTTTTACTTCCCCTACGCTAGTAGTAACAGTTTTACCGTTAAGAGTAACTATGGCTTCACCGAGCGTCGGACGCACGCCGTCAATAGCACCACTGCGCGCGGCGGCGCTCGCCGATACCGAATTATTCGTAAATAGCGCCGCGCCCGCGGGATCGCGATCGCGAGCAGTAGCAAGTTTTTCTAACTCTTTACGAACTTTTAGTGTGCTTAATGCGTCGGGCTGGTCTACCCGCACCGGAACTGCCGATCCAATACTTGATTCGGGCGCGGCAAAAGCAATATGGGCAGCTTCGACGATCAGCGTCATCCCTCCGCCCGCTTCCGAACCGGTTGGCCCAATCCACGCGACAATTGGCACGGCCGATTTCTGAATGTCGCGCACAATCGCGTTGGGCGTAACGCCCAGCGTGCGGCCAGAGTTGATCTGCAAAATCACCGCGGTGAATTTTTCTTTATTCGCTCGATTTATCGCGTTGCGGATCAGCGAAGAGTTGGGCGGATCTAACGCCCCCTCAACTTGCACCACCAAAATCCCGCCTTGACTCGCCGCCGGCGAAGACGGCGCGACCAAGATGCCTACGCCAAGAACAATCAGGACTGCAGCGAGAAGCCGGATTATGCGGACCACGACCCTCTCTACTATCACTGATTAGCCGGTCGATTCGGAACGGGCTGACGCGACTAGCGTGCGGGCATGAAAGTTTTGGTAGCCGCCGACGGACAATGGGTACGCAATCAGGTGCGTACTGCTCTGCTGGGCCGTAATTTAGAGGTAATTGAAGTCTCGCGCGGGCAAGACGTGCGGGGTGCGGTTGATGAACTGCATCCCGATCTCGTAATTCTCGATATGCAGATTGCCAACATGGGCGGTATTGCCGTCGCCATCGATATTCATTTAGAAGCATCCGCCGACCGCTTACCTTCAGTTCCGATTCTGCTTCTCCTCGATCGCGAACACGATCGCTTTCTCGCTACTCGGGCCGCGGCCGACGCTGAGCTCGTTAAACCGATTGATCCCGGAACTCTGCGGCGAGCAGTAAAAAAACTCATTTCGCCCGCCACGGCTACGGCGTAACCCGAGTTACGGCAGTAAACTCAATTCTCCACACGGGCTGTGGCGCAGTTTGGCAGCGCGCTTCGTTCGGGACGAAGAGGTCCCGGGTTCAAATCCCGGCAGCCCGACCATCAAGCCAAGAATAAATAATTACTTATCGCGCAGATTAGGACCAATATGGGGATCTACCAAGACCGCGTGCTTCCTCGGCTGCTCGACAAAATAATGGGTCGGCCCTCGACCCACGCGGCCCGCGCAAAAGTTTGTTCCGGTCTCCACGGCGATGTAATCGAAATCGGCTTCGGAACCGGTCTCAATATCGCGCATTACCCCGATTCAATTAATAAAGTCAAAGTCATTGAACCCTCGGCGCTGGGTTTTAAGATTGCCGAACCACGCGTCGCGGCATCTCCGGTGCCAATTGAATTCGCAGGTTTGCGCGGCGAGACTTTGGAGCTGGAGTCAGAACAATTCGACACTGCGCTGTCGACCTGGACCCTCTGCTCAATTCCCAATGTCGGCGCCGCGCTCACCGAGCTACGACGAGTCTTAAAGCCCGGCGGCGAATTCCATTTTATTGAGCACGGTCACGCACCCGACGCCAAAGTGGCGCGGTGGCAATCAATAATCGAACCGGTGCACAAACGGTTGACGGGCGGCTGCCATCTGACTAGACCTATTTTTGAAATAATTACTCAGGCTGGCTTCACCATCATCGAGCCAGACGAGTATTACTTTCCTAAAGAACCGCGGCCGTTTGGTTATACCTTTACCGGCCGCGCTCGACGCGACTGATTTATTCCGCCGCCACGATCTCGGCTAACTGAACCGCGTTGAGGGCGGCACCTTTGCGAAGGTTGTCACCCGTCACCCATAAATTTAAGGCGTTGGCTTGCGAACTATCAGCCCGCACCCGGCCCACTAGCACTGGATCAATGCCAGCACCCTCCAGCGGAGTCGGCGCGCCCGCGCCGTTGTCGACCACGATCACCCCTGGCGCCGCGCCCAGCGCCGCCACTGCGTCACGAACGCTAAGCGCGGAAGCAAATTCCACATTGACGCTCATTGAGTGACCAACATAAACCGGAACCCGCACACATGTAGCCGAAACCCGTAACGCGGGTGCGCGCAAGATTTTTTGACTTTCGTGCGCCAGCTTCGCTTCTTCTGAAGTTGATCCGTCGGCGGCGACCGAGCCCGCTATAGGAATTACGTTGCCGGCAATTGGGCGATCCCAGACTTCACCGGCCACAATGAGTTCGGGTTGCGCTCCGGCTCGGCCCAGATCATTTTCGGCACCCACTCCGCGTGCCCACTGCGCCGCGAGTTCAGAAATACCCGCGCGACCCGCGCCCGATACTGCTTGGTAAGTCGAAACCACCATGCGATCGATGGGCACGATTCGGTGCAGTGGCGCCAGCGCGGTAAGCAGAACCATCGTGGTGCAGTTGGGGCAGGCCACGATGTTGCGTTTACGGCCAACTATCGCCTCCGGATTCACTTCGGCAATCACTAACGGCACATCGGGATCCATACGAAATGCCGCGGAGTTATCGACCACAGCAACTCCGGCCGCTTCGGCTACCGGAATCCACTCACGGGCAATATCGTCTTCCACATCAACGATAAGCAAGTCGAGACCGGCGAACTCAGCCGCACTAGGAACCATGCACGCCACTTCGCCGACCGAAGTATTCATAATTCGCCCCACCGATCGTGGTGACGCGAAAACTTTCAGTTCATCAATCGGAAAATTGCGATCGGCCAGTATGCACAAAACTTCTGCACCAACTACGCCAGTTGCACCGAGAACTCCGAGTTTCACGAAGCGTCACCTAATTCAAACGCGTCGTGTAGAACTTGCACTGCTTTTTCAACATCACCTGCTGCCACTACGCACGAAATACGAATCGACGAAGTAGAGATCATTTCAATATTCACTCCGGCATTAGCCAGCGTCTCGAACATGGTCGCCGCGATGCCGGGATTGGTGCGCATGCCCGCGCCCACCAAAGAGACTCGTCCAACATTTTCGTCGGAAGAAAATCCGGCCGCCTCAACATCAGCAACTAAACGCTCGATTACCGATCGCGCGCGCGCGAGGTCTTCGAGGGGAACCGTGAAAGAAATATCGGTGTGACCTTGCGTCGATACGTTCTGCACAATCATGTCTACATTTACGCTGGCATTAGCAAGCGCGCGAAACACGGTCGCGGCAATACCCGGTCGGTCAGGAACTCCACTCACCGTTACTTTGGCTTCGGAATCGTCGTGGGTTACCCCCGAAATAATTGCCTGCTCCATTGCGCTTCCTTCCTCGCGTATCCAGGTTCCTGGCTTCCAAGTGAAACTCGAACGAACGTGCACGGGCACGCCGTAGTTGCGGGCAAACTCAACTGACCGTAGAGCCAAAACTCGCCCACCGGTAGCCGAGAGATCAAGCATTTCTTCGTAAGACAGCGCGTCGAGTCGACGCGCGTTAGAAACAACGCGCGGATCGGCGGTAAATACACCGTCAACATCGGTATAAATCTCGCAAAACTCCGCGTTAAGCGCGGCCGCCAACGCCACTGCGGTGGTATCCGAACCCCCCCGACCAAGCGTGGTGATGTCTGAATCAGTAGAGACTCCTTGAAATCCCGCTACGACCGTAATAACTCCCGCAGCAATCGATTCTTTGATGCGATCGGCCCGTACATCCAAAATACGAGCGCGTTGGTGATCGGTATCGGTCAGGATTCCGGCCTGTGAACCGGTAAAGCTCACTGCCTCTTCACCCTGATCAATAATCGCCATGCACAACAACGCCATCGAAATTCTTTCACCGGCAGTTAACAACATGTCCATCTCGCGGGCCGACGGCTCGGCGACTACATCAAAAGCCAACTTTTCGAGTTCGTCAGTGGTTGAACCCATAGCGGAAACCACTACTACGACATCATTACCGGCGCGCCGAGTTGCCACTATGTGCTCGGCCACCTCACGAATTCGTTCCGGAGTAGCGACCGAAGTGCCACCAAATTTCTGCACTATGAGACCCATACCTTGATGGTACCGGCGCGGCGGCGATATTACCGCTTGATTTCGGAGCGGGAGATTGAGCGGGGCGGCGCGTTAGGGTCTGTCTATGTCTAAGGCCAACAAGCGCGAGCGCCAGCGGGAAAACCGCGAGGCGCGCCGAGAGCACGAGGGGAAACTGCAGCGCCGCCGGCGGTTCATGAAGAGTGCCCGCACCTTTGCCCTAATCGCCTCACCCGTTTTGATCATTCTCGTAGTCATAAATCTCACTAACTCCAGTAGCGACAAAAAATCGGCGGGCGGTGGCGCTTGCGCGGAAGTGAAGGCTCCCGCGGCCACCGACACCACCTTGCCGGCACCCGAACAAACTCTCGATACCAGCCAGAGTTACACCGCGACCATTACTACTACCTGCGGGACTATCGATATCGACCTTGCCGCGCAGCAGTATCCAATTTCAGTTAATAACTTCGTGTATCTCGCCAACAAAACATTCTTTGACAATCTCGCCATCGTACGGGCCGCAAAAAACTTCGTCATCCAAACTGGTAGTCCCACGCAAACCAACTCGGGAGATCCCGGCTATTCGGTTGCTGCCGAAATTCCGACCACCACGCCTTATTACCCCAAGGGAACGGTCGCGTGGGCTAAATCTGGTTCTGAGCCCGCCGGTACCGCGAGTTCGCAATTCTTTATCGTTACCGGAACCGCGGCCCTTCCCCCTGATTACGCAGTAATCGGGAAGGTAAGCAAAGGACTAGACGTCGCGCGCGCGATCGAAAAGTTTGCTCCCGCGTCGGGCGACGGGCCACTAACGCGAGCGGTCGTAATGAAAAAAGTAGCGATTACCACCAAGAGGGTTGTGGCCCCGACCACTGTTCCTTAAGTGAGATTATTTATTTTCTTGCCCGCGGAATAACTTTTTGCGGCCACGCCTTCATAAACGGTCACTGCACCCGTTCCGGCTACCCGCCACTCGCCATCGGCACTACGAATCAACGCGGTCTTTTCATCGATACCAACGAGCGTTGCGTCGGGCGCGAGTAAATCGATAGAGCGAGCCCGCATGTGGTCGGCGGCAGTTCCGTGGTAAGGAAACACCGCCAAGTTGGATACCAAACCCAAACCAACGGTGTACGCACCACCTCGGGGATCAACCATTGGATCGCAGACGAGCGTGGCGCCCGCACCCGACGCGGCCAATACTCCACCCGCACGGAACGAAGTGACTATGGCGTCCCAAAGCAACGAGTCTTTAAGTACCGACCGTAGGTGAAGAGGCGAACCGTCGGATAAATAAATAAACCGCGCCTCCTTAACCACCGTTGCTATATCGGAATCCTCGGCCTCGCGACGGTTCAGCACCATAAGCGGTTTAACTTTCGCACCCAAGGTGGCGAAGTAAGCGACCGCCGACTCCGCTACTCGCTCGGGGTGCTCATAAGCCGCGGCCGACGGCAGTACCACTACTTCGTTGGTATCGGCGATCTCAAGCAGCTCTCGATCTAAGGATTCACCACCCGCGCTCCATTCATCACCACCGATAAGGGCCAAAGTGCCATTTCTATTTTTCTTAGTCATAGAAATAACAGCCTAGCTATAACTCAATGATTCAGCCGGCGAGGACTGGGCTCGCGAACGCCCGTACAATCCGATTCCTACCGAGCGGTAGCCTCTGACCAGAACGATATTTAGCCGACCACGGGGCAGCAAACGCGTAACCCTCAACGACAGGAGAAATTAAGTGAGCACTTCATCACCGCCAGTAAAAAATGTTGGCATAATTGGTTCGGGAATTATGGGATCGGGTATTGCCGAAGTAGCCGCCAAATCGGGTTTCAACGTAATTTTGCGTAGTCGTGCCCAAGCATCGGCCGACTCCATGCTCGCCAGTCTCGACAAATCGCTCGCCAAGCAAGTTGAGCGCGGCAAACTCGAAGCGGTCGACGGTGAAGCAATCCGCGGGCGCGTGCGCGCGGTTACCGACCTCGCCGAACTATCCGATTGCGATCTTGTACTCGAATCAATCGTCGAAGATTTACCCACTAAGCGCGAACTTTTTAGCCAACTATCCGAAATATGTTCCGATTCCGCCATTTTGGCTACCAACACTTCCACCCTTCCCGTGGTCGAAATGGCCATGGTGACCAAAAATCCTGAGCGAGTTTGCGGTATTCACTTTTTCAACCCCGCGCCCATGATGGCGTTGGTCGAAATTGCGCGACCGATTACCGCTAGCGATGAAGTAATCGCCGCCGCTCGCGCGTTTGCCGAGACTTGTGGCAAGACTGTGGTCGATGTGCGCGACCAGGCTGGGTTCATCGTCAACGCGCTCCTTTTCCCTTACCTAAACAATGCCGTCAACCTGTTCGATGCCGGAGTGGCGAATCGCGATGACATCGACGCGGCCATGAAAGGGGGCTGCAACTTTCCGATGGGGCCCCTCGAATTGCTCGACTTAGTCGGACTCGACACCAGTTTGGCCATTATTGGTGCGCTCTACGACGAATTCCGGCAGCCCAATTACGCGCCGGCGCCTTTACTGCAACGCATGGTTAGTGCCGAACGCCTCGGCCGTAAGACGGGTCGCGGCTTCTACGACTATTCCAAGAAATAAAACCGCCATGGCCGAAAAAGAGCGCCCATGGTTAATGCGAACCTATTCGGGACATTCATCGGCGCGCGAATCGAATGAGCTTTACCGCGGCAACCTAGCCAAAGGTCAAACCGGACTATCGGTCGCCTTTGATCTCCCCACTCAAACCGGTTACGACCCCGACCACCAATTGAGCCACGGGGAAGTGGGCAAAGTGGGTGTGCCGGTTCCTCACCTCGGCGAAATGCGCAAGTTGTTCGACCAAATTCCGCTTGACGAAATGAATACATCGATGACTATCAACGCCACCGCCATGTGGCTGTTCAGTATGTACTTGGCCTTGGCGAACGAACAAGGAATCGACCCTAAAAAACTTTCAGGCACCACCCAAAACGACATCGTCAAAGAGTTCTTGTCGCGTGGTACTTATATTTTCCCGCCCGAAGCATCGCGACGTCTTACCGTCGACTTGATCTGCTTCACTGTGCTCAATGTCCCTAACTGGAACCCCATAAATGTATGCCCATATCACTACCAAGAGGTAGGCGCCACGCCAGTACAAGAAATTGCCTACGGACTCGCAACCGCATGCAGCATTCTCGACGCGGTGCGAGACTCGGGACAAGTAAGTGAAGAAGAATTTCCACAAGTAGTAGGGCGTATTTCTTTCTTCGTCGATGCGGGAATTCGTTTTATTGAAGAAATGTGCAAGATGAGAGCGTTCTCGGCGCTGTGGGAAGAAATATGTACTGAACGGTACGGAGTTACTGATCCCAAACAGCGCCGGTTTCGTTACGGAATGCAAGTGAATTCGCTAGGACTGACAGAAAATCAACCCGAAAATAATGTCCAACGGATTGTGCTCGAGATGCTGGGCGTTACCTTGTCGCGTGACTCTCGGGCGCGAGCGGTTCAGTTGCCGTGTTGGAACGAAGCACTCGGATTGCCAACTCCGTGGGACCAGCAGTGGTCACTACGCATGCAACAAGTCTTGGCCTACGAAACCGACTTGCTCGAATACGACGATATCTTTAACGGTTCGAAAGTGATCGAAAATAAAACTAACGAGTTAGTTGCCGCCGCACGCACCGAACTCAACTGGGTGCTTGATGGCGGAGGCGCGTTCTCAATGATCGACTCCATGAAGGCCCGACTGGTGCAGAGCAACTCCGAGCGAGTTCGCCGCATTGAGTCGGGCGAACAAGTAGTCGTTGGCGTTAATTCATTTACCGAAACCGCTCCGTCGGTACTTACCCAACTGAAAGCCGACCAGGCCATCGTTACCGTCGATCCGGTCGCTGAAATTGAACAGATAAAACACCTAAAACAATGGATAAATGAACGCGACGAAAAAGTTGTAGCTGAAGCCATAGCGGAACTAGTGCGCGCCGCCGCGACCAAGGAAAACTTGGTCCCCGCCAGCGTGGTTCTCGCACGCGTCGGCGGGACCGTAGGTGAATGGGCGGAAGCCTTGCGCACGATTTTCGGCGAATACCGAGCACCTACGGGAGTCGGTGGCGTGAGCGCGCCCGCCGGCGATCTGGTGGCGGTGCGCGATCGATTGGCCAAAATAACTAAAGGACTCGGCGGTCCGTTACGCCTACTAGTAGGCAAACCCGGTCTCGACGGTCACTCAAGTGGGGCCGAACAAATAGCGGTGGCCGCACGCGATGTTGGCTTTGAAGTTATCTATCAAGGTATCCGTTTAACTCCCGAACAAATCGCGGCAGTAGCGCGTGATGAAGATGTCGACATTATTGGGCTTTCGATTCTTTCGGGTTCGCATCGCGAATTGGTACCGGCCACTATCCGTTGTTTGCGAGATGTTGGAGTTGAGGCGCCGATAATCGTGGGCGGGATCATTCCCGACGCCGACCGAGCGGAAATGCTTGCGGCCGGAGTGGCGGCAGTATTTACGCCTAAAGATTACAAGATTGCCGAAATAATGAACGAAATCGCGACTTTGGCTGTGGCCCGACGCAAAAGCATTAACGCCTAATCAGGCGTACATCGCCTCGATCTCGGCGGAGTACTTAGCGTTAACTCCTCGGCGTTTTAGTTTCATAGTGGGCGTTAACTCCTCGGAGTCGGGCAGCCACTCCGCGTCAAGGACGGTGAACTTGCGCACCAAGCTATCGAGTGAAACATTCGCGTTCACCTCATCGACATTGGCGGAAATTTCAGCCAACACCACTGGGTCTTGGGCAATAGCCGCGAGTTCGGTGGCCGCGATGCCGTGTTGAGCCGCCCACGCGGGAGCCACTTCGGCGTCGAGCACCAAGAGCGCAGTGATAAATGGTCGCTTATCGCCAACCACGCAAACTTGTCCGATTAGCGGATAGCCCTTGAGCGCCGCTTCTAGGTTGGCCGGAGAAATGTTTTTACCCCCCGCAGTAATAATTAGTTCTTTTTTGCGATCAACGATCTTCAGATAGCCATCCGAATCAAACTCGCCGATGTCACCCGTCGAAAACCAGCCGTTGGAGTCGAGTACTTCGGCGGTGCGAACCGGATCGTTGAGATAACCCCGAAATATATTCCCACCCCGCGCCATCACCTCGCCATCGTCGGCCAAAGTGACTTCGCAACCCGGTAGTGGTCGGCCCACGGTGCCAGGGTGCACTAAAAACGGTTCCCAAGTCATAGGCCCGGAGGTTTCGGACAAACCGTAAATCTCCGACAGTTCGAGCCCAAGGCACCGGAAAAAATGGAAAGTATCCATAGGGATAGGCGCGGCACCGGTAATCGCCGAAATAATTTGGTCGAGACCGAGCAGATTAAGAACGAGATCAAAAACTGGCTGAACGCCAGATAGCTCGGTTGCCAGATCGGTGGGCAATTCTTCGCCGCGAGCGCGGTACTCCGAAACTCGGGCTCCAACCGGCAAGGCCGCTTGGAGCAGCGCCAGCTGGTCGGGATTAGCTTGCGCCACGGCCATTACTCCTGCTTGCAATTTCTCCCACACGCGCGGTACACCGAATAAAATTTGCGGTCGCGTCGCGGCTAAGTATTTACCGATCTCGGCTGCATCGGGACATGTAGTGATTTCAAACACACCCGCTATCGCTTGGTAATGCGAATTCATGCGTTCGGCGATATGCGCCATCGGGAGATAAGAAACCATTCGACTAAAAAATGGATCCTTATCGACCCAACAATCGAGCGTGCTATTTATCGTCCACACCACATTGGCGTGATCGAGCATCACGCCCTTAGGCGGACCGGTTGTACCCGAAGTATAAATAATGGTGACGAGATCATCGGGCGCTACTTGCGCGGCGGCGGCTTCGATGTCAATTGAGTCGGTTTTAAGCAGTTCGTCCCACGACAGTGTGTCGGAAGCCGTTACATTTTCGGTATCAATTACAATAACTTTTTTTAAGGACGGAATTTTATCCCGCACTTCAAGTACCCGAGTTAGCAACTCAGCATTTTCTATTACCGCTACCACCACTTCGGAGTGCGACGCTAAATATTCAATTTGTGTTGGTGACGATGAATTGTAAATAGAGACCGATGTTGCCCCCAATAGCGTGGTGGCAACATCGGCAATATGAAACTCGGGCCGGTTACGCGTCATCAGCAACACTCGGCTACCTCTGACCACGCCTAAGTCGGCCAAAGCGTGCGCCATGCGTCCCGCCTGCTCGCCGTATTGTGTCCAAGTCATTTCCGAGTAGCTCTCGCCCGTCTTCCACCGCAGCGCTATCCGGTCGGGATAGTTATTTACCGTTGTGCAAAATTGCGCCGCTACCGTGGCGCCGAGATTACGGTTATTTGTTTTACCCGTTGCTGCCACCAAAACTCCTTAGGTTGAAATGGCGCCAATAAAAATGACTTGCGCCTGAGAGTAGCGCGACTTTTCGGTGCTGGGGATAACTGCTTCCATTCTGAGGATAGAACTGGGGATAACAAAGAAAAACTCCATTGGAGCAGGGGATAACTGGCCGCGAACTGGGGATAACTAATGAGGTTTTAGCGTTACGGATTGGCCCGTAAGCGTTCACCGCGGTGATTCGTCATACCCCCGACGGGTTCAACCGGGCTATTTAAGTTCGGGCATTGTTAGTTACGACCCGAACGCTCGTTAAGCCGCCACGCCCCGCGTCGACGACCGCCGCCGCGGGCCGTGAGCCGAGCAGCTTTTACCCATTGCTGGGTCATATCAGTTGCACTATCGACCGGAGCGTTGAACACTCCGGCGCGCACCATCTCGGCGAGGGCCATTTCGATCGCGGCCGCTTCGTCAGCGGTAGGGGCAGGCGTAATCGCCCCTACGACAAAAGTAGCGGTGCTCAAAGGGGAACGTTTCCGTGCTTGCGCGCCGGCGACTGTTCGCGCTTGGTGCGCAACATATCCAGCGACTGAATCAAAACTTGACGAGTATCGCGAGGGTCAATCACATCGTCGACATAACCTCGCTCCGCGGCCACATAAGGGTTGGCAAATTTCTCGGTGTACTCCTCAATCAACTCGACTCGCCGACCTTCGGGGTCATCGGCTTGATCGATTTCTTTGCGGAAAATTATATTGACCGCGCCCTGGGCGCCCATAACGGCAATCTCGGCCGATGGCCACGCGAACGCGAGGTCGGCACCGATTGATTTGGAGTTCATAACCACGTACGCACCGCCGTAAGCCTTGCGGGTAATGATCTGAATGCGAGGCACATTGGCCTCGCAGTAGGCGTAGAGCAATTTAGCGCCGTGGCGAATGATGCCGCCGTACTCTTGGTCAGTTCCGGGCAAAAATCCCGGTACATCGACGAAAGTGACAAGGGGAATGTTGAACGCATCACACATGCGCACGAAACGCGCCGCTTTTTCGGAAGCATCAATGTCGAGAACGCCGGCAAGATTCTGCGGCTGATTGCCGACAATTCCCACCACATGGCCATCGAGTCGAGCTAGACCACACACGATGTTCATCGCCCAGAGTTGGTGAACCTCAAAGAAATCACCATCGTCGATTACCGCGTTAATGACTGCCTTGATGTCATAGGGCTTATTGGGGGAATCAGGGATCAAACTAATAATGTCTTCACACCGGCGGTTCGGATCGTCGGTGGGAGCAAAATAAGGCGGATCATCAAGATTATTTTGCGGAAGAAACGAAACCAAGTAGCGCACTTGTTCAAGACATGATTCTTCGTCTTCGGCCACAAACCCCGCTACGCCCGATTTCGACGCGTGAGTGATCGCGCCACCGAGTTCTTCTTGGGTGACATCTTCACCGGTAACGGTCTTCACTACATCAGGCCCAGTAATAAACATGTGTGAAGTTCCCTTAACCATAAAAACGAAGTCGGTCATGGCGGGGGAATAAACCGCACCACCGGCACACGGTCCCATGATCACGCTGATTTGCGGAATTACTCCCGACGCCTTGACATTACGGTGAAAAATCCCGCCGTAAGCATCGAGACTGACCACACCTTCTTGAATACGCGCGCCGGCGCCGTCGTTGAGACCAATCATGGGGGCTCCAACCGATTCGGCTAGGTCCATAACCTTGTGAATTTTTTCGGCAAAAACTTCGCCGAGCGCGCCACCGAATACGGTGAAGTCTTGCGAGAACACAAAAACTTTGCGGCCGCCAATAGCTCCCCATCCGGTAACTACTCCGTCGGTGAGGGGCCGAGTATTTTCGATTCCAAATCCGTGGGCTCGGTGTCTAGCCAACATATCGAGTTCGACGAAAGAGTCGGGGTCGAGGAGTTTTTCTAACCGTTCGCGCGCGGTGAGTTTGCCTCGCTCGTGTTGGCGCTTAACTGCAGCATCGGATCCGGCGTGCAGTGCTTCTTCTCGTAATGCCGCAAGTTGTTCGAGCCGTTCTTCAATGGGGTGTACGATCAGCGCCGCCGGAGTCGCGCCCGAATCTTCGCCCAGTATCTCTTCTTCTATCGCCATAATGCCTGAGGTTACCGGCTCGAAGAGGCGGAAGATTCCTCTTGTACTAGCTCAATAAGGGTGCCAAAGGCGGTTTTGGGGTGAACAAACGCCACCGTCGTGCCCCGACTTCCCGGCCGGGGTACTTCGTCGATTACCTGATAACCCTGATCCTTCACTTGCTTGAGCGCAGCCGCACAATCGGCTACTCGGTAACCCACGTGATGAATGCCTTCGCCCCGCTTCTCGAGAAATTTAGCCACGGGAGAATCAGCGCGTGTCGGCATAACTAA